>JBJXHB010000422.1:0-34598 GCA_046160725.1 Aquabacterium sp.
CAAGGACGCGCCTGGACGTCACCATGGCATGGTGATCAAGCTGGGAGGCGGCATCGAGGAGGCGGAAATCGCCAGCCTGCTGAAGGGCTACAAGTTCCTGGCGCCAGCCGGCCTGGACTGGACGACCACTCACACCCGCGAACTGGACAGCGAGCGCCGCCGCAGCACCCACCACAGTATCGGCGCGACCTGGCGCCTCAACCCGGCTGGCCGGATCGAGCAGGGCTTAAAGCTGGAGCGCACGGTGGGCTTCAATCTGCGCGACACCGAGCGCTCGGTGCCCAAGACGTCGCTGAAACTGACCGTCAAATACTGAGTTCGATGCCACCCGCCCGCGCCGCCGCCAGCACCCGGTCCACCATCACGCCGGACTGGCCCAGGTAGCCGGCCGGGTCGAGCATGCGCTGCAGCGCCGCGCGGTCGGCATGCGGCGCGATCTGCGGATGCGCGACCAGCAGGTCCAGCAGGGGCGTGCGGTCGCGCACCGACTGCAGGCACAGGTCGTAGACCAGGTCGTGCGCACGCTCGCGGCCGATGAACGGGGCCAGGCCCATCATCACGGCCTCGCTCATCACCAGGCCGCCGGTCATGTCCAGGTTGCGGCGCATGGCCAACGGGTCCACCTCCAGACCCTCCAGCACGGCCCGCGACTGCTTCAGCGCACCGGCCAGCAGGCAGAAGGCCTCGGGCAGGACGATCCACTCGATCTCCCACGGGCCGGTGGACCGCTCGTGGTCGGCCACCATGGCGTCCATCAGCGCGGCCGCATGCTGGCGCACCACGCTGATGGCGGCATGGATGTAGCAGCTGCTGATGGGGTTGCGCTTCTGCGGCATGGTGCTGCTGGAGCCGCGGCCATGGTGGAACGGCTCGGCCAGCTCGGCCACCTCGGTCTGCATCATCAGCTTGACATCCATGCTGAGCTTGCCCAGCGTGCCGCCGATCAGGCCCAGCAGGGCGCCGGTCTCGGCGATGTTGTCGCGGATGGTGTGCCAGGCGATCAGCGGCTGCTGCAGGCCCAGCTCGGCGCACAGCCCGGCCTGGGTCTCCATGGCGCCGGTCTGCAGCGAGGCCAGGGTGCCGCAGGCGCCACCGAACTCGGCCACCAGAACGCGCTCGCGCAGCTGGGCCAGGCGTTCGCGATGGCGCAGCACCGCCGACAGCAGGCCGGCCATCTTGTAGCCCAGGGTGACGGGTATCGCCTGCTGCAGGTTGCTGCGGCCGACCACCGGGGTCAGCCGGTGCGTGGTCGCCAGCGCGGCCAGGGCGCGGGCGATGGCGGCCAGCTCGTCGTCCACCAGCACCAGTGCCTCGCGGATCTGCAGCACAGTGGCCGTGTCGGTGATGTCCTGCGTGGTGGCGCCCCAATGAACATACTCGCCCAGGCCGTCGCGGCAGCGCTGGTTGAGCGGGGTCACCACGCCCAGCACCGGGTAGCCGATGCGCTCGGTCTGCTCGCGCAGGCGGTCCATGTCGATGTGGTCGATGTGGCACTGCCGCACGATCTCCTCGGCCGCCTCGGCCGGGATCAGGCCCAGCCGGGCCTGCACCACGGCCAGCGCGCGCTCGATGGCGACATAGTGCGCGGTGCGGTTCTCGTCGCTCCACACCAGGCGCATGGCCTCGGTGGTGAAGATGCCCTTGAAGATGCGCGAGTCGATGATGCTGGCGGCCATGGCTGCGTGGTGGTCGGTTGCGTAGTCGGGAGGGTCGGGTCGCGCAGGGCGTCGGAAGGTATCGGCGGCAGGTGTCGGCGAGTGGCTCGCCCGGCTTGCATCGCCTCAACGCAACGTGGCCTCGGCGTCCATGGTCAGCCAGCCTTCATGGTCTTGCGCCCACAGCTTGAGCGCGTGGCCGTCGCGCTGGCCGTTGACGCGCATGAGCCGGCCGTCGATGGTGGGCCGCAGGGCCCGGAAGCGGAAGCTGGCGACCTCGGCATCCGGCGCCTCGCGCCGCACCAGGTCCAGCAGCAGGGTTGCGATCAAGGGGCCGTGCACCACCAGGCCCGCATAGCCCTCGACCGCGGTCACGTAGGCGCGGTCGTAGTGGATGCGGTGCCCGTTGAAGGTCAGGGCGCTGTAACGGAACAGCAGCACCTCGTCGGGCTGCCAGTCGCGGTGCCAGCGGGCGCCCTGCGGCGCCGCCTGGGGCGCCGGCGTTGCGTCGCCCGGCCGCGCGGCCTCGCGGTAGACGATGTCGTGCCACTCGCGCAGCGCGGGGGCGGCCTGGCCGTCGGCATGGACCTCATGGCGCACGGTGACGAACACCAGCCGGCCGCTGCGGCCGTCCTTGGCCTTGACGTCCTCGATGGTGGACCGGCGCTGCACCGCCTGGCCCACCCGCAGCGGCGTCATGAACTCGAAGCGGCTGCCGGCCCACATGCGCCGTGGCAGCGGCACCGGCGGCAGGAAGCCGCCGCGGTGCGCATGGCCGTCCTCGCCGATCTCGCTGCCGCGGTGCAGCGGCAGGAAGTACAGCCAGTGCCACAGCGGCGGCAGCGCCGCGCCGGTGCTGAACGGCAGCGCCGGGTGGTCCAGCGTGGCCTGCAGCGCGCGCAGCGGTGTGGGTTGCAGGATGTCGTCGGCGGTCTCGGAGCGGCCGATCCATTCGGACAGGCGGGCCAGGTCTTGGTTGGTGTCGGTCACTTGCTGGAACTCCACTGAGAAAAGCGGTTAGGTTCTGAGTCTGCTGCTGGCGTCAACGGCGAGCCGATCAGCGGCCGGGTTCGGCGTCGGGGCGATGTCGAGCCGCCCGGCTGGACAGTGCATTGGGGAAGAAGAGCGCAGTCAGGCTCTTGCTGTGCACCGGCGAGAAGGCGCCCCGGCCGTCCGCGGCCAGGGCCGCGCGGCTGCCCGCCTGGTCGTCGCCATGGGCACGCCAGCCGCGCACCCAGTGGATGTCGTCGGCGACCTCCATCAGTCCCATGGTCTCGCGGTCGCCGATCAGGATGCCTTGCACCCGCAGGCCGAAGCGGTCCCGTGCCGCGTCCAGCGCCTCCAGGGTGGCGGGCGTGCAGCCGAACTCGCCGTCGCTGACGATCAGCAGGTCGGCGCTGGCCCAGCGCGCCTCGTGCACGCGCTGGATGGCGCGCTCGATCGGCGCCTGCACGTCGGTGCCGCCGTCGAAAGACTGGCCCATCAGGTCCAGAAGGGCTGCCAGGCTGTCGGCGTCGCTGCCGAGGGCGCGCTCCATGATCTCCTGCGGCCCGCCAAAGGCGATCATCAGGCAGCCGCGCTGCTCGTCGCGCGCGGTGCGCACGGCCTGCAGCACCACCGCCTTGGCAATGTGCTCGGGCGCGCCGCGCATCGACCCGGAGGTGTCCAGGCAGATCAGGATCGGCCCGCGCGACAGCGCCTGCGGCGGTGCTGGTGTTGCCGCCGCGCGGGCGGCCTGTGTCGGGTCCGGCCGCAGGTCGCGCAGCTCGGCCTCGGTGTCGTAGGTCAGCAGGCGCGATTCGGCCAGACGGGCACGCCAGAGCTTGCGCAGCACCGGGTGAGCCAACTGCACGGCCTCGCTGCCGAGCATGCGCTCCAGGCGGTCAGACAAGCGGATGCCGCGCAGCTCGCCCGGCATGTCCGGCAGCCGTGTCTGCACCACGCGCCAGCCCTGGGTCGGCGGCGACACATCGGCCGGTGGAGGAGGCGCGCGCCGTGGCGCGATATCGCGCCGGGCCCGGCCCAGGCGGCGGATCAGCTCGGCCAGGGCCGGCAGACGGGCCAGGTGGTCGGCGATGCGCTGGGCATCGGCCCAGCCTCGGTGGGCCAGCAGCCCCTTCAGCTGGTCCCAGCGCAAGTTGGGCAGGTCGCCCAGGGCGCGCAGCAGCAACTGCAGCCGGTCCAGGTCGCCCTGCTCGCGCAGCCATTCCGCCCGGAAGTCGGCCACCGCCTTGGCGATGGCCTCGGGCCGGGCCAGTCGCGGCTGATGGTCGACGATGCGGTCCAGATGCCACAGCATGGTGCGCAGCACCTGGTCGGCCAGCATCGGTGCGCCACCGCAGGCCGCGGCCAGGCCCAGGTCGGCCACCGCGCGGCGCATCGGCTGCAGGGCCTGGGGGTCTGCGGCATCGGCGTCCGGCGGCGGCAGCTCGCCGCGCTGCAGCGCCGCGTGCCAGCGCTGAAGGTCCGGCAGGCGGCGGGCGGTGCGCCCGGCGCTGGCCACGATGGCCGGCAGCCACAGCGGCCGCGCCAGCGCCTGCAGATGGTGCCAGGGCGCGTCTGGCGGCGCGGATGCGGTCAGCGGCATGGCGGCGCGGTCGGAGTGCCGAGCCTTCTCATCAGGTGTCAGTCGGCCGCGACGGCGATGGGCGCTGGCGCCTCGGCCGGCAGGTCATCGTCCTGCGGCAGCTCGGCAAACCCGGCGCGAGCCTGAGCCAGGCGGCCCAGCAGGTCGGCCGCGAAGGCGAGTGTCTGCCGATGTGCCGCCAGCCACGGGCCGGACACGTCGGGTCCGATCCAGAACCGGCCCTGCAGGCGGCGCAGCAGGTCGGCCAGCGCCGCCTCGGCCTGGTCGTGGACGACCCGTACCTGGGCCGCCACCTCGTCGACCTGGGCCAGCCGGGCGGCCACATGCACCGTGCTGAAACGGCGCCGCAGGCGCTGCTCCAGCGTGGCCGACACCATGCGCAGCATGCCGTCGCCACCCGCCTCGTCGCCTTGTGCGCCCAGGCTGCGCGCCAGGGCCAGCTTGCCGGCATCGTCGGCCGCGGCCGGGTCCGCCGGCAGTCGTTGCTCGATGGACAGCTGTTGCTCGAAGGCCTGCACCGCATGGACCAGCCCCGGGGCCTCGACCGGCACGGCCTGCAGCAGGTCGCCTGCCAGCCAGTCGGCGAGCAGGCGCTGGAGTTGCGGCTCGGCGGCCACGACATAGGGTGCCAGCCACAGGTCGAGCAGGTCGAGCCGGTCGCGGCCCTCGGTGGCGGCGGCGCTGCGCATCAGCGACACCAGCTGGCGCCAGCGCCGGTCGGATACCGGCAACCGGGCTTCGGCCAGGCGGCGGCGCAGCGCGGCCAGACCGGCCAGGGCATCCGCGCCCAGGTCCACCGTCTCGCGCGCGGCCGCCACCGCGGCGACGTCGGCGGCGTTCAGCGGTGCGGTGGCCGGCGCATCGGCGCCGCCCGCGCCCAGGCGCAGCAGCGACTCGAAACTGGCATCTCCGACCGGTGCCGTCGGGACGCGCACCAGGAACCGGTCGTGGAAGGCCTGCAGCGCGTCGTCGGCGGGCAGCTCGTTGCTGGCGCCGACCAGGCTGATCAGCGGCACCGGCAAGCGGCCATTGCCGTTGTCGAACTCGCGCTCGTTGAGCAGGGTCAGCAACGCGTTGAGGATGGCCGAGTTGGCCTTGAACACCTCGTCGATGAAGGCGATGCCGGCGGTGGGCAGCCAGCCGTCCACCAGGCGCTCGTAGCGGTCGGCTTCCAGCGCCTTGAGCGACAACGGGCCGAACAGCTCCTCTGGGGTCGAGAAGCGGGTCAACAGCCGCTCGAAATACGGCGCGCCCGAGAACCGGTGGTGCAGGCGCCGCGCCAGCTCGCTCTTCGCAGTGCCCGGCGGCCCGATCAGCAAGGTATGTTCACCGGCCAGCGCGGTCAGCAGCAGCAGCCGCACCGCGGTGCCACGCTCCAACAGGCCCTGTTCAAGTGCCGCCAGATGCGCGGTCAGTAGAGAAGGCGCTGGCAGGACGGCGGGCAGAGCGGCAGGCATGCCGCGATTGTCGCCGGGGGGCCCAGGGTCGGCGACGGGTCAGTGCACCATGTCGCTGGCGCCGGCCGCGCCCTCGGCGGGGGCGCAGGCCAGCAGGTGCAGCGAGATCAGCAAGGCGCGGTCCAGCGCGTTGTCCATCTGGCGCAGCAGCGCCAGCAGTTCGGCCGGCGTGAGGTCCGGGGCGTCGCCCTGAGGCCAGTTGGGAACGATGTCGTGGGTCATGGCGCGCCTCGGGGGTGTCACCGCGGGTGCGACCATCGCACCCGTCGATGGCGCGTTTGTAGGCGGCCAGACGTTATGCCGGCGTTACGGGCCGACCGCCGGCCAGCGCCGTCAACTGCTGGGCTGCCGCCTGTCGTGCAACAAAGGCCTGCTGCCATGGGTCTGGCACCTCCTGCGCGGACACGCTGTCCAGCCAGGCCAGGCCGGCCCGGGCGATTCGGGCGGCGGCCTCTGCATCGCCGGCGGCGGCCCAGGCCTGCGCCGGGCCCAGCCAGCACTCGATGCGCGCCAGCCCGTTGGGGCGCAAGGCGGGGTCGGTGTTGTCCAGCTCGCGGGCCAATCGCCGCGCCCGGGCCTTGCCGGGTGGCCGCATCGCCGCGCGCAGCCGCGCGGCCAGGGCGACACCGGGCAGCCCGGTTTGTTGCGCCGCTTCTGCCACCAGCTGCAGCGCACGGTCCGCCGCGGCCGGCTCCAGCATCGACGCCTGCTCGATGCGCAGCGTCAATCGGGTCTCCGGCCAGCCGCCCGCCGGCAACGCCTCATGAGCGTCGGCCAGTGCCAGCGCGGCAGCGGCGGTGTCGCCCAGGGCCAGCCGCAGCCGGCCCAGCAACAGCCCGCGGCGGGCGCGCCAGCGCGGCCGCAGCTCGGCGGCGTCCAGCGTGGCCAGCAGCTGGCCGGCGCGGGCCCATTGCGCCAGGTCCAACAACACCTGGGCGCGTTGCAGGGTCACCACCGGCAGCCAGCCTGGGTTGCTCTGCGTCAGCAGCGCCTCGGCCTCGTCGCACCAGCGCAGCGCGCCGGCATAGCGGCCGTCGGCGCGCGCAGCCTGGGCCAGCAGCGTGGCCACGAAGGCGGCACTGCTGCCTCGCAGGCCGTAGCGCACCAGCAGCTGCTGTGCCGCGTCCAGCTGGGTCTGTGCCGCACCGGCATGGCCGGCGTCCAGCAGGCTCACCGCATGGTTGGCCAGTGCCGTCACCATGAAGGCATGGTCGCCCAGCTCGCGGGTCGACTCGATGACGCGCAGGTGGTGGGCGGCCGCCTCGGCCGGACGGCCCATGTTGTCCAGCACCGCGGCCAGGTTGCCGTGGAACTCCACCGCGGTCCGCGTGTCGGCATGCGCGGCCACCCAATCCTGCACCGAGCGCAGCAGCGGCAGCGCCTCGTCAAAACGCGCCACCATCGCCAGGCTGGTGCCCAGGCGCTGGGTGATCGATGTGCGCAGCTCCGCCCGCTCGGCGGCGTCGGCGTCTTGTGTCGCCTGTTGCGCGTCGATCAGGTCGATGTCGGCCAGCGCCGTGCGGCCGGCCGCAATGGCGTCGTCCCACTGCGCCAGGTTGGCGGCATACCAGGCGCGGCGGTCGGTGGCCCGCACCCGCTGCAGCGGCGTGCGAGCCAGACGGTCGAGGCGGTCCACCAGCGGCTGGCCGGCGGCCTGGCGCACAGTGTTCATGTGGGCCTCCACCGCCTGGTCGATGAAGCCGAAGGCGTCATGAACCTGGCCGCCGGCCTCGGCGATGTCGGCACCGCGCATCAGGAAGGCGATGCGCTCCGTCACACGCAGCGCCACCTGGGCACGCTCGGCGGCGCTGCGCAATGCGGGCAGGGCGCGCTCGGGCTGGCCGGCGGACTCCCAATGTGCGGCCAGCCGCGCCGGCTCGCCCTCGTGGGCCTCCAGCCAACCGGCCACGGTGGCATGGGTGTGGCGGGCCAGCACCTGCGGTATGCCGGACAGCACGCATTCATGCACCAGGTCATGGGCAAAGGCGGTGCCTCTGAGCACCTGGCGGGCCTCCAGCTCGGACCAGGCGTCGGCCAGCTGCAACGCGCCCTGTTGCAGCACATGGCTGGCCAGGTCGATGCCGAAGTCGGCGCCGGCAATCGCCGCCACCCGGGCCAGCAGCAGGGCCGGCGCACTGAGGCTGGCCAGTGACCGATCGATCAGCTGGCCCACGCTGGCCGGGTGGGGCAGGGCATCCAGGGCGCCGCCCAGCCGGCCCTGCAACCAGGCCTGCTTGAGGGTCTCAAGCGCAAACAGCGGGTTGCCGCCGCTGCGCTCGCGCAGCGTGGCGGCCATGGCGGCGCCGTCGATGTCGGGCATGCCCAGTGAGTCGACCAGCTCGGCCAGGGCGGCCTCGGCCAGCGGCTGCAGGCGCATCCGGTCGCAGCGGGCATCGGCTGCCAGGGCGTCGAGCATCTGCTGCTGCACAGTGCCGGGCAAGGGCGGGCGCATCGACAGCACCCATGCCATGCCCTCGGTGCCGGCCAGCAGGTCGGGCAGCAGTTGCAGGGTGGCGTCGTCGGCAAAGTGCAGGTCGTCCAGCACGATGCCGCCGCAGGCCGGCAGCGCATCGTTCAGCCAGCGGCACAGGGCTGCCAGCAGGCCGTCTCGGCCCGGACCGGCGCTGCCCGGCCGGCCACCCACCGACAGTTCGGGCAGAACCGGGGCCAGGGCGGCATGCCAGGCAGGTGCGATCGACGCCGGCGAGCGCCGCGCCAGCTCACGCAGGGCACGCGCCAGGGCTGCATACGGCGCCAGGTTGTCGCCGGGTCGGGCGGCCGCATGCAGCGGGCCGTCCGTGCCGCCCATCAGGCACTGCAGCAGGCGGGACTTGCCCAGGCCGGCCTCGCCGATCAGGACCAGGCGGGACGCCCCGCGCCAGGTGTGCAGCAGCAGCTCCTGTTCCGCGGCGCGCCCGATCAGGCGTGGCGGGCGCATCAGCGCCGCCGGCAGCGACCGTGCCGCGGGCGCCGGTGGTGCCGCGGTCTCGCTGCCCTCCAGGGTTTGCAGCAGCGCCAGGGTCTCGCGCGATGGCCGGGTGCCCAGCTCGTGCTTGAGCAACTGCTCGCAGCGGTCGAAGGCCTGCAGGGCAGCCGCCCGGTCGCCGCCCAGATAGTGCAGGCGCATCAGCTGCCGGTGTGCAGACTCGGCCAGCGGGTCCAGATCCAGCAGCTCGGTGGCCACGACCAGCGCATGCGTCGGCTCGCCGGCCGCAACCAGGGACTCGATGCGTTCGGTCAGTGCCAGGGCGCGATGGGCCCGGCGGCGCTCGCGCTCCGCGTGCAGCCACAGCGCCATCTCTCCTTCCGGCGCTGCGATGGCACCCAGCAGCCCGGGTGCGGCATCCAGGTCATGTCGGACATCACCGGCCAGCGCGAGCTGGCGGCTGCCGTCGACCAGGTCGCGGCCACACTGGTGCTTCAGCCGGAACAGCCGCTGGCGCAACGCATTGCGTGCGCCCTCCGGGCTGGATGTGGGCCAAAGCAGCGTGGCCAACTTTTCGCGCGCGGTGGGGCCTTGCAGCGCCAGCCAGGCCAGCAGCAGGGCATCGGGGGCGCCCAGTTCATGCACCGTGCCGTCCGGCATGGCAGCCTGAGGTGCGCCCGCAAGGCGCAGCTGGACGGTGGTTGGGGACGGCTGGGTGGACGGCGCATGCATGGCGGCCGCGATGGTCGGACGGTTCTCCCCCGAAGGCAATCCCGCCTTAGGCTGTGTTGTCCGTCTTCAGGGGGATGCCGCGATGATGGCGACACCCCGGGCATGCGGCGCCAACCGGCCGCCAGGGCCGGCCGGGCGATCAGCGCTTGAACAGGCCGCGCAGGGCGTCCTTCACCGTCTCCTTGACCGCGTCCTTGGCCTCGGCGGCCGGGGATTTCTCGGCTGCAGCCGGCGCGCTGTCACCACGGCCTGCCATAGCGCCGCCACTGTCGTCGCCCAGCATGGCCATGGCCACCGACTTGACACGGACCTTGGCCGCCCAGACCGGCTCCCAGGCAACGCGTGGGTCGGTCGGCCGTGGCGGATGGGCCACATTCAGCTCGTTGCCGTAGGCCACCATGCGCAGCATCGCGCCCTGGCGGTCGGCAAACACGCCGCTGGGCACGCTGCAGCGGGTGCTGCCGGCCGGCAACAGCACCTTCTCGCGCAGCCAGCGGTCGACCGCGCCATTGGTCTGGTAGTCGATCAGGCCGAAGCCGCTGTCGGGCAGCTCGGAGCTGGTCCACAGCACCATCTCGTCGCCGCCGCGCGAGCCCATGGCGGCCAGGAAATAGCCGCGCGCGGTGGGCAGGTTCTGCCACTCCAGATTGACCGCGCCGCCGGCCGGCTGCTGGCGCAGCGCGATGGGCGGCATCAGGTCCTGCGCGGCCGTGATCTGGAAGCGGAAGCCATCAGGCACGCCCTGGCCGCTGAAGCCATGCTCGCCCACCAGCGAGGCCTGATCCGGGATCATGCGCGTGTCGTCACGGCTGGGCCAGACCGGCCGGCCCGGCGTGCTGTGCGTACCGCGTTGGGTGGCGCTGCGGGCCTGGAAGAACTGGCCCAGTTCCTGGGGCGTGGCGGTGGCGAAGTCCAGCGTGCGCGGCTGGCCGGCCCGCACCTCGGCGCCACAGCCCCAGTAAAGGTGCAGCTTGCCCTTGGGGCGCTCGTACTCGGGCTCCACCGTCCGCTCGTCGCCGGGCTCGGGCGCCGGGCGGCGCGGTGCCTCGCGCGGGGCCTGCAGCTTCAATGCCGGAGACAGCAAGCCCGGCGGCACGTTCTGCTGAGCCTCGGACAAGTTGGGATTGGCCCGCGTGTACAGCGTGACGTCCATCCAGCGCCCGACCGCCATCGCCTGGGTATTGCCGAACCGGTTGGCCGGTGCCGCGCCACCGCGGCCGCCGGCCATCAGGCCACCCAGCAGCGAGCCGACGCCGCCACCTGCAGCGCCGGCATCCGGCGCGCCGCCGCCAGCCATGCCGGGCATGGCCATGCCAGGTGGCAGACCCATGCCGCTGTAGGTGGAGATGTCGATCCACGCCTGCGACTGCGGCGGGCGGACCACCTGCGTGGGCTGGGCCCACGCACCAGACAGTGCCGGTAAAAGCGCGACCAGAGGCCAGGCGCGCCTGATGCTGGGTCGGGGGTGAGGGGTCATGTGGGGCTCCGGAAGGGGACCGTCATCGGCACCCGGTCCGCCAGTATGCACACCAACCCCTTGCGCGGCCATCCCATGCAGATAGGGATGGCACGCGCAAGCTGAGCCCGCGTATGCCACCTGATCCGGCGACAAGACCGCCCGACCAGCGCCTACTTGTAGAGCAGATGCGGCAGCCAAAGGCCGATCTGCGGAAACTGGTACAGCAGGAAGATGGCCAGCACCTGGATACCCATGAAGGGCATCATCCCGACGAAGATCTGGTTCAGCGTGACATGGGGCGGGCTGACCCCCTTCAGGTAGAAGGCGGCCATGGCGACCGGCGGGCTGAGGAAGGCGGTCTGCAGGTTCAGCGCCACCAGCAGGCCGAAGAACAGCGGGTCGACGCCGAAGTTGTCCAGCAGCGGGATGAAGATCGGCATGAAGATCACGATGATCTCGGTCCACTCCAGCGGCCAGCCCAGGATGAAGATGATGACCTGGCTCAGCAGCAGGAACTGCGTCTTGCTGAGGTTCATCGACAACACCCACTTCTCGACCAGTTCCTGGCCGCCCAGCAGCGCGAACGCGGCCGAGAAGATGGCGGAGCCGACAAACAGCCAGCACACCATGGCGCTGGTCTTGGCCGTGAGCTTGACCGACTCCTCCACCTCGCTGCGCAGGCGCGCCTGGCGGAAGGCCAGCACCGTCCAGGCTGCGACGCCGACCATGGCGCACAGGCCGAGCAGCGGGGGTACCGCGCTGGCCAGCACCTTGTCCTTGTGCAGCGCAAACCAGATGAACGACGCCAGCGCCGGCGCCCACAGCAGCAGCCAGGTCATGAAGACCCGGAGCCGGTCGATTCGCCGGTTGATGACCGAATAGACCGCCGCCAGCAGGTATCCGCCGAAGGCGCCGACCGCGGCAGCCTCGGTCGGCGTGGCCAGGCCGAAGACGATGGAGCCCAGCACGGCCAGGATCAGCACCAGCAGCGGGAAGAAACTGGCCAGCAGCATCTTGAACACCTGCAGCCGCTCGAAGGTGAGCAGGGCATAGAAGCCCGCCAGGGCCAGCAGTGCAACGCCCAGGCCCACCCAGTAGCGGGCCGTGACGGTGTGGGTAGCGGTGGGCGTGGCCGGCGCAGCGACCGTCGCTGCCGACGGCGGCTCCTTGAGGGCCGATGCGCTGGGTGGCTCCTTGACGCCACCGGCGCCGGGAGGCTCCTGGACACTGGCGGACCCGGGCGGCTCCTGAACGCCACCGGAACCAGGCGGCTCCTTGACGCCGCTCGTACCTGGTGGCTCCTTCAGTCCACCTGAGCCGGGTGGATCAGCCAGCCCAGCGGATGGGGGCTCTTTCAGGCCGCTGGCAGACGGTGGCTCGCGCAAGCCACCGCCAACACCCGGTGGCTCCTGCAGGCCGCTGCGCGGCGTGCCGCCCGGCGGCTCGGCCAGGCTGCCGGAGGTGCCGGTAGACGCCGCGGTCGTCACGGCCGGCGGCGGCGAGTCCATGCGCCAGGTGATCACCGCCAAGGTGGCCACCGCCAGTGCCGGCAGCAGTGTCACGAAGAGCGAGCCCCGCAGCGAACGGTCGCCGCCCACGCCCTTGAGCAGGCCCGGCAGCGCCCGGCGCGAGACCTGGTCCGACAGCCGCTGCAGCGCCGGCGGCAGCGTGATGCGTCGAGCCTCGGCCGACAGCGGTGGCGCCATCGCCGGCTTCAGCTTGGCGATCAGGATCACATAGAGGATGTAGAGCCCAGCCAGCATCAGCCCGGGGAAGAAGGCACCCGCATACAACTGCACCACCGACACCCCGGCGGTAGCGCCGTACACGATCAGCATGACCGAGGGCGGTATCAGGATGCCCAGGCAGCCGCCAGCGGTGATGACACCGGCCGCGAGCTTGACGTCGTAGCCGTTCTTCAGCATCTGCGGCAGCGCCAGCAGTCCCATCAGCGTGACCACGGCACCGACGATGCCGGTGGCCGTGGCGAAGATGGCGCAGGTGAACAAGGTCGCCACCGCCAACGCGCCGGGCACGCGCGCCAGCGCCAGATGCAGGCTGCGGAACAGCTTGTCGATCAGGTTGGCACGCTCGACCAGGTAGCCCATGAAGACGAACAGCGGGATGCTGATCAGCACGTCGTTGCTCATCACCTTGAACGCCGACTGAACCATCAGGTCCAGCGTCTTGGTGGCATCGCGCTCATAGGCCAGCCAGGTGAAGATCATCCCCATGCCCATCAGCGTGAAGGCAGTGGGAAAGCCCAGCATGATGGCCACCACCACCAGCGCCAGCATCAGCAGCCCGATATGGCCGGTGGCAATGGTCTCGGCGCGCAACAGCACGATGGCGATGCCCAGCAGGATCAGCGCCATCAGGCTGAAGCCGAACCAGAGTTCCTTGCGGATCTTCATCACCGGCTCCCGGGTGCGGCGGCGGCCGGCGCGTCATCGGCATGGACCATGGCCTTGAGCTTGTCCACGTCGACCTCCTCGACATCCTGCTCGCGCGAGGGCCAGGCGCCGTCGCGGATGCAATGCAGGCAGCGCACGATCTCGACCACGCCCTGCAGCAGCAGCGCGAAGCCCGCCAGCGGGATCACGAACTTGAACGGATACAACGGCATCGGCGTGGCGCTGAAGGTCTTCTCGCGGATGGCCAGGGCCTCGTTGGCATAGGTCCAGCCGGCCCAGGTCAGCGCGACGATGCCCGGCAGGAAGAACAGCACATACAGGATCAGGTCGATCCAGGCCTGCGTGCGCGGCCGGAAAAAGCCATAGAGCACATCGCCGCGCACATGGTTGTTCTTGGCCAGCGTGTAGGCACCGGCCATCATGAACAGCGTGCCATACAGCATGATCTGGCCGTTCAGCGCCCAGTCGTGTGGTGTGTTCAGCACATACCGGGAATAGACCTCCCAGGTGATGCCCAGCGTCAGGATGACGATGGTCCAGGCGAAGAACTGGCCGATCCAGGTGGACAGACGGTCCACGGCGAGCAGCAGGCTTTGCATCGATGGGCTTCCGACGGGCGGCGGTGGAAATGAAAAAGGGCCACCTTCGTGGCGGTGGCCCGGTGGCGTCAGGCGGTACGGGTCAGCGGCGGAAGTAGTGGTTCCAGGCCATCTTGAAGTCGACCAGGTAGTCGTTCTGCCAGGCACCCGCACGCTGCGCGAAGGCGCGCTGGCTGTCCAGCACCTTCTTGAACAGCGCGTTCTCGCCCGACTTCTTGGCTGCGACCTTGTCCCACACCTCCAGCTGGTTGCGCAGGATGGCGTCCGGCGTCTTGTAGAACTGCACACCGGCTTTCTTCAGCTCGATGTAGTCCTGGCTGTTGCGGTGCACCGCCTTCCAGCTCATGTCGGCGCTGGCGGCCTCGACGGCGTAGTCGATGATCTTCTTGAGTTCGCCGGACAGCGCGTTGTACTTGGCGCGGTTGAACAGGATCTCGAACTGCTCCGTGCTCTGGTGGAAGCTCTGCAGCATGCAGACCTTGGACACGTCCGGGAAGCCGAGCAGCCGGTCCGAGGACGCGTTGTTGAACTCGGCGCCGTCGATCAGGCCGCGGTCCAGGGCCGGCACGATCTCGCCGCCGGGCAGCGGGTTCACCGCCGCGCCCTGCTCGGTGTACATGTCCACAGCCAGGCCCACGGTGCGGAACTTGATGCCTTTCATGTCCTCGACGCGGGCGATCGGCTTCTTGAACCAACCATAGGGCTGCGTCGGCATCGGGCCGTACAGGAAGGACACCACGTCGATGTTGATCGACTTGTAGATCTCCTGCAGCAGGGCCTCGCCGCCGCCGTAGTAGTGCCAGGACAAGAGCATGTTGGGGTCCATGCCGAAGCCCGGGCCGGAGCCCCACAGCGCCAGCGCGGAGTTCTTGCCGTAGTGGTAGGCCACCACGCCGTGGCCGCCGTCCAGCGTGCACTTGGCCACGCCCTCCAGCAGCTGGAAGGCCGGCACCACGGCGCCGGCCGGCAGCACCTCGATCTTCAGGCGGCCGCCTGCCATGTCATTGATCTTCTTGCAGAAGTCCGCGGCGTACTCGTGGAAGATGTCCTTGGCCGGCCAGGTCGACTGGAAGCGCCGGGTGGTGGTCTGGGCGCGCGAGATCATCGGCGCGGACAGCGCGGCAGCGGCGCCGCCGCCGACGGCGGCCTTCTTCAGGAAGCGGCGGCGTTGGCCGGCCTGGGCAGGCTTGGTAGTGGGCTTGGCGGCGGGCTTGGACGCATCGGACATGGCAGGCTCCAGTGGGGGGGGGGTAGCGAACTGAGCCGACCATGACCTGGCACGGCGAAACCGGCCGCACGCTACCGCGGCCCAGGTTGTCAGACAACCCGGGCAAGCCCTTGCTGAAGCCGCGCGGCGCCGCGCCCGTCAGCCGTCACTCCTGGCGGATGGCCTCGACCTGGATCACCAGCCGCACCGCGTCGGAGAAGCCGAAGTTCAGGCCCCAGGTCATGCCCCACTGGCTGCGCACGATGGTGGACTCGAAGTCGCCGCCGCAGACCTCGCGCTTGAGCATGCCGTGCATGAAGCAGTTGAAGTTGGTGGCCTTCAGGGTGACCGGCAGGGTCTTGCCCAGCAGCGTCAACTGGCCGGCCACCTCGCTGACCTTGTCGCCGTTGAAGCTGAAACGTTCGGAGACGAAGCGTGCAGCCGGATGCTCCGCGCTGTTGAAAAAGTCCTTGCTCTGCAGATGTCGGTCGAAGGCCGGTGTGCCGGTGTTGATGCCGACCGTCTCGAAGCTGATGTCGACCTTGCCGCTGCGCCCGGCGCGGTCGAACTGCACCGTGCCCGTCTTCTTGTCGAAGCGGCCGCGGTTGGTGCTGGTGGCGAAGTGCGGCACCTCGAAGGTGACAAAGGTGTGCGTCGGGTCGATGGCATAGGTGCCGGCCTGGGCCTGCACCAGGCCGGGGGCGAACCCGGCCAGTGTCAGCGCGGCGACGGATAGGGACTTGCGGATCATCATGGGGTGGTTTCCTCGTGGGGGGGGGTGAAAAGGAAGGCGGCATCCAGCCCTGCCGTGGCGGCGGGCCAGGTTGGCCGTGGGCAAACGTACGGACTACAGCGGAGACAGGCCGTCCAGTGCGAGCTTGAACCGGACCGTCACCTCGTCGGCGACCATGCTGGTGTCCGACCACTCGCCTTCGCCGACCTTGAAGGCCAGGCGCTTGATGGCAAAGGCGCCGGTGGCCGTGGTGCGCGTGCCGGCCTGCACCAGGCTGACCGGCACGACGACATCGCGCGCCGTGCCCTTGATCGTGAGTTGCCCGGCCACCTCGAAGCGCCCGCCGCCGAGCGACCGGATCGCGCCGGACTGGAACCGGGCCTGCGGAAAGTTCGCCGCCGCCAACCAGGTCGGCTTGGGCACTTCGGCATCCACTTCCGGCGCGCCGAAGCCGGCGCTGGCGGTGTCGATGGTGAAGGCAACGCGGCCGTCGGTCGGCCGCTTCGGGTCCAACTGGATCTGGGCCGAGAAGCGCTTGAACTGCCCGGTGACCGGCACGCCCATCTGACGGATGGTGAAACTCAGCTCGCTGAACTCCGGGCGCAGGGTCTGCGCCGACGCCACCACGGGTGTGGTGGCCAGCGTGGCCAGGAGCAGGGCCACAGGCAGGTGGTGTGCGGTGTGATGCATGTCGGGATATGCCATGTCGTCAGGGCCACATGCGCCGCAGCAGCCCATCGCGGTCGATGAAGTGGTGCTTCAACGCCGCGGCGGCATGCAGCACGATCAGCGCCAGCAGGGTCCAGGCGGCGATGCGGTGCAGCGGGCGCACGGCTGCGGCCAGGGACTTGTCCACCGGCAGCAGGTCGGGCAGGGGCAGCACGCCGAACAGCACCACCGGGAAGCCGGCCGCCGAGCTGTAGGCCCAGCCGGCCAGTGGCACGGCGAACAGCAGGACATACAGCAGCCCATGGGCCAGGCCGGCGGCGCGGGCCTGCCAGGCCGGCATCGGCGCTGCTGCCGGCGGCCGATGCGTCAGGCGCCAGGCCAGGCGCAGCATGGCCAACAGCAGCAGCACGACACCGGCCCACTTGTGCTGGTTGTACAGCTTGAGCTTGGACGGCGACAGGTCCAGGCCGGCCATGTAGGTGCCGACGGCCATCATGGCCAGCAGGCCGACGGCCATCAACCAGTGCAGCGAGATGGCCACCCGGCCATAGCGGGCCGGTGCGGGGGCCGGTTGCAGGTTGTTCGGGGCTGGCATGCGACGCAGTGTGCCCGCGGGCCTGCGCGCCGCCGATCAGCCGGCTTGTCCCTGGCCTTCAGAAGAATTGAACGGACCTCGGCTCACTCGGCGTCGCCGACCCAAAGGTCGGCGCAGCGGTCGGTCATGTCGTCCAGGACATCCTCGTCCAGCAACCGATGGCGCAGGGCGAAGTCCAGCATCACGATGCCCGCATCCACGGTCATCTCGGCACTGGCGGCCAGCGCCAATGCCTGTGCCACTGGATAGAGGGTCATCTCGGCCACCTCGCCGTCCTGGTTGGCAGGCCGTAGCCCGCCAGGCAGCTCCAGGTCATAGATGCTGATGCGTTCCAGCATCGTGCCTTCTGGGATGTCGCGCTGGACCAGGGCGATGCGCCCGGGCCGGATGCCGGCCATCTGCTCAGGACGCAGGCCGGCCTCCTCCCAGCCCTCGCGCAGCACCGCGTCGCGCGGGCTCTGGTCGTGGGGCACGCCGCCGCCGATCAGGTTGTCCAGCAGCCCCGGGTCGGTGGCCTTGTGCGGCGAACGGCGTGCGATCCAGACCGCGGACGGGCGGCCGTCCGGCCCTGCGACATAGCCGTTGCAATGCGCGCCGAAGGTGAGGGTGCCCCAGAAGCGTGAGGCTGCCCGCTCGATCAGGGCCAGGCGGTCGCGCGTGTCCAGCGACACCAGCGGATAGGTCTCGTCGCGCCAGGCGACGATCAAGCCCTCGTCGCGCAGTTTCCGGTTCAGCAGGGCCAGGAAGTCGTCGCGCTCGGCGGCGGGCAGGCGCAGGCTGACGCCATGGCCGTCGACCTGCAGCGCATCGGGCCAGCGCGAAAGCGCCGGCACATGGGCGCGGGCCACGCTGCCGCAGCGGTGGTTGCGCTGGCCGTCCCAGATGCGGAAGGGCAGCCGCGGCTCGGGCCGCTCACGGCAGACCCGCAAGGCATGCCACTGGCCGGGCCTGGTCCTGGTCATGCCAAGTCCGGCGCGTCGAGGAAGCCCTCGATCACGGCGGCCAGTGCCTGGGGCTGGTCGAAGTGCAGCATGTGGCCGGCGTCCGGCAGCACGGTGCGCTGCAGGCGACGGACGGCGGCAAGCCGCTGCTCGAAGTCCTCGCGCGTGTAGCGGCCGTCCCAGTTCTTCTCGATGCGGGTCAGGCTGCCCTCGACCCAGAGCGTGGGCGCCTCGATGGCCCCCCAGAAGGCCAGCGCCTCGTCACGCCGGTAGGGCACCGGGTTGACGCGCTTGTGGGCGGCGTCGCCGCGGATGTGCCATTGGCCGCCTGCGCCGGGTGCGGCCCAGTGCTGCGCCACCCAGGCGGCATGGGCCGGGTCCATGCGCGGGTTGTTGTGCAGCAGGCGCTGCGCCACGGCATCGGCGCTGGCCAGCGGGCGCAGCGCCTGCGGCTGCATCAGTTCATCCAGCCACTGGGCCATGCGCATGGGCGCGTTGTCGGGTTTGGCACCAGGTAGGCCGAAGCCCTCCAGGTTGACCAGCCGGCGCATCCGCGCCGGGCGTGCGCCGGCATAGGTCATCACCACGTTGCCGCCCATGCTGTGGCCCAGCAGGTCCAGCGGCGTGTCATCGTCCAGGCCGAGCGCCGGGGCCCGAAGCAGGGCGTCGAGATCGCCGAGATAGTCCGCGAACCAATAGCTGTCCACGGGCGGCACCGCGGTGAGGCCGAAGCCGCGCCAGTCGGCGGCGATGACGCAACGGTCCTCGGCCATGGCGTCCACCATGAACTGGAACGACGCGCCGATGTCCATCCAGCCGTGCATGGCCACCAGCACCGGCCGTTGCAGCGTCGCGCGGGCCGGGTCACCCCAGACCCAGCAGTGATAGTCCAGGCCGCGCAGCGGCACGAAGAGGCTGCGCGCGGTGCGTCGCGGTTGGTAGGTGGCGTCGGGCATCGGGCCACTGTAGCGGCGGTGCAAGAATGGCCCGCATGCAGCCGCCCACCATCCGAACCGCCGAGCCCCGTGACGTGCCCGTCATCGTCGACCTGATCCGCGAGCTGGCGGTGTTCGAGAAGCTCGAGCATCTGGTCCAGGCCACGCCGGACAAGCTGCATCCGCAGCTGTTCGGGCCCCGGCCCGCGGCCGAGGCGGTGGTGTGTGAAGTACAGCTGCCCGACGGCCGGGTCGACGTGGCGGGCTTCGCCCTGTTCTTCACCAATTTCTCGACCTTCCTCGCGCAGCCGGGCCTGTGGCTGGAGGACCTGTATGTGCGTCCGGCCTACCGCGGCACCGGCCTTGGCCGCGCGCTGCTGGACCACCTGGGCGCGCTGGCGGTGGCCCGTGGCTATGGTCGCTTCGAGTGGGCGGTGCTGGACTGGAACAGCCATGCCATCGGCTTCTACCGCCGCATGGGCGCGGTGGTGATGGACGATTGGCGCATCTGCCGCATCGCCGGGCCGGCCTTGCAGGCGTTTGCCAGGCCGTGACGCACCGGGGCAGTCCGTTGCAGGCCTGGGCTGTCGGGACACGGCGCACAGCCATCGTCGCGCTGCTGGCAGCGGCGCTGGCCGTGCCGGCCTGGGCGCTGGATGTGGCGCCGCTGTGGGACTTCGGCAACCCGGCATCGAGTGAGCAGCGATTCACCGATGCCCTGAAGACGGCCCAGGGCGACGATGCGCTGGTGCTGCGCACACAGATCGCCCGCACCTGGGGCCTGCGCAAGGACTTCGAGCGCTGCCGCGACCTGCTGCGGCAGATGGAGCCGTCGCTGGCCGGCGCAGGCGCCGAGCCCCGCGTGCGGCACGCGCTGGAGACCGGGCGCTGCTGGATCTCGGCCACCCATGCACCCGCCCTGCGCACCGAGCCGGCCCGGGGTGCCGCGCGCGAGGCCTATGGCCGAGCCGTGGTGCTGGCGCGGGAGGCAAAGCTGGACGACCTGGTCGTTGATGCCCTGCACATGATGGGCTTCGTCGACGAGGCGCCGCAGGACCAGCTGCGGTGGTCGCAGCAGGCGCTGGACCTGGCGCAGTCGTCCACCCAGCCGGCGGCGCGTGCCTGGCGTGCCTCGCTGCTTCACAACATCGGCATGGCGCAGAAGCAGCAGGGACGTCTCGACGATGCGCTGGCGTCTTTCTCGGCTGCGGTCAAGCTGCGCGAGGCCGCCGGCCAGGCCGAGCGCGCGCACGTGGCGCACTGGATGGTGGCCTGGACCCTGCGTGCGATGGGCCGTGTCGACGAGGCGCTGGCGATCCAGCATGGGCTGGCGGCGCGGGCCGAGGCGGCAGGCCGTCCGGACCCGCATGTGTTCGACGAACTGGCGCTGCTCTACCGGGCGCGTGGGCTGGACGATCGGGCCGACGAGTACGTCACGCGGGCCCGGGCGGCGCGCGGCGGTTGACTGGCGCGTGGGCGGCGGTCTGGCCGCGGTGTGGCGGGCGCTTCAGGCGCCGGTCAACGCGACCAACTTGCACAGGTCGAAGGCCTTCACCTCCTGCAGCACCGGCATGGTGCCGGTAATGGCATAGGCGGCCGACGAGGTGTCGCGGGGTTGCGGCTGGTCCAGCGAGTGTCCGTGGCGGTTGGTGAACACCGCGACGATGGGCGACATCACGGTGCGGCCGCGTCGCACCACGACGCCGCGCTCGCCGCTGGCCAGGGTGACGAAGCAACCTGGCGGGTACAGACCGAATTCCTTGGCCAGGGCCACGGTCATCGGGCTGCCAGGGTCCTGCATGAACATCAGCCGACCGGCGCGGTCGGCGCTCATGCCGTCCCGGGTGGCCCGAGGGCTGAGCTTGGCGGTGTACTGGTCGGACCGGCGGACCAGCGAGGCCACGTCGTGGATCTGGGTGATGCCGGCCGGATAGCCACTGCCATCCGGCACCTCATGGTGCTGGGCCACCGCGGTCAGCCATTCCTCGTCCGTCACGCCGGACAGCCGCAGCAGCTCCACGCTTCGGGTCGGGTGCTCGTGGATCAGCTGTCGTTGCTCGTCGGTGGGCGGCGCCTCCTGCTCGGCCAGCTGGCCCTGCAGCTCCAGCATGGCGACGTTCATGGTCAGCGCGGCCTTGAACGCGCGCTGCGCCTCCTCCGCTGGCCAACCCATGCGTTGGGCCACCAGCAGGCTGACGATGGCGCAGTGCGTGGAATGGTGGATGCCGTACTCGACCCAGGCGTTGCCCGGTTGACGCAGCACCTGGACGATGGCCAGGTCCGGGTCGCGCTCGATCAGGGCCTGGACCGGGGCGCTGGCTTCGTCCAGCGCGGCACGGAAGGTCTCGGTGCCGGCTGCGCGGAGGGTGCTGCCCACCTGCTCGACGCTGTTGGTCCACAGGCCGGGCAACTCGTGCCGGGCCGCCGCCTTCACCGCCTGCGGGCTGATGACCGCGCGCAGCTCGGCGATGTCGACCAGCGCGCCGCGCGTGAAGAGCGCGTCCATCTGCTCGAAGGTCTGCACCACCATGCCGCGGGCCAGCAACAGGGTGGCGTCATGGTCCCGGACATTGAACGGCAGAGGTTGGCCGACCAACACACGGTGCTTGACGGTTGAAAGTGGCGAGAACTGCATGGCACTCCTAGATCGTCGTTGCGCCCAGGGGCGTCGCTGTTGTTGTTGCCCGGGCCTCCCTGATCGATGCCGGACCTCTGGGTCGGGCAGGACTGTTATCGGAAGCCGCGAGCCTGACTTGAGCGCCGGCCTTGCGCGCCTGGATAAGCTACGAGGCATGCGCCCGAACCTGCCCACCCCTGCCGCCGCCGCCGGACTTGAGTCGGATTTCCATGCCATCGTTCACGCCGGCCTGCGCTGGCGGGTGCCGGCGCGCTTCAATATCGCTGAGGTCTGCTGCCGGCGCTGGGCCCGACGCAACCCGGACACGGTGGCGATCCGCTGGGAGCACGAGGACGGCCGCCGCCGCCGCATCACCTATGGCGCACTGCAGGCCCAGGCCGATGCCCTGGCCGTGGCGCTGCAGGCCCGTGGCGTGCGGCGCGGCGACCGGGTGGCGGTGGTGATGCCGCAGCGCATCGAGGCCGCGGTCGCGCACATCGCGCTGTACCAGATCGGCGCGGTGGCCATGCCGCTGTCGATGTTGTTCGGGCCGGACGCGCTGGCCTACCGCATCCAGGACAGCGGTGCCGCTATGGCCCTGGTCGACGAGACCGGCATCGCCAACCTGAGCGCGGCCCGGCCGCATTGCCCGGGGCTGCGGCTGGTGGTGGCCGCCGGCGACGCGCACGGGCAGGGCGATGTGGACTGGACGACGCTGCTGAGCGAAGGCCGCGGCCGTCGGCCGAGGCGCGCCGACACCGCCGCTGACGACCCGGCGGTGCTGATCTACACCAGCGGCACCACCGGCCCGCCCAAGGGCGCGCTGGTGCCGCACCGGGCAATGATCGGCAATCTCACCGGTTTCGTCTGCAGCCAGAACTGGTTCGGTTTTGCCGATGGCCTGACGGCCACGCCGGCGCTGCGGGATGCGGTGTTCTGGAGCCCTGCGGACTGGGCCTGGACCGGTGGCTTGATGGACGCGCTGCTGCCGACGCTCTACTTCGGCCGCTGCATCGTCGGCTACCAGGGGCGCTTCGACCCGGATCGCGCCTTCGCGCTGATGCAGCGCCACCGGGTGACGCACACTTTCCTGTTCCCCACGGCGTTGAAGGCCATGATGAAGGCCGTGCCGCTGCCGCGCGAGCGCTATCGCCTCCACCTGCAGGCCATCATGAGCGCCGGCGAGGCGGTCGGGGATGCGGTGTTCAGCTGGTGCCGCGACGCTCTGGGCGTGACCGTCAACGAGATGTTCGGCCAGACCGAGATCAACTACATCGTGGGCAATTGCGCACGGCTGTGGCCGGCAAGGCCGGGCAGCATGGGCCGGGCCTATCCGGGCCACCGCGTCGCGGTGATCGACGACGCCGGGCAGGAATGCCCGCGCGGCACGCCGGGCGACGTGGCCGTGCACCGGCGGGACATCCACGGCGACCCGGACCCGGTGTTCTTCCTGGGCTATTGGAACAACGACGCCGCCACCCGTGGCAAGTACACCGGCCCGATGGACGACAGCTGGTGCCGCACCGGCGACACCGCCATCATGGATGCCGACGGCTACCTCTGGTACCAGGGCCGCAGCGACGACATGTTCAAGGCCGCCGGCTATCGCATCGGGCCCAGCGAGGTCGAGAACTGCCTGGTCAAGCATGCCGCCGTGGCGAATGCCGCCGTGGTGCCCAAGCCGGACGCCGATCGCGGTGCCGTGGTCAAGGCCTATGTGGTGCTGGCGCCGGGTTTCCAGGCTGGCGACACGCTGGCGGCCGAACTGCAGGCCCATGTGCGCGGGCGGCTGGCGCCCTACGAGTACCCGAAGGAGATCGAGTTCATCGACGCGCTGCCCATGACCACCACGGGCAAGGTGCAGCGGCGGGTGCTGCGGCTGCAGGAGGAACAGCGGGCGGCGGCCGCCAGCGCCGGGCGCGCCAACGCCTCTAGTCCCAGGCCACCTCCACCGACCGGGGCCCCCTGAAGGCCCAGCCGCCGAAGCGCGGTGTCGCGCCGGGCGCCAGGCGTAGCCCGGGCAGACGCTCGAACAGCATGGGCAACGCCACCTCGGCGATCAGGGCCTTCGATGCCGCGGCGCCGGCGCAATAGTGCGGCCCGGCGCCGAAGGCGATGTGGGCGCCGCTGTCCGGCCGGTCGAGGTCGAAGCGGTCGGCATCGGCGAAGAACGCCTCGTCCCGGTTGGCCGAGCCGAACATGAAGAAGACGCGGCCCTCAGGCTCCAGGTGGATGCCGTCCACCTCGAAGGGCTGCGCGACGCGGCGCGGGCTCATGCCGATCGGGGCGTTCCACCGGACGTATTCGTCGAACACCTTGCGCCAGGGGATGTCGCCATGGCGCACCCGGGTCAGCTGGTCCGGATGCGACAGCAGCGCGACCACCGCGCCGGCGATGGCGTCGCGCGGCTCGTTCTGGCCGCCGCTGATGGCCAGCTTGATGTTGGCGCGCACGCTGTCCATCGGCAGCCCGGCGCGCAGCATCACCGACAGCAGGCTGCAGTCGGGCGAGCCGTTCAGCTGCGGCAGCCGCTCGGTGATGCATTGGTCGATGCCGGCCGTGGCGGCATGGCAGCGGGCCTCCACCGCCGGGTCGCCGCCGTAGTTGGCGATGCCGTCGATCATGGCCTGGGACCAGGCGTCCATGTCCTGCCACCGCATGTTGAGCAGGCCGGTCAGCGCGCGCAACGCATCGGCCGACACCGGCATCGCATAGTCCGCGACCAGTTCAGCCTGCCGCTGCGGTACCAGCGCGGTCAGGATGCGGTCCGCGTCGGCGCGGAAGCAGGCCTGCCACTGCGCGCGTACCGGCTGCGGGCCCAGGGCGGCCAGCATGAGCTTGCGCTCGGCGATGTGCGCCGGGCCGTCCTTGCGCATCATGTTGTGGCCCATCAGCCGGTTCATCAGGCCCTGGGGTTGATGCGAGCTGAAGACATCGA
The DNA here is from genome assembly GCA_046160725.1 of Aquabacterium sp. Classification (GTDB taxonomy): domain Bacteria; phylum Pseudomonadota; class Gammaproteobacteria; order Burkholderiales; family Burkholderiaceae_C; genus JBJXHB01. The sequence continues at coordinate 24,465 of JBJXHB010000422.1, forward strand.
TCAGCTTCTCCAGCTCGACGACATGGGCGCGCCGGGTGAACAGCGTCGCGCCGAGCTGCGGCACGAAGCAGATCGGATGCCGGCGCCGCATGTCGGCCAGCGCGGGATAGGGGTCGTCCCAGAAGGCGGCGGTGTCGATGTCGACGATGGGGGCGTTGCGCATGGTCAGGCGGCGTTGGGGCGTGCCGGACTGTAGGGGCCGCGCCGGATACCGTCACGGCGACGGCGTCTGCGCCTGTCGCTCAGGCGGCGGCGCTCCCATGGCAGCGGCGTATCCTGAGGGCCGAACCGTCCGGAACACGGTCACTGAAACCCGCATGAGCGACATCATCGACGACGTCCGGCAACCCTCCATGGCCTTCGCGGACTTCCAGGACCTGCCGGGCGCCATCGGCGGCCATGCGCGCGCGCGGCCGATGCAGGCGGCGCTGATCTGTGGCGACGACCGCATCAGCTATGCCCAGCTGGATGCCGGCATGGACCGTGTCGCGGCCGCGCTGCAGCGCGACGGCGCCGGCCGCGGCGACACCATCGCCATCTGCGCCACCGGCAGCGTCGCCTACCTGACGCTGTTCATGGGCACGCTGCGGGCCGGCATGGCTGTGGCGCCAATTGCGCCCAGCAGCACGCCACAGCAGATCGCGGCCATGGTGGCCGACAGCGGCGCGCGGCACTTCTTCCTGGATGCCGACGTGGCCGCCGCGGTGCCGCCGGCCCTGACACCGGGCCTGCGTCGCATACGCATCGACGACACCGGCGGTGACGAGGGCGGGGACGGCCGGCTCGCCGACTGGTGGGCGGGTGCGGACGGCCCGCCGCGCCCGGTGCCCATCAGCCAGGACCTGCGCTTCAACATCATCTACTCCAGCGGCACGACGGGTGTGCCCAAGGGCATCGTTCACACGCATGCCCTGCGCTGGGGCCAGGTGCGGCGCGCGGCCGCGGCCGGCTACGGGCCGGACAGCACCACCATCGTGGCCACGCCGCCGTACTCCAACACCACGTTGGTGGTCATCATCCCGACGCTGTTCCACGGCGGCACGCTGGTGATCTGCCCGAAGTTCGACTGCGCCGGCTACCTGCAGCAGGCACAAGCCCACCGCGCCACCCACACCATGCTAGTGCCGGTGCAATACCAGCGACTGATGGCGCATGCCGACTTCGACCGCCATGACCTGAGCGCCTTCCGCTTCAAGGCCTGCACCTCGGCGCCGTTCCGCGCCGAGCTCAAGGCCGATGTGCTGCGGCGCTGGCCCGGCGCGCTGGTGGAGTACTACGGTCTGACCGAAGGCGGTGGCTCATGCATCCTGGAGTGCCACCTGTACCCGGACAAGCTTCACACCGTGGGCAAGCCGGCCGAGGGCCATGACATCCGGCTGATCGACGAGGACGGCCGCGAGCTGCCGCGCGACAGCGGCGCCGTGGGCGAGCTGGTCGGCCGCTCGCCGGTGATGATGGCCGGCTATCACAACCTGCCGGCCAAGTCCGACGAGGCCCAGTGGTTCGATGCCCAGGGCCGGCGTTTCCTGCGCTCGGGCGATGTCGGACGCTTCGATGCCGATGGATTCGTCGTGCTGATGGACCGCCGCAAGGACATGTTGATCAGTGGCGGCTTCAACATCTACCCGAGCGACCTCGAGGCCGAATTGCGCCAGCACCCGGCGGTGGCCGATGTGGCCGTGGTCGGCGTGCCCAGCGACCAGTGGGGCGAGACGCCGGTGGCCTTCGTCGTGCGGCGCCCGGGCCATGCCGACAGCGCCGACTCACTGCGCGACTGGATGAACGCTCGCGTGGGCAAACACCAGCGGCTGGCCGGCGTGCAGTGGATCGCCGAGCTGCCCCGCAGCGCCATCGGCAAGGTGCTCAAGCGCGAGCTGCGCGATGCCTGGCAGCCCGCGGCGGGCTGACCACAACCCTTCAGGAGCGATGCCATGCTGGACCTGCTGAGCCTTGACCAACTCGCCGCGCGCATACCGGACGGTGCGCGCATCGCCATCCCCAAGGACGACACCGGCGCGCCGCTGGCGGCCACGCTGGCGCTGATGCGCCGTGGGGTGCGCGGCCTGCACCTGGTGTGCGTGCCGGTGGCCGGCATTGCCGCCGACCTGCTGATCGGCGCCGGCCATGTGACGGTGGTCGAGACGTCGGCTGTCACGCTGGGCGAGCATGGTGCCGCGCCGCGCTTCAGCGCCGCGGTGCGGGCCGGCAGCGTACGCATCATCGATGCCACCTGCCCCGCGATCTATGCCGGGCTGCAGGCGTCGCAGAAGGGCATCCCCTTCATGCCGTTGCGCGGCATCGTCGGCTCCGACCTGATGACCCATCGCCGCGACTGGGCCGTGATCGACAACCCGTTTGCGGACGGCGACCGGCTGGTGGCGATCCAGGCCATCCAGCCGGACGTGGCGCTGTTCCATGCGCTGGCCGCCGACCGGCATGGCAACGTGCTGGTCGGCCGCGACCGCGACGGGCTGCTGCTGGCGCATGCATCGCGGCGCACACTGGTGACGGTGGAGGAGGTGGTCGGCGGCGACCTGATGGACGACCCGCTGGCCGCGGCCGGCGTGGTGCCCGCGCTGTACGTGGAGGCGGTGGCCCTGGCGCCGCAGGGCTGCCGGCCGCTGGGTTTCCTGGACCGGTACGGCGCGGACGATGCCTGGCTGGCCCGCTATGCCCGGCTCGCGCGCGACGAGAGCGGTTTCAGGGCCTGCCTGGGCGAGTTGCAGTCTGCACCATTCGTGGCGGCTTGACCGAGCCGCGATGTCGGCATCACCCACCGAAGGCCTGGTCTTCACGATCGCCGGGCTGCTGCGCGGCCTGCGCCATGTGGCGGTCGGCGCCTCATCGCCAATTCCAGGTGCAGCGGCACTGCTGGCCAGAGCCCTGGCCGAGCAGCGTGGCGAGCCGCCGCTGCGCCTGTCGGTGCTGGGCTCGCGGCGCGAGCAGAGCTTCACCAACGGTGGCGTGGAGGTGTTCGACCTGGCGGCCCAGGGCCGCATCGACGCCTTCTTTCTCGGTGGCGGCCAGATCGACGGCCAGGCCAACATCAACCTGGTGGGCACCGGCGACTACCCGCGCACCGACGTGCGCTGGCCCGGCTCATTCGGCTCGGCCTACCTGTACCACCTGGTGCCGCGGGTCATCCTGTTCCGCGAGGAGCACACGCCGCGGGTGCTGGTGCCGCGGGTCGATTTCGTTTCGGCCGCCGGGCCGCGTGACGACGGCATCCACCGCCCGGGCGGCCCGCATGCGCTGCTGACCAGCCGCTGCCTGTTCGACTTCGACCGGCCGCGGCGCCGCTTTGTGCTGCGCTGCGTGCATCCGGGGCATGTCCTGGCCGAGGTCCGCGCACAGACCGGGTTCGATTTCGACGTCCCCGAAGCGGGTGTGCCCGCCACCCCGCAGCCCGACGCGCCGACGCTGGCGCTGGTCCGTGGCCGCATTCGCGACGAGATCGCCCGGACCTATCCCAAGTTCGCGGCTGGGCTGGCCGCAGCCTGAGACCCTGTCGACGGTTCGACGGGGCCGCTGTTCACTGACCCGGATCGCGATCGCAGACCTGCCCCCCCCCCCGACATCGGGGGGTGTGAATTCTTCACTTGGCAACGGGCCATCCCTAGAATCGAAGCAGCTTCTCCCAGCGGTCCAGGGAGTTGCTGCGGCGACAGGCGCAGGGAGCTCGCGCACCGCCGACCTCTAACAATGCCAGCTGATTTCAGGTGACCCTCATGATCTCCATCAATTCCCACAGGTTCTCCCGCATTGCCTTGGGCGTGGCCGCCCTGGTCGGGGTGGTTGGCCAGGCCCAGGCCGCCGTCTATCAGGGCAGCTGGGACCCGCTGTTCAGCCCGCCCTTCACCAACCTGTGGTGGCGTGGCACCGCGACCTTCGACACCGGCCCCTGCGTCACCGACGGGCTGCATGCCAATGTCGGCCTGTGTGCCGGCATGCAGGTCTCCAATGTCGTCATCGAGTTCGCCAACTCCTTCGGCGGCGCGACCTTGCAGACCCTGGATTTCCAGGGCACCTTTGGCGCCTACACGCCGCTGCAGATCACCGGCATGCAGATCTCGGGTGGCCAGCTGGTGGGGGTCTACACGGACTTCTATGCCACGGGCATCCAGGGCGCGATCACCGAGTCGCAGCTGGCTGGTCCGGTGCAGCAGCCGTACTTCAGCGTCGCCTTCATCGGTGGCCAGGTGCACCTGGGTTACAAGCGCGAGGAGGCCTATTCGTTCTCGTGCATCTGGAACAGCAGCCCGTTCGTCCGGCCGGGTGATTGCGGCTCGCAGCCGGCAGACATCGTGTTCAAGGCCGTGCCGGAGCCGGGCACCTATGCCCTGATGGCACTCGGACTGGCGGCTGTGGTCGGCGTGGCCCGCCGCAAGCGCCTGGCCTGACCCGGCCCTCGCTCCGGCCGCGTCATCTGACAACGCCGCCTTCGGGCGGCGTTGTTGTTTCGGACGGCTTCTCGTTGAGCCTTGCAAGACCGAGCGTCCGAGATGAGCCCAAAGACGCCGTATGCATTGATGCGCTTGAAGGCGATGGGACGTCCGGTTGCCGACGAGTGGTTCGTGCGGGTCAGGCTGGCAATGCGGCAGCCACCCGCGGTGTCGCTGCCAGCTGCAGGGCCGCGTCCAGGTCCGGCACGTCGGCGCCTTCGGGCAGCGCGGCGGCGCCGGTGGCGCGGTGCAGGCTGCGCAGTTCGTCCTGCCATCGCTGCTCGGCCCTGGGCGGGCGCTGCAGGCCCAGGCGCGCGCGTGCCTGCACGGCTGTCGCCGCCACGAGCAGGGCCGGCTCCAGGTGGCCCTCGTGGCGCAAGAGGCCGGCCAGCGCGTCCAGCGTGTCCAGCAATTCGTCGCGCTGTTCGAACCGGCGCAGCAGTGGTGCCGCCTCGGTCAGCCGCTGTCGTGCCGACGGCAGGTCGCCGCGGCGCAGGTCGGCCTTGCCGAGCCCGGCGAGCGCGCTGGCCTCGCCACGGCGGTCGCCCGAGTCGCGGCAGACCTGCAGGGCGCGCTTGAACCAGCGCTCGCTGTCGTCGGGATCGCCCGTTTCATGCGCGATCTGGCCCAGCACCCGCTCGCACTCGGCCTCGATCTCCTGCAGGCCGATCTCGCGCGCCATGGTCAGGCTGAGGTCAATGTGCAGGCGCGCGGCATCGTCGTCGCCCCTATAGAGGTCGATCTGCGCCATGTGCAGCAGCCCGATGGCCTGGCCGTAGCGGTCCCCTTGTTCGCCAAAGATGCGCAGGGCCTCGTGCTCGGCCTCGTCGGCTCCGTCAGGGTCGCCTCCCTGCAGGCAGGCCAGCGACAGCGTGGACAGCGTGGCCGCGATGTCGACCGGCCTGCCGATGCGCCGGCGCAGCGCCAGGCAGGCTTCCAACAGGTGCCGTGCGTCGGCATGGTCGCATTGCACAGCCGCCAGCGCGGCGCCCACATACAGCGCATGGGCCTGCCCCATGTCCGACGACTGGATCGACGGCAACGCCAGGGCGGCACGCACATAGGCGCGGCCCTCGGTCGCATAGCCACGCAGCGCCCAGAAACCCTGCACTGCCACAGCGAACTTGACGGCGATCACGGTATCCACGCCACCGGCCAGCGCCAGCGCCATCGCCGCGCGCAGGTTGTCCAGCTCAGCCTCGGTGCGCCAGACCCAGCTGGCCTGGTCGGTGCTGCGCAGCCCGGCGCTGGCCTCCTTGGCCCATGCGAAGTAGTGATGGCAATGCTGCGCGGCGGTGGCCGCGGTCTCGCCGGCCGCGTCCAGCTTCTCGCGCGCATAGTCCCGGATGGTCTCCAGCATGCGGTAGCGCAGGCCCTCGTCATGCTCCTCGGTCATGACCAGGGACTTCTCCACCAGCGAGTCCAGCAGGTCAAGCACGTCCTCGGGCAGCAGGGGGTCGGCGCCGCAGACCTGCTCGGCCGCCGCCAGATCGAAGCCACCGCAGAACACGCCCAGGCGGTCGAGCACCCGGCGTTCCGGCTCGGTCAGCAGGTCGTAGGACCAGTCGACCAGCGCTCGCAGCGTTTGTTGTCGCTCCTGCAGCACCTTGGCCCCGCCGGTCAGGATGCGGTAGCGGTCCTTCAGCCGCGCATTGATGTCGGCCACCGACAGCGACCGCACCCGGGCCGCGGCCAGCTCCAACGCCAGCGGGATGCCCTCCAGGCGGGCCACCAGCTCGGCCACGGCCGGCGCCTCGCGCTCGGTCAGTTCGAAGCTCGGTTTGTGGGCCTTGGCCCGTGCGACGAACAGGCGCACCGCCGTCGACCGGCCCAGGGCCGCCAGCCCGTCGTCGCGGCCCGGCAGGGGCAGCGGCAGGATGGGCAAGGCCTGCTCGCCGGGTACATGCAGCAGCTCGCGGCTGGAGGCCAGCAGATGGACGTCGGGCGCGGCGCGCAGCACGGCGTGTGCCAGCTCGGCGCAGGCCCGCACCAAGTGCTCGCAGTTGTCCATCACGATCAGCGCGCGGCGCGGCTTCAGGTGGGCCAGCAGGGTCTGCAGCAGCGGCCGGCCCGGCTCCTCGCGCACGCCCAGGGCCTGGGCCGCCTCGCCCACCACCAGCTGCGGGTCACGCAGCGGTGCCAGGTCCAGGAACCAGGCGCCGTCCGGAAACTCCGCCAGCAGCTCCGACGCAGCCTGCAGCGACAGCCGCGTCTTGCCCAGGCCGCCCATGCCGAGCAGGGTCAGCAGGCGGTTGGACTGCAGGCGGTGCTTGATGTCGTCCAGCTCGCGTTCGCGGCCGATGAACGATGTCATCTGTGCCGGCAGGTTGTTCGGCACCTGGCGCGTCGGCAGCCAGCGTTCGCCGATCCGGGTCACGCGATAGACCTTGTCCCCATCCGGTGGCGCGTGGAACAGCGCGCCGGGCGGGCCGATCTCGTACAGCTCCAGCGGTTCGCGAACGCCCTTGACCATCCAGTGGCCGTGGGATGCGTGGTCCGGCGGCGTCGGGCCCAGTGCCCGCATGGCATCGGCCGTGAGCAGCGTCTGGCCGCCCTGGGCCATCGACATCACCCGCGCGGCCACCGGCTTGGCCAGGCCGTCGACCTCCAGCGGCTTGGCACCTCGGGCGACATCGGCTGCCGGGTTCTCGCGCAGCGTCACCGGGCCTTGATGGATGCCGGCGCGGGCCAGCACCGCCTGCGGCAGGCCGGCCAGGGCGGCGTGGTAGGCCAGCGCATAGCCGGCGGCATCCGCCGGCGCATCGAACAGCAACAGCAAGCCGTCGGTCTTGTCGATCTCGCGGCCGCGCCAGGCCGGCAACAGGTCGCGCGCCAGCCGGTCGTGGGCCGTCCACAGCTCGGCCATGGCGGCGTCGCCAAGGGTCTCGGACAGGCGGGTGCTGTCGACGAGGTCGGTCAGCAGCAGCGTCTTGGTCTCACTCATCAGGCGTGGGCAACGGAGCAGCGGCGCGTGCTCGCCGCAGGGCAGGGAGGTCAGCCTCCCATGCTAGGGCCTGTGCGGCCCGTCCTGTCGAGCGAACAGGACCCGATCCGCGGACTGGCCGGCCGCGGGCCGGCTCCTGGGGCGGTCAGAACTTGCCGTCGACCAGGTACATCGCGATCCAGGGCTGCCAGATCACGACGGCCAGGCAGCCGATCATCAGGATGATGAACGGCACCGCCGCCTTGACCAGCAGGCCGAAGTTCTGCTTGAACGCACTCATCGCGACGATCAGGTTGAGCCCCACCGGCGGCGTGAGGAAGCCGATCTCCAGGTTCAGGATCATGATGATGCCGAACACCACCTTGTTGAAACCGTAGGCCTCGGCCACCGGCGCCAGCAGCGGCGCCAGGATCAGGATGGCCTCGCCGGTGGTCATCAGGCAGCCCACCCCCAACAGCAGGATGTTGACCAGCAGCATGAACATCCAGGGGCTGTCGATGAAGCCCTTCATGAAGTCCACCATCATCGGCGGCACGCGGTGCTCGATCAGCACGATGTTCAGGCTCAACGCCACGGCCAGCACCGGGAACAGCGAGCCGCCGAGCTTGCTCTGCTCCAGCACCACGCTCCAGAAGTCGCGGAACTTCATCTCGTCGTGCACGAACATCTCGATGACCATCGCGTACACCAGCGCGACGGCCGCCGCCTCGGTGGCCGTGAAGTAGCCGCTGTAAATGCCGCCGAGCAGGATCACCGGCATCATCAAGGCCCAGATGCCCTCGCGGAAGGCGACCGTCAGCTCACGGAGGTCGAAAGGCTGGGTCGGGATGTTGCGGCACACCACCATCGCGTAGATCGACATGACGATCAGGATGAAGATGCCCGGGCCGACGCCGGCCAGGAACAGGTCGGTGATGGACGCCTCGGTTACCAGGCCGTAGATGATCATCGGGATCGACGGCGGTATCACGATGCCCAGCGTGCCCGCGCTCATGATGGTGCCGAGGGCGAACTTGTTGTCGTAGTTGGCCGCGCGCAGCGCCGGGTACATCACCGTGCCGATGGCCAGCATGGTGACGATGGACGAGCCGGAAATCGCGGCGAACACGCCGCAGCTCAGGATGGTCGCCACGGCCAGGCCGCCGGGCAGCTGCCGGGTCAGGGCCGCGACGATGCGGATCAGGCGCTTGGCGGTCGAACCCTGCGTCATCACGTTGCCGCACAGAATGAACAGTGGGATGGACAGGATCAGCTCCTTGTCCAGCGCCACCCACATGTCCTCCAGGATGTAGTCCAGCTGGCCCTTGCCCCAGGCAATCTGGACAAAGGCGGCCACCGCCAGCAGCGTGACCACCAGCGGCTGGCGCAGCAGCAGCAGCAGCAGAACCAGCGCGATGAGGGCGATGATGGTCACGGATGCTCAGCAGACGGCCGCAGAAGGCGCGTCACTCCTGGAATTCGGGCAGCGCCGGCCGCTCGGTCGGCCATGCCGCATAGAAGAAGTAGCGCAGCCCGGCGGACAGGAACCCCAGCGGTATCGCCAGCTGCACCGGCCAGATCGGCGCATCGAAGGCCTGCATGCGCAGCCCGGCCTGCATCGAGCTGCTGGCATAGACCCAGCCATACCAGGCCACACCCAGCATGAACAGGCCGGTGAACACGTCCGCGATGCGATCCATGGTCGGACCGAATGCGGCCGGCACCCACTTGAAGCCGATGCGCGGCAGCAGGTGGCTGCTGGTCGCCGTGGCAATGCCCACGCCGGCGAAGCTGCCGATGACCAGCGCATAGATGCTGAGCTTCTGGGCGGCATAGACACCGGAGGGGCCCTTCACTTGCAGCGCCCGGAAGATCGGGCCGAGCAGTTCGCGGCCCAGCACGTCCAGGATCAGGATGCCCGCAATGAAGCCGAAGGCCAGCACCGCCAGCCAGCACTCGGCGCGGTGCCACTGGCGCAGCAGCGCGGCCACGCCGCTGGGAGATCCGGGTGCGTTGCCGCTGGTCATGTAGGTTCAGGGCGCGCCGTGGCCGGCGTCACTTCGGGCAGGCCTTGCGGCCGGCGGCGATCGCCGCGGCCATGGCCTTGGCGCTGCCGCCGATCTCGTCAACCAGCTTGGCGTGGTACGGCTCCAGCGCCTTCAGCCAGGCATCGCGCTGCTCGGCGGTGATGTCGACGACCTGGCCACCGGCCTTCTCGTGCATGCCGTACAGCACCTTCTCGAAGTTGTAGATCTCGGTGCGGAACTGGGAGGAGGGAATCTTGTCGTTCGCGCGGAGCAGGGCATCCTGCAGCGGCTTGGGCAGCTTCTCGAACGTGCTCTTGTTGATCAGGGTCAGCGCCGGCGAGAACACCAGCCCCAGGCGCGTGACCACCGGGGCCACCTTGGTCAGGCCCGACGGCAGGGCATAGGTGATGGGCGTGCCCACCACCTCCGCCATGCCGGTCTGGAAGGCCGGGATCCACTCCGGCAGGCCCAGCGGCGTCGCGGCGGAGCCCAGCGTGCTGAAGAAGAGCATGGAGCTCTTGTTGGCATAGGCCGCGGCCTTGATGCCGTTGAAGTCCTTGGGGTTCGGCAGCGGCTTCTTGCCGAAGTACTCGACACTGCCGACCTCGGTCCAGCCCAGGAACTTGATGCCCTTCTTGTCGAACAGCTCGGTCACCATGCCTTTCACATGGTTGTCCAGCACGCAGTCGCGCTCGACCAGGCTGGCGAACGCACCCGGCGCATTCAGCAGCACCACCTCCGG
>JBJXHB010000423.1:0-15134 GCA_046160725.1 Aquabacterium sp.
GCACGCGGCAGCGCCGGGTGCCTATGCTGCTGTACCTGCCGAAGGGCGCCGCTGGCGCCCGGCCGCTGGTGCTGATGTCGCACGGCGCCGGCGGATCGCGCCGCGCCAACCATGCGCAGAGCCGCCACCTGGCCAGCCACGGCTTTGCGGTGCTGGCGCTGGAGCACGTGGGCAGCGACACGGCACGCCTGCTGCGCGGTGGCAACTGGATGGCCAACCTGCGCGAGATGATCAGCGACCGCGACGAGCTGCTGGCGCGCCCGCGCGACGTGCGCTTTGCGCTGGACATGGCGCAGCAGTGGACCGAGGGCGGCACTGCCCTGCGCGGCCGGCTCGACCTGACCCGCGCCGCCCTGGTCGGCCACAGCTACGGCGCCTACACCGCGCTGGTCGGCTGCGGCGCCCGCGGCGCACTCGACTGGATGGTGCCGCCCAGCGGCCGCGGCCTCGCCGCTGATGAGTCCGACCCGCGCCTGAAGGCCTGCGTCGCCTACTCGCCCCAGGGCCCGGGCGAGCCGTTCTTCCTGGACAGCAGCTATGCCAGCATCCGCCGCCCGGTGCTGCATGTCAGCGGCTCCCGGGACCAGCTGCTGGGCGGCCGGCCACCGCTGCAGCGACAGCAGGCCTTCGACCGCTCGCCACCCGGCGGACATGTGCTGCTGTGGCTGGCCCATGCCGACCACAGCGCCTTCAGCGACCCCACCGGCTCCGGGCAGAACGGCCTGCCATCGGCCGCCCGCGCCGACGCGCAGCCCGTCACCCGTGCGGCGACGCTGGCCTTCCTGCAGCGCGAGCTGCTGGACCGCGCCGATGCCGATGCGCACTTGACCCAGGGCAGCCTGCAGGCGCTGCGGCGTGGCATCGTCGACGACATCGAAGTCCGGCGCCGTTGAGGGCCAGCCCCGCACACCGGCCATCGCGATGTCCACTCCATCAAATCACGCCCACGACCGCATGACCGCGCTGCGCGCCGCCGGCCGCGGCAAGCGCATCAGCGCGGCCGAGGCGGTGGCCCTGGTGGCCGACGGCGACACACTGGCCACCGGCGGCTTCGTCGGCATCGGCTTCGCCGAGAACCTGGCGGTGGCGCTGGAGCAGCGCTTCCTGGCCGGCAGCGGGCCGATGGGCCTGACGCTGGTCTATGCCGCCGGCCAGGGCGACGGCCGGGGCCGCGGCCTGAACCACCTGGCCCACGATGGCCTGGTGGCGCGCGTGATCGGCGGCCACTGGGGCCTGGTACCGGGGCTGGGCCGGCTGGCTGTGCAGGGCCGCATCGAGGCCTGGAACCTGCCGCAGGGCGTGATCTCGCACCTGTTCCGCGACATCGCCGCCGGCCGCCCGGGGCACCTGAGCCGGGTCGGCCTGGGCACTTTCGTCGACCCGCGCCACGGCGGCGGCCGCATGAACGACCGCACGCCCGAGGGCCGGGTGCGGCTGATGCCCATCGATAGCGAGGAATACCTGTTCTACCCGGCCTTTCCGATCGACGTCGCCTTCATCCGCGGCACCACCGCCGACACCGACGGCAACGTCACCATGGAGCGCGAGGCGCTGACGCTGGAGGCGCTGGCCATCGCCATGGCGGTGCGCAACAGTGGCGGCATCGTGGTGGTGCAGGTCGAGCGGGTCGCGCAGGCGAACTCGCTGCACCCGCGCGAGGTCAAGATCCCGGGCGTGCTGGTCGACGCGGTGGTGGTGGCCGAGCGGCCGGAGTACCACCACCAGACCTTCGCCGAGCCCTACAGCGCCGCCTTCGCCGGTGAGATCCGCGTGCCGGCCGACGACCTGCGGCCGATGCCCATGGTCGAGCGCAAGGTGATCGCGCGGCGCGCGGCACTGCAGCTCAAGCCCAACCAGGTGGTGAACCTCGGCATCGGCATGCCCGAGGGCGTGGCCGCGGTGGCGGCCGAGGAGCGGGTGATCGACCTGATCACGCTGACGGCCGAGCCTGGGGTTATCGGCGGCATACCGGCCGGCGGCCTGAACTTCGGTGCCGCGGTCAACACCCAGGCCATCATCGACCAGCCCTACCAGTTCGACTTCTACGACGGCGGGGGGCTGGACATCGCCTTTCTCGGCATGGCCCAGGTCGACGCCGAGGGCAACGTCAACGTCAGCCGCTTCGGCGACCGGCTGGCGGGCGCCGGCGGCTTCATCAACATCTCTTCCAGTGCCAAGGCCCTGGTGTTTATGGGCAGCTTCGCAGCCGGCGACGCGCCCAAGTTCGTGGCCCGGGTGGAGCACCGCACCTTCAGTGGCCAGCGGGCCTGGCAGCGCGGCCAGCCGGTGCTCTACGTCACCGAGCGGGCGGTGTTCCGCCTGCATGCCCTGGGGCTTGAGCTGCTGGAGGTGGCGCCGGGCTTGGACGTCGAGCGCGACGTGGTGGCGCCGATGGGGTTCCGGCCGGTGATCGAGCGCGCGCCGGCGGTGATGGACCCGGCGCTGTTCGATGCGGCCCCGCTGGGCCTGCGCGCCCGGCTGCTGCTGGTGCCGCTGGCCGACCGCTTCAGCTATGCCGCGGCCCAGCGCACGATGTACGTCAACTTCGAGCACCTGACGATCCGCACCGCCGATGACGTGCAGGCCGTGCGCCAGGAGATCGAGCGCCACCTGGCGCCGATCGGCCACCGCGTGGACGCGGTGGTCAACTACGACCACTTCGTGCTCGACGCCGACGTCGAGGACGACTGGGCGGCCATGGTGCGCGAGCTGGTCGACCGCTACTACCACCGCGTGGTGCGCTACAGCACCTCCGGCTTCCTCAAGGCCAAGCTCGGGCCGGCGCTGGCCGCGCGCGGACTGGCCCCCGACCTCTACGGCAGCGCCGAGGAGGCCCGCGCGCACCTGCGCGACGACGACCGCGCCGCCCCCACGGGACACGCCGCGCCATGAAGATCACCGCCGCCCGCGTCATCGTCTGCTGCCCCGGGCGCAATTTCGTCACGCTCAAGATCGAGACCGACCAGGGCCTCACCGGCATCGGCGATGCGTCGCTCAATGGCCGCGAGCTGGCGGTGGCCAGCTACCTGAACGACCATGTGCTGCCGCTGCTCACCGGCCGCGACGCGCACCGCATCGAGGACACCTGGCAGCTGCTGTACCGCGGGGCCTACTGGCGGCGCGGGCCGGTGACGATGAGCGCCATTGCCGCGGTGGACATGGCGCTGTGGGATATCAAGGCCAAGGCCGCCGGGCTGCCGCTGTACCAGCTGCTGGGCGGCGCCTGCCGCGAGCGGCTGCTGGTGTATGCCCATGCCAACGGCCGCGACATCGCGCAGACGCTGGAGGTGGCGCAGGCCAAGGTCGATGCGGGCTACCGCGCGGTGCGGCTGCAAAGCGGCGTGCCCGGCCTGGCCAAGGTCTACGGCGTGGCCACCGGCGACGCCCCCTACGAGCCGGCAACACCCGGCCTGCCGGTGGAGGAGGACTGGGACAGCACGCGCTACCTGCGCATGGTGCCCGGGCTGTTCGACGCGGCGCGCACCACCCTCGGCGACGACCTGCACCTGCTGCATGACGTGCACCACCGCCTGAGCCCCAACGAGGCGGCGCGGCTGGCCCGCGACCTGGAGCCCTACCGACTGTTCTGGCTGGAGGACGCCACGCCGGCCGAGCACCAGGCGGCCTTCGAGCTGATCCGGCGCGCCAGCACCACGCCGCTGGCGGTGGGCGAGACCTTCAACTCGATCTGGGACTGCAAGCAGCTGATCGAGAACCAGTGGATCGACTACATCCGCGCCACGGTCGTGCATGCCGGCGGCATCAGCCACTGGCGGCGCATCGCTGACTTCGCCGCGCTGCACCAGGTGCGCACCGGCTGCCACGGCGCCACCGACCTGTCGCCGGTGACCATGGGTTGCGCCCTGCATGCCGGGCTGGCGCAGCACAACTTCGGCATCCAGGAACACATGCCCCACAACGAAGCCACCGACGCGGTGTTTCCGCACGCCTACCGGTACGACGCCGGCTTCATGCATCCCGGCGAGGCGCCGGGCCACGGCGTCGACATCGACGAGACGCTGGCCGCGCGCTGGCCGTACCAGCGGGCCTACCTGCCGCTGAACCGGCTGCAGCACGACGGCACGCTGTGGGACTGGTGACCGTGCGCCGCCGTCTTTTGTCGCACGCCGCTGCGGCCGCCCTGGCGCTGGCAGCCCTGGCCGTGCCGCCGGCCCGCGCCCAGGGCGAGGAGGTGCCCTTCATCACCACGCCGGACAACGTGACGCTGGCCATGCTGCGGCTGGCCGGCGTGACCGAGCGCGATTTCGTGCTGGACCTGGGCTCCGGCGACGGCCGCATCGTCATCACCGCGGCGCGGCGCTTCGGCGCGCGTGGCCTGGGCGTGGAGATCGTGCCGGACTTGGTCGAACGCAGCCGCGTCAATGCCATCAAGGCCAGCGTCGCCGACAAGGTGGAGTTCCGGGTGCAGGACCTGTTTGCCACACCGTTGTCGGTGGCCAGCGTGATCACGATGTACTTGCTGCCCGAGGTCAACCTGGCGTTGCGGCCGAAGCTGCTGGAACTGGCCCCCGGCACGCGGTTGGTGTCGCACGACTGGGACATGGGCGACTGGCAGCCCGACGAGACCGTCACGCTGGAGGTGCCGGACAAGCCGGTTGGCCGCGAGAAGCTCAGCCGCGTGCATCGCTGGACGGTGCCGGCGCGCGTGGAGGGCCTGTGGTGCGCACGGGTCGACGACGGCATCGCGCGGCTTGCCCTGCAGCAGCGCTACCAGATGGTCCAGGCCCAGCTGACCGTGGCCCATGCCGACGGCCGCGAGACCCGTACCGACCTGGCCGGCCGGCTGTCCGGCACCGCCCTGGCCGGCGGCGTCGCCGGCCAGGCGGGCGCGCCCGATCACCATTGGCAATGGCAGGTGCGCGCCGGCCTGCCGGTGCTGGCGCCGACGGCACTGCCCGAGACGCTGCAACCCTGGCGCTCGGCGTTGTTTGCGCCGGAGTGGACCGGCCGTTGTCGCTGACGGCAGCATCGCGGCGCGCGGCACGGACCCGGGTTTTCGAGCGCACACGTCCGGGCCGGCTTGAACCACATTCGGCGGCGCCGGCCACGGCCATTGCCGGCCCTAGCCGACCAAACCCGAGGAACGAAGACCATGTCCCAGAAGCAACCCCAGTGCTCACGCCGGCAGTCGATGGCCGGCCTAGCGGCGGTACTGGCCGGTGGCCTGGCGCTGCCCGCTGCGCCGACGCTGGCGCAGGATGCAACGACGCTGCGCCTGATCGTGCCCTATCCGCCGGGCGGCGGAACCGACCGCGCCACCCGGCTTCTGGCCGAGGTCCTGCAACAGCGGCTGAACCAGACCGTGATCGTCGAAAACATTGTCGGCGTGGGCGGGCGGCTGGCGATGCGCCAGTTCGCCGCCGCGCCGGCCGAGGCCAACCTGCTGCTGATCGCCAACCCGGCACTGATGGTGGTGGCGCCCAAGGTGTTCAGGAGCAACGGCTATGACCCGGACAAGGACTACCAGCCGGTCAGCATCGTCACCACCTACGAGATGGCCGTGGCGGTGGCCTCCGGCGTGCCGGTACGCGAGTTCGGGCACATGATGGCCTGGCTGCGCGCCAATCCGGACAAGGCCAGCATCGGCGTGCCGGCCACGGGCAGCCTGCCGCACTTCTTCGCCCTGATGCTCACCGAGCAGGCGCGGGCGAAGGCCGAGATCATCGGCTACAAGGGCTCTGCACCTCTGTCCACCGACCTCATCGGCGGCCATGTGCCGGTGGCCATCGACGCCTTCGAGACGCTGCTGCCGCTGCATGAGGCCGGCAAGCTGCGCATCCTGGCCACTTCGGGCACGGCGCGGGCCCTGCCGGCCGTGCCCACGCTGCGCGAGGTCGGCACGCCGATCGTGGCCGAGGGCTGGAACGTCTTTGTGGCGCGATCATCCATGCCGGCCGATAGAGTGGAGCGCCTGTCGCGCGAGATCGCAGCGGCGATGGCGACGCCGGCCATGCGCGAGAAGTTCGCCGCCATGAAGGCGGTGCCGGTGTCGATGAGCCGTGCCGAGTCCGTGGCGATGATTGAGGGCTTCAAGAAGACATGGCTGCCGGCCATCGACAAGGCCGGCCTGAAATTCGACTGATGGACACCACCCGCCCGATCCAGGACCAGACGCTCCGGCTCGACAACGGCGTTACCGGCCGGCCATTGCGCTTCGCCAGCACCACGCCGCGCAGCTTCGAGGACATCATCGGGCGCGCCCCGGCGCCGGCGGTGGAGCTGCATGCCGCGCTCTTCGTGCCACCCGCCAGAGCAGGGGCCGCGCCGCATCCCGTGGTCATCATCGTGCCGGGCAGCGGCGGCGTGCTGCCGCCCTTACTGCGGCATGCGCGGGCGCTGGTCGATGCCGGGCTCGCGGTGCTGCTGGTCGACCCTTTCGGCGGGCGAGGCGTCGTCCACACGGTGGCCGAGCAGCGGCAGATCCCCTTTGCGGCATCGGCCTATGACGTGCTGGCCGCCATGCGCGCCCTGGGCGCCGAGCCCGGCATCGATACCGCCCGCATGGGCGCGATGGGCTACAGCCGCGGCGGCCTGGCGGTGCTCGCGTCCGCGATGCGCGTCCTGGCCGAGCCGGTGCTGCAAGGGCAGGCGCCGCTGAGAGCGGTGCTGGCCGGCTGGCCCTGGTGCGGCTATCAGTTCCGCGACCCCGACCCCGGCGCCACCACGGTGCGCATCGTGGCGGCCGACCAGGACGACTACGTCTCGGCGGTGCAGGCCCAGGCGCTTCATGCGCTGCTGCGGGCGCGCGGCGCCGATGTCAGCCTGCGCATCGTGCGCCAGGCGCGGCACGGTTTCGGCTACGGGGCGCCGCTGCGGGCCTTGCCAGAGGCGGCCACGGCGCTCAGCGCGCCTATCGTGTACTTCGACAACGACGGCGTGATGCTCGACCCCTGGAGTGGCGAGCGCCGACCCGGCCTTGACGACAGCGCCATCCTGGCAATGCTGGCGCCCTTCTCGCGCCGCGGCGTCAACGTCGGCTCGGCCGAGGGGCAGCTGCAGGACTTCATCGACGACTTCGTCGCGTACTTCCGCGGCCGTCTGATGAAGTAACGGGGCGGGCCAGGCGCCAGCCGCGCGGTACGGTCCTGACGGCCTGTCAGCCGGACCGACGCACCACGCCGGGCGGTGCAATGCCCTCGGCATCCCAGGGCCCGCCGGGCGCGAAGAACGGGTCGCCGCCGCGCAGGCAGGCCGCGACCATGGGCAAAGCACTGGCGCCCCAGAAAAGGCGTCCGTCCAGCTCGACCGTGGGCACGCCGAACAAGCCGGCGGCCACCGCCGCGTCGCCATGAGCACGCAGCGCGGCGCGGACGGCGTCGCTGTCCGGGTCCAGGGCCGGTTGCAGCGCCTGGCGCAGGGCGGCCAGGCGCGCCGGCTCCACGGCATCAAGCCCGCCGTGCCAGACATGGCGGAACAGCGCCTCGACCACGCGCCGGTTGGGCGTGCCGATGCTGCCGTCCGGCCCGGCGGCGCAGGCCAGCGCCAGTCGCAGCAGCGGCAGCGGGTTGAAAGGATGCTGGGCCGGCGTCTGCAGTGGCACGCCGAGCATCCGCGCCTGCCAGGCCACATCACGGAAAGTCCAGTCGCGCTTGGGTGCGATCTCGGCCGGGCCCTTGTGGCCATGGGTCTTGAGCAGGCCGGCAAACAGCACCGGCCGATAGCAGACCTCGTAGCTCAGGCCCTGCAGCGCCTGCGGCAGGTGCTCGAAGGCCAGGTGCGCATACGGCGAGATGACATCGAACCAGAACGTCAGGCGCTTCATGGCGTGCTCGGCGGCGGGTTGGGTACATCGGTGGCCGTCGGGGCCGGTGCTGGTGCCGCGATGCGCATCTGCTGCCGCCACAGGGCCTGGCGCTGCGGCAGCTCGGTCCAGATGGCGCGGCGCTGGGCATCGCCCAGGCGGCCCCAGGCGGTGATCTCGTCCAAGGTGCGGCTGCAACCCTCGCACCAGCCGGTCACCGGGTGCATGCGGCAGATGTTGATGCAGGGCGACTGCGCCGGCTCGCCCAGGGGTGGCGGCGGCTTGATCATGGTGCCGCAGGCGCCTCGGTCACGTCGGCCACCGGTGCCCCGGTCAGCGCCACCAGTTGGTCCGGGCTCAGCGTGAACACGCCGTTCGGATGCCCGGCTGCAGCCCAGATGGCATCGAAGCGGAACAGCTCGCGGTCGATCAGCAACACAGGCGGGTCCAGGTGAGCCAGCGGCGCCACGCCGCCGATGGCGAAGCCGGTCGCAGCGCGCACGAAGTCCGCGTCGGCTCGGGCCAGCGCACCGGTGTGGGCGGCCACCTTGGCGGTGTCCACCCGGCGGTCGCCGCTGGTCACCACCAGCACCGCCCGGTCATCGGCGACGCGGCGGAACACCACGCTCTTGGCAATCTGGCCCACCGTCACGCCCAGCGCGTCGGCCGCCTGCTGCGAGGTGCGGGCGGCCACGTCCAGCCAGACCGGCACCGCGGGGTGCCCGGCCGCGGCCAGGGCGGCGGCCACGCGCCGAAAACCCTCCGGGCGTGGCGCCGGGTCTGGTGGCGCCATGCCCGGCGCGCCCTCACCGACGCTGCCGACGGTCATGTCCGGGGTGGCCTTCACACGAAAGCCCGTCCGCGCTTGGCCAGCAGCGCGCGCGACACCCGCGACGCCGGCGGCCGACCCAGCACGCCGGCGATGTAGTCGGCCGCATCGACCAGGCCGTCGATGTCGATGCCGGTCGAGATGCCCAGGCCGTCCAGCATGAACAGCACGTCCTCGGTGGCGACGTTGCCGGTCGCGCCCTTGGCATAGGGGCAGCCGCCCAGTCCACCCACGCTGGTGTCGAACACGTGCACGCCCAGCTCCAGGCAGGCCAGGATGTTGGACAAGGACTGACCGTAGGTATCGTGGAAGTGCCCGCTCACCTCATTGATCGGGTAGTGCTTCAGCGCGCGCTCCATCGCCGCCTGCACGCGGCGCGGCGTGCCCACGCCGATGGTGTCGGCGATGCCGACATGCTGCACGCCGATGCTGTGCATCAGCTGCACCACATGCTCCACCGCATCGGCCGTGACCTCGCCCTGGTAGGGGCAGCCCAGGGCGCAGGAGATCGCGCCGCGAACCTTGACGCCCGCCGCGCGGGCCCCGGCAACCACCGGCGCAAAGCGCTCGATGCTCTCGTCGATGGAGCAGTTGATGTTCTTGTGGCTGAAGGCCTCGCTGGCCGCGCCGAAGACCACGATCTCGTCGGGCCGGGTGGCCAGCGCCGCCTCCAGGCCCTTCAGGTTGGGCGTCAGGACCGACCAGCGCACGCCCGGCACGCGCTCGATGCCGGCCATGACCTCGGCGTTGTCGGACATCTGCGGCACCCACTTCGGGCTGACGAAGCTGGTGGCCTCGATCTCACGGCAGCCGGCCGCCACCAGGCGGCGGATCAGCTCGACCTTGTGGGCGGCGATGACCGGTTGCGACTCGTTCTGCAGGCCGTCGCGGGGGCCGACTTCGACCAGGGTGACGTGGCTGGGCAGCATGGATGAAAACTCCTGTGGCGGCTGCGCCGTCGGCGCCACGGGCGCCGGTGCTGCCGGACGCAGGATTGTCAACGCGGACGGCTCGCACTTATTGGGGATGGCGCGAATCACCCGACTGCGCACAATGCACTGGACAGGTTTACAGCCATCCGCCCGGCCTGCCCCAGCCTGCACGACCCGCCCATGTCGACCAGCCGCCTTCAACTGGCCACCAAGATCCACTTCTACCTGCTGCGCGAGCTGGGCCACGGCATCGACGTGGAACAGATGCTGCACAGCGACCTGTATGCACGCGACGTGCTGCTGGTGTGCGAGGCCTGCCGCGGCACCGGCCTGGCCGACCTGGCAGGGCAGTTCCGCCGTGCGATGCCGCAACCTGCCGCCGCATCGGCCAAAGGTGGCGGCGCCGGGCGCACGGCGCGCCCCCTGGAGTGGGCGCAAGACACGTCGGGCTTTGGCTTCAGCCGTCCGCCACTGAGCGAGCCGGAGCGGTCCGGCCCGCAGGCCACCACGCAGGCGCGCCGCGCCTGGTGGCGCTGGAACTGACCCCCTGGCCGCAGCCGTCAGGCCTGCAGCCGCAGCAGTTCGCCGCCCTCGGCCACCTGGTCGCCCGGGGCGAACAGCAACTCGGCCACGACGCCATCGCGCGGCGCGGCGATGGTGTGCTCCATCTTCATCGCCTCCATCACGGCCAGCGGCTGGCCCTTGACCACGCGGTCGCCCGCCTGGGCCAGGAAGGCGATGACCTTGCCAGGCATCGGCGCCGTCAGCCGGCCCTGGGCCGCGCCCTCGCCGGCATGGGCCAGGCGGTCCACCTCCTGCACCGTCGCGCTGCCCTGGGGCGCGAACACCGTCACCTGCTCGCCGCGGACATGCACGGCCAGCGTCAGGCGCTGCTCGCCCAGGCAGATGTCGTAGCTGTCGTCGCCGATGGCCGTGGCCAAGAAGGCCCAGGACTGCTCGCCGATACGCAGGCGGCATTGCCCGTCGTGCAGGCGCTGCAGCGCGACCGCATGCGCGGCCTCGGCATGGACGATGTCAAAGTGCCGGACGGCGCCACCATGCAGGCGCCAGCCGTCGCGCCGTGACCAGGGGTCGGCGGTCTCCAGCGCCGCCTCCTGCGCCAGCGCGTGCGCGGCCAGGCCGGCGGCCACGATCTCCAGCGCCAGCGGTGGCTGGCCGAACAGCGCCTCACGCTCGCGCTCGATCAGCGCGGTGTCCAGGTCGGCGGTCGCGAACGAGCGGCTGGCCACCACCCGGCGCAGGAAGGCGACGTTGGTGTGCGGCCCGACGATGCGCGTGGCCGCCAGTGCCGCGTCCAGCCGGGCCAGCGCCTGTGTCCGGCTGTCGCCCCAAACGATGAGCTTGGCGATCATCGAGTCGTAGTGCGGCGTGACGGCGTCGCCGGCCGCGAAGCCGGCATCCACCCGGACGGCCGCCGGGTCATGGAAGGGCTCGGCATCGGCATTGCGGCGGAAGGCCACATGCGCCGGCCAGCGCATCACCGCCAGGTCGCCGGTGGCCGGCAGGAAGCCGGCCTCGGGGTTCTCGGCGCATATGCGGGCCTCGATGGCATGGCCGTGGATGCGGATGTCGGCCTGCGCCTTGGGCAGCGGCTGGCCAGCCGCGATGCGCAGTTGCCACTCCACCAGATCGATGCCGGTGATGGCCTCGGTCACCGGATGCTCCACCTGCAGCCGGGTGTTCATCTCCATGAAATAGAAGCGCAGGTCGCCGTCGTCCACCTCCTCGGCAATGAACTCCACGGTGCCGGCACCGACATAGCCCACGGCCTGAGCTGCGGACACGGCCGCCGCGCCCATCTCGGCACGCCGGGCGTCGCTCATGCCCGGTGCCGGCGCTTCCTCCAGCACCTTCTGATGGCGACGCTGCACCGAGCAGTCGCGCTCGTTCAGATGGATGCAGCGGCCGTGGCTGTCGGCGAAGACCTGGATCTCGATGTGGCGTGGGCGCAGGACATAGCGCTCGACCAGCACATGGTCGTCTCCGAAACTGTTGCGGGCCTCACGCTGGCACGAGGCCAGTGCGGCGGCGAAGTCCTCCGCCCGGTCGACCCGGCGCATGCCTTTGCCACCGCCGCCGGCACTGGCCTTGATCAGCACCGGGTAGCCGATGCGCGCGGCCTCGGCGGCCAGCAGAGCCGGGTCGTTGTCGCGGCCGTGGTAGCCCGGCACCAGTGGCACGCCAGCCGCCTGCATCAAGGTCTTGGCGGCACTCTTGCTGCCCATGGCGGCGATGGCCTTGGGCGGCGGGCCGATGAACACCAGCCCTGCATCGGCACAGGCCTGGGCGAAGTCCGTGTTCTCGGACAGGAAACCATAGCCGGGATGGATGGCCTGGGCGCCGGTCGCCCGGGCCGCATCCAGGATGCGCTCCCAGCGCAGGTAGCTGTCGCGCGCCGCCGCGCCGCCGATGGGCACCGCCTCATCGCAGGCCGCCACATGACGCGCCTGCGCGTCCGCCTCGGAGTACACCGCCACGGTGCGCACGCCCAGGCGGCGCGCGGTGGCGGCGACGCGGCAGGCGATCTCGCCGCGGTTGGCAATCAGGATCTTGTGAAACATCAGCTCGTCCTTGGCCCGGTCAGGGCGTCCACACCACATCATCGTCGACCGCGTAGAGCCGGCAGGGCTGCCCGCGGCGCCACTGGCAATTGCCCAACGCGCGCCCGATCGCCCAGTCGCCTGCGGCCCAGCCCGTGGCACCGTCCGGGCCGACGGCAAAGGCCCGCGGCGCCCTGGACGCGAGGAACGCGCGATACAGGGCCACGGCCGGGCCCGCTGTGAACGGCAGCCTGTCGATCTCGTCGATGCGGGCATGCCCGCTGGCCGGCGGCCGTGACGGAAGGCCGCTGGCCCGCAGGCCCAGGGGTTGCAGGAAATCCTCGACCAGGATGGCCCAGCGGTCCATGTCGCGACCCAGGCCCAGGTGCCCGTCGGCCGGCTCGCCGGCCCAGGGCTGCAGATGATGCAGCGTCACCTGCCCGCCGCCGGCGCGCCAGGCCTGGGCCCAGCGGCGCGGGTGCTCGCCGCCCCAGTACAGGTCGTGCGTCCAGTAGATCCACAGCGTGGGCAGGCCACCGCTGCTGCCGGCCTGCTGGCGCCACAGGGCCTCCAGCTGCTGCGGGCTGCAGGGGTCGCTCGGCCGCCCTTTGGGGTCGCCGCCGGCACCCCCCGCCACGTTGATGGCCGCCAGCAGCCCGGCCGGACGCCTGGCGGCCAGCGCCAGCGTGGCCATGCCGCCGACCGACTGGCCCATGGCCACCCAGCGGGCAGGGTCGACATACGGCAGCGTGGCCGCATGGGCCATCACGGCCTGCAACTGGTCGGCCGCGGCGCTGGCCATCGGCTCGTAGCGCTTGGCCCCGCAGGCGCCGGACTCCTCCGGGTCGAAGGCGCCGAAGGTCGCGCCATAACCCAGCCGCGTCGGCACGAACACGGCAAGGCCCTTGGCCACCAGGAAGCGGGCCACCTGCTCGAAGCGCTGCCGCACCGGCTGCGCGCGCGCCTCGCCCGCGGCACGGCCATGGCTGAGCAGCACGGCCGGGAACGGTCCCTCCCCTGGCGGGCGGAACACCGTGACGGCGATGGCGGCCACCTCCTCGCGCCCGTACAGGTCGCGCACCTTCACGTTGACGCGGTGGATCTCCTCGCGCAGGTCGGCGGCCAGGCGGTCCGGCACCGTCGGCGCGGCGGGCGCCGCCGGCACCTGCGCACGGGCCAGCGTCGCAGTGGCCAGCGCCAGCATGGCGGCCACCCAGAACCGGACGACCAGGCCTCCCAGCAGGCGGTTCATGGGCTTCATCGCATCAGGTCGACCGTGGCGCGACAGCGCCGCGGCCGCCGAAGATGCGCGCCAGCAAGGCACGCAGGAAGCGCAGCAGCACGACCAGCAGCGCCACCGCCACGGTCACGGCCAGCGCCAGCGCCGGGAAGAACCACAGCGGATGCGCCCAGGCCAGCCACAGCATGGCCGGCACGGCAGCATCGCCCGCCAGCGACAGCGCGATGTTGGAGAACGGCTCCGGCGAGGTGTTGACCGCAGCGCGGGTGGTGGCCTTGGCCGCATGCGACGTCGCCGCCAGCGTGCCGCCCATCAGACCCGCCACAGCGGCCCAGGTGGCCGAGTCGCCACCAAAGACACCGGCCGCCAGCGCGGCGCCAGCCGGAATGCGGATCACGGTGTGCACCATGTCCCACAGCGTGTCCAGGCCCGGTACCTTGTCGGCCAGGAACTCCACCGCCACCATCAGGCCGGCCGCGCCCATGACCACCGGGTTCTGCAGCAGCTTCAGCCCGTCGGGCAGCGGCACCCAGCCCATGAAGCCGGCCAGCCCGGTGAAGAACACGACCGAGTACAGGCGCAGCCCGCTGGCCCAGCCGAGCGCGGCGGCCAGGGCCACCAGCTGGGTCAGGTCCAACGCGGTCAGGTTCGGCATCTCGGTCTCCTCGGGCCAGGGCCTGTTGACGCTATGTGAGGGCTCGCGCTGACCGCTGAAAGGCCATCGGCTCAGTGCGACCAGACCTTCAGCCCGCGCTGCGCCTCGAAAGGCTCGAAATCGCGGTCGTCGTGCAGCAGCGCGTAGTCGCGCTCGATGCAAAAGGACGCGACCAGAACATCCACCGCGCTGCGGACCGTGTAGCCGATTGCCCGCAGCGCGCGATAGTGGCGCGAGGCCTCCAGCGCCAGGGCCATGCCGCCGGTGGACTCGACATCCAGCGATTCGAGCAGCGCAAGCGCCTGGCGGTGCTCGCGCTCCAGACGGAACCCGCGCAGCACCTCGAACAGCACCAGATCGGGCACCACCAGACGCAACTCGCCGGCCTGCAGCAGGCCGGCCAGCGTCCCGGTGGCGGGGGTGTCCGTACCGTTGAAGAAGTCGATCCAGACGCTGGAGTCAACGACGACCACGCGAGCCCTTTGGTGCGGGTTCCTGGACGAACGCCGCCGCATCGCCGGCCGCGGCCCAGTCGTGCTGCTCGCCGCCCTCCCAGCGGAGCTTGCCGCGCCATTTCAGAATCTCGCGGTACTGGGCCTGCCGGGCCAGCAGGCGCAGGCCGGCCTCAACGGCGTCCTTCTTGGTCTTGTACGGGCCGGCCGCGAGAGCGCGCTCCATGACGGCGTCATCGATGTCGATATTGGTGCGCATGATGTGTATGTTCTGTCAATTTGCCGCACATCGTACACCAAGACGATCACATCCGGAACACGCCGAAGCGGGTGTCGGGGATCGGTGCATTCAGGCTCGCCGACAACGCCAGCGCCAGCACGCGGCGGGTATCGGCCGGGTCGATGACGCCGTCGTCCCAGAGCCGGGCGCTGGCGTAGTAGGGGTGCCCTTGCACCTCGTACTGCTGGCGGATCGGCGCCTTGAAGGCCTCCTCTTCGTCGGCACTCCATTGCCCGCCGCGACCCTCGATGCCGTCGCGACGCACGGTGGCCAGCACGCTGGCGGCCTGCTCGCCGCCCATCACGCTGATGCGGGCGTTGGGCCACATCCAAAGGAAGCGCGGCGAGTACGCCCGACCGCACATGCCGTAGTTGCCGGCGCCAAAGCTGCCGCCGATGATGACGGTGAACTTGGGCACATTGG
>JBJXHB010000424.1:0-3311 GCA_046160725.1 Aquabacterium sp.
CTGAAGCCCCGCAATTGGGGCGCCAACATTCCGGACGAGCCATTCGAGCTGCCCTACGGCCCGGTCACGGTCAACAGCTACGCGCTGGTGGCGGCGCGCCACATGCACGATTGGGGCACGCGGCCGGAGCAGCTGGCCTGGATCAAGGTCGCCGCTTCGCAGCATGCGCAGCACAACCCGAATGCCATGCTGCAAAAGCCGGTCAGCGTGGCCGACGTACTGGCCTCGCCACTGATCAGCGACCCTTTGCGCAAGCTGGACTGCTGTGTCGTCAGCGACGGTGGCGGGGCGTTGATCGTCACGCGGCCGGAGATCGCGCGCAAGCTGAATCGCCCGCTGGTCAGCGTGCGCGGTGCCGGCGAGGCCAACAAGGGCCCTTGGGGCGGCCGCATCGATCTGTCCTGGTCGGCAGCCGCTATCAGCGGCAAGGCCGCCTTCGCCGAGGCCGGCCTCAAGCCATCCGACATCCGCTATGCGTCCATCTACGACAGCTTCACCATCACGGTGCTGATGCAGCTGGAGGACCTGGGTTTTTGCGAGAAGGGCCGTGGCGGCGCCTTCGTGTCCGACGGCAACCTGATCGCCGGTGTCGGCCGCCTGCCGGTCAACACCGACGGCGGCGGCCTGTGCAACAACCATCCGGCCAACCGCGGTGGCATCACCAAGGTCATCGAGGCCGTGCGCCAACTGCGCGGCGAGGCCCATCCCGCGGTCCAGGTGCGCGACTGCGGGCTGGCCCTGGCGCAAGGCATGGGCGGCCTGCTGGG
Organism: Aquabacterium sp.; assembly: GCA_046160725.1. GTDB lineage: Bacteria > Pseudomonadota > Gammaproteobacteria > Burkholderiales > Burkholderiaceae_C > JBJXHB01. Next base: position 768 of record JBJXHB010000424.1, read on the forward strand.
CGCCCGGCACGGCAGCGCAACCCTGATTCTCGAGAGGCTCTGACCGCCATGGCGACCCCGTACCAGCCCCGCGAGCTGCCCGACCCGGTGGTGTATCCGGACAATGCCGAGTTCTGGCGTGCCGCCGGTGAAGGCCGGCTGCTGCTGCGCCATTGCGACGCCTGCGGTGAGCCGCATTGGTATCCGCGCCCCATCTGCCCGCTGTGCGGCAGCGACCGCACCAGCTGGCGTCAGGCCAGTGGCCGGGGCACGGTCTATTCGGTCAGCGTCACCCGTGGTGGCGGGGCGGAGCCCTATGCCATCGCCTACGTGACGCTGGAGGAGGGCGTGACGATGATGACCAACATCGTCGACACCGACCTCGACCATGTCCGCATCGGCGACGCGGTCGAACTGGTGTTCAAGCCATCGGCTGGCGGGCAGGCGGTGCCGATGTTCCGGCCGCGTCGCGCCTGAATGCAATCGGGCCGCACAAGGCGGCCCGATCGTCGGATGCTCAGCAGGTCAGCGGCGCTGACCGCCGCGCTGTCCACCGCCAGGTGCGCCCCGACGGTCCAGGTGCCGGAACGTGATGCGCCCCTTGGTCAGGTCGTAGGGCGACAGTTCCAGCGTGACGTTGTCGCCGGCGAGGATGCGGATGTGGTTCTTGCGTACCTTGCCCGCGGTATAGGCGACCATTGTGTGGCCGTTCTCCAGCGTGACGCGGTAGCGCGAGTCCGGCAGGATCTCATTGACCACGCCGTTCATCTCGATCAGTTCTTCCTTCGCCATGCGATGCGGTCCCCTGTCAGACCGGGCGAATGGCGCTGGCTTGCAGGCCCTTCTTGCCCTGGGTCACTTCGAACTGCACGCGCTGGTCCTGGGCCAGGCTCTTGAAGCCGTCGCCCTGGATTTCGCTGAAGTGCGCAAACAGGTCCTTGCCACCGCCGTCCGGCGTGATGAAGCCGTAGCCCTTGCCGTCATCGAACCACTTCACGGTTCCGGTTTGAGTCGTCATTTCGGTATTGCTTTCGATCGAGAGTTGCGTTGCGCGGCTGGTTGGCCGGCACCATGGATGCCGCTCGGCAATAGCCGAAGCGGCGCGCGCACGCCAAGAAAATCAACGCCAGGGGATCCGACCATCGCTCGCCGGGCTTGAGAGGCCCGAGTGCGGCGGAAAAGAAAGACCTACGAAAACGGTCTTGTGCAGTGCTACGGGGCCGGAGTGTACTCGCTCTGGCCCCGCTACGATGCACGGTTGCCCAGAAAGTGCCTGAAGCCGCCTCGGCGGCCAACCCGAGACCACATGAGCCTGCACCTCCAGCTGCTGAAACGACAGGCCGAAGGCCGCCCGATCCGGGTCGGCCTGATCGGCGCCGGCAAGTTCGGCTCGATGTACCTGGCCCAGGTGCCGCGCACCCCTGGCGTGCACCTGGCCGGCATTGCCGACCTGAGCCCGGCAGCGGCCCGGGCCAACCTGGCCCGTGTCGGCTGGGACCCGCAGCGCAGCGCCGCGCCCAGCCTGGACGCGGCCCTGGCCGACGGGCGCACGACGCATGTCGGCGACGATTGGCAGGCGCTGGTGCGGCATCCGGCCATCGACGTGGTCGTCGAATGCACCGGGCACCCGATTGCCGCGGTCGACCATTGCCTGGCCGCCTTTGCGCACGGCAAGTCGGTGGTCAACGTCACGGTGGAGGCCGACGCCTTCTGCGGGCCGCTGCTGGCCCGGCGTGCGGCGCAGGCCGGCGTGGTCTATTCGCTGGCCTATGGCGACCAGCCGGCGATGATCTGCGACCTGGTGGACTGGGCCCGCACCTGCGGCTTCCCGGTGGTGGCCGCGGGCCGCGGCCACAAGTGGCTGCCGCACTTCTGCGAGTCCACGCCCGAGACCGTCTGGGGCTACTACGGCCTGACGCCGCAGCAGGCCGAGCGCGGCGGCCTGAACCCGAAGATGTTCAACAGCTTCCTGGACGGCTCGAAACCCGCCATCGAATGCACCGCGGTGGCCAATGCGACCGGCCTGGCCGTTCCCGGCGACGGCCTGCGCTATCCGAGCGCGCCGGTGGACCGGATACCGCAGGTGACGCGCCCGGTGGCCGAGGGCGGCCAGCTGGAACACAAAGGCATGGTGGAGGTGATCTCGTCGCTTCAGCCCGACGGCACGCCCTGGGACTACGACATCCGCATGGGTGTCTGGGTCACCGTCGAGGGCGAGACCGACTATGTGCGCCATTGCTTCGAGGAATACAACGCCCACACCGATGACAGCGGGCGCTACTTCACGCTCTACAAGCGCTGGCACCTGATCGGCCTGGAGGTGGGGCAGTCGGTGGCCAGCGTGGCGCTGCGGCACGAGCCCACCGGCGCGGCGCAGGGCTGGGTGGCCGACGTGGTGGCCACCGCCAAGCGCGACCTGCAGCCCGGGGACCGGCTGGACGGCGAGGGCGGCTACACCGTCTGGGGCAAGCTGCTGCCCGCCGAGCGCAGCCGCGCCATGGGCGGCCTGCCACTGGGCCTGGCCCATGACGTGGCCGTGCTGCGGCCGGTGGCGCGCGGCCAGAG
>JBJXHB010000425.1:0-3688 GCA_046160725.1 Aquabacterium sp.
GGAGCGAAGTAAAGGGGGAGGCGGCGGCCGCAGGCCGACGACGGAGGACATGAGCGGAACACCGCCACCCGGCCCGTCGCTCGCGCACCGAAGCGGCAAGCGCATTTCCAGCAACAGCGCGTCGCTCGCGAGCTGATGACACAAGCCCACAGCCCCGGGGCAACCCCGCGTTGCCGGTCCGCTGCAGCGCGGCCAACATCGCCAGGATCGTGGCCCCGGTAGGCCGCTGCAGGCGTCCTGATGACCGACCACATCCGCTGGGCCGACATTCCCTATCACCTGGCCACGCCTGCCGTGCCGCCGCAGGCCGAATGCCTGCCTCGCGCCGACGGCGGCTGGCTGCTGCGCTGCCCGGTGGCCTTCGGGGCCAACAGCGGCGGCCAGCCGCGCACGCCGTGGCAATGGTTCGCGCAGCGCCGCCACGACGACGGCGTGATGCTGGGCCAGCGCGGCCCGGACGGCGCCTGGCGCACGCTGACATGGCGCGACGCCTGGGACCAGGCCGGCCGCCTGGCCACCGCGCTGCGCGACCTCGGGCTCGGCCCGGGCCGGCCCATCGCCACGCTGTCGGGCAATGCCATCGAACAGGGCGTGCTGCGGCTGGCCTGCATGGCGGCCCAGGTGCCGATGCTGCATCTGTCCCCCGCCTGGTCGCTGCTGTCGCAGGACTTCGCGGCCCTCAAGTCCGCCAGTACACGGGTGCCACCGGCGGCCGCCTTCGTCCAGCAGGTGGTCGGCTATGAGCGGGCCCTGGCCGCGCTGGCAGAGGTGGCACCGGGCGTGCCGGTGCTGGCCGTGCAGGGTGCGCGTGCCGGCGACCAGGACTGGGCCGCCCTGCTGGCCACCGATCCGGACACCGCGCTTCTGCAGGCCGCGGCCGATGGCGGCGATGACGACGCGCTGGTGTCGGTGTACTTCACCTCCGGCTCCACCGGCACGCCCAAGGCGGTGCCGGTCACCCAGGGCATGCTGGCCGGGCAGATCACCATGGTCTATGGCCTGGGCGACCCGGCGCAGCGCCGGCCGCAGGTGGTGCTGGACTGGCTGCCCTGGCACCATGCCTTTGCCGGCGTGGCCAACCTGTCGCGGCTGCTGGTCAACGGCGGCACCTACTGGATCGACGACGGCCGGCCCCTGCCGGGGCAGTTCGAGGCCACGCTGCGCAACCTGCGCGACATCGCGCCGACCAACTATGCGTCGTCGCCCCTGGCCCTGACGCGCATCGTCGCCGCGCTGGAGCAGGACGACGCACTGGCGCGGCAGTTCTTCAGCCGGCTGACATCGCTGGCCTATGGCGGCGCCAGCCTGCCCGGCGAGACCTGGGAGCGCTGGCAGCGCCTGGCGCTCCGGTACATCGGCAAGAAGATCCCGTTCCTGTGCGGCCTGGGCTCCACCGAGAGCAGCGCCGCCGGCATGAGCCTGTACTGGCCCAGCGACGACACCTCCACCGTCGGCCTGCCCTGGCCCGGCTGCGATGTCCGGCTGGTGCCGCTGGAGGGGCAGCAGGGCACGCGCGGCGGCCGTTTCGAGATGCGCATGCGCGGCCCGCACATCTTCAAGGGCTACATCGGCCGGCCCGACCTGACCGCGGCCGCCTTCGACGAGGAGGGCTTCTATCGCATCGGCGACGCGGTGCGCTTCCTCGACCCGGCCGACCCGCTGCGCGGCCTGCAGTTCGCCGGCCGGGTGGCCGAGGACTTCAAGCTCGGCAGCGGCTCCTGGGTGATGGCCGGCGCGATGCGGCTGCAGGCGGTCTCGCTGCTGTCGCCGCTGGTCACGGACGGCGTGGTCTGCGGCCACGACCGCGACGACGTCGGCCTGCTGGCCTGGCCGGCCGAGGCCGCGTTGCGCGCGCTGGACCCGGCGCTGGCTGCGCTGCCGATGGCCGAGCTGGTGCGCCATCCAGTGGTGCTGCAGGCGGTGCAGCGTCGGCTCGACGCAGCGGCCGGCGAGGGCGGCGCCACCCACATCCTGGCCCGCGTGCTGCTGCTGCCCACGCCGCCCGACGCTGCGTCCGGCGAGATCACCGACAAGGGATACGTGAACCAGGCCCGCGCGGTGCAGCTGCGCGTTGCGGACGTCGAGCGGCTCTACGCCGACCCGGTCGCGGCCGGCGTCGTGCGGCGCGGCTGAGGCGGCCCCTGGGTGCCGCCGCGGCATTCCGTCGCTTGCGGCCGGGCTGACGCTTTAGGGCAGGCACGCATGTGACAGACACCGTCCTCTGCGATGATTTCGCCGTCGACATCGACGCAACCGGAGGCACGACATGACGCAATTTGCAAGCGGAGACTGGGCAGGCGGATGGGCCGGCCTGAAGAAGGAGTTCGAGAAGAACACCGGCAAGAAGAAGCCCAGCACCAAGATCCTGGGTGTCTTCAACAAGCCCACAGGTGTCGAGTCGGCGATGAAGGATGCCGACAAGGCCTTCAATGCCTTCAACGGCGAGAAGGACGCCAAGAAGAAGGCGCTGCTGGGCAAGCAGTTCAAGGAGTCGGTGGCCAAGGCCAAGGTCGCCGGCGCCAACTACATGAAGGTGCTGACCGCCGCCGTGAAGGGCGACAAGGACGCCGACAGCGACTACGGCCGTGGCGTGCAGATGCTGAGCGCGGCGGTGGAGGCGCTGCTGTCGTCGATGGACAACCAGGTGGCCAAGGTCGACGGCGTGCTGGCCGGCCAGAGCGTCAAGCAGCAGATGGCGGCCACCTTCTACGAGTCCACCGATGCGGCGGTCAAGCGCGCCGTGCTGTTCGCCAAGCGTGTGGCGGCCAACCCCACCGCGGAGGTGTTCAACAAGGACATCAAGGACGCCGCCCGCGACATCACCCAGAACATCGGCAACATACCCAAGCTCAAGGGCCTGGGCTATGAGTTCCCGGCCGGCGACCCGACAAACCTGTTCAAGATCCTGGACCCCTGGGCCAACAACAAGCGTGACCAGAAGCCCGGCGCCGATGCCAACACCGTCAAGCGCGAGATCGGCGCCTTCCTGCAGGCGGTCAACGGCGTGGCCGCGTGGCTGAAGAAGAAGTAGCCGCGCGCGCCGGGCACGGCGGCGCCGACGCCTGCGCTGAGGCGGTGGTCCGGGCCTATGCCTGGTGGGAGATGATGCGGGCGCGCCAGCTGGCGCTGCAGGGGCCGCGGCATCCGGCGCCGCAGCCCGCCAACCGCTTCCAGCACTCGGCCGCGCTCATCACCCATCGGCACCGCGGCGTCACCACGCCGAACGCCGACACGCTGTACTCGGCGGCCTGGATGGACCTGGCCGACGGGCCGGTGCTGCTGGAGGTGCCGGCCAGCGACCTGGCCTACTGGTCGATCGCCGTGATGAACCTGCACACCGACCACGACGCCCTGGTCGGCCCGCGCGACGGCATGGCCGCGCCCGATGGCAGCCGGCGGGTGGCGCTGTGCCCGCCGGGCTACGACGGGCCGGTGCCGGCGGGCGCCCGCCGCGTGCAGGCCCGCACCCGCGTGCTGTGGCTGCTGGGCCGCTACCTGACCGGCGACGAGCCGGTGCGCGAGCGCGCCGACGCCTTGCGGCGTGCGGTGACGCTGCGCCGCATCGGGCCCGACGGCCGCCCCGGCGCCGAGGCGGCCGTGCCGACGGCAGCGTTGCCGGTGGCGCGCCGGCAGTCGGTGGCCAACTTCCTGCTGCTGGTCAACCATGCCCTGCAGGAGGACCCGGCGC
>JBJXHB010000426.1:0-6240 GCA_046160725.1 Aquabacterium sp.
CGTGCAGGGGATGGGTCTGGGCCAGCAGCCCGACAGGGGCGCTGGCCAGCAGCGCGGTCAGCGCCAGGCGCCGCAGGAGAGATGAAGGCATCGGTCCCCAACGGCGCGCGGGGTGCCGGGGTTGACCGGCGGCAGGCAACGCACCGCTCAGATTGTCTGGTCGCCCAGGGCCAGGGCCAGCAGCCGGTGGAACTGGTGCGTGCCGCGCTCATGCTGCGGCGAATAGCGGCCGTCTCGATACAGCCGCGAGCGCAGGCCGCGCTGCACGCTCTGCACGGCGGCCTCGTCCTCCAGCTCGACCGGGTCGAGCGCGCCGCCGGCGCCCTGGCCCAGCCGCGATGTGTCGTGGACGTAGGACCGGAACCAGACCCGGGTGCGGCCGGGCGACAGCGGCATCACCAGGTTGACCGACAGGCCCCAGGGATAGAAGTTGAGCATCAGGTTCGGAAACAGCCAGAAGTACCAGGCGGCGATGCGCTGGCCATGCTCGGGGTGGCCCTCGGGGATGGCGTCGAAGGTCGGCTCGTCGGCCGCGGCGATGCCCAACTGCAGGTTGCCGCCGTCGAACAGCTCGTAGCGGTAGCCGCGCCAGTCCAGCGTGCGGGTCAGGCCGGGGTGGATGAAGGGGATGTGCAGGCCCTCCAGGTAGTTCTCGACATACAGCGCCCAGTGCGCGTCGAACTCGAACGTCCGGTCGCGCGACGGGTCGTGCACGAAGCGGTCCACCGGCAGCCAGCCGACGCGCCGGCGCACCGGCGCGAGCCAGTCGTCCAGGGTCTGCTGCGGCGGCTGCAGTGCCGCGAAGGCCTGGCCGGCCCAGGTGCCCAGGGGCAGCTGCGGCAGATGGTCGCGCGGCCCGGGGAAGTCGCGCGCGCCGTCGAAGCCCGGCATCGCCACCATGCGGCCGGTGGCGTCGAAGCGGCGGCCGTGGTACGGGCAGCGGACCTGCGGGCCACGGCAGGGCTTGTCGGCCAGCAGGTGGCCGCGGTGGGTGCAGACATTGGACAACGCCCGCAGCATGCCCGCGCCGTCGCGGGCCAGCAGCAGGGGCTCGTCCAGGGCACCCGGCGCCAGCGTGCGCGGGCTGAAGCTGCCGGGCTCGGCGACATCAGCGGTGTCGCCCAGCCACTGCCAGGTGCGCGCGAACACCCGCTCGCGCACCGCGGCGAACACCGCGTCGTCCAGGTAGAAGGACGACGGCAGCGTGCGCGCGACCGTGATGTCCGGGTCGACGCTGAACGAGCAGCCGGGCCCCGGCATCGGTCAGATCGCGTCCAGCGGGAAGATCGGCCGCCGCACGTGGCGGAAGGCCAGCCGGTCGTAGTCGGAGGTGCACACGCCGGTGCCCGCGCACTCGACCACCGCATGCGCCATCGGCCGCAGGCCGGCGCGCCAGTGGATGCGGCTCTTGAGCATGACGTAGCGCTTGCGCTCGACGCCTAAGCCCAGCGCCGCGAACGCCGCCATGTCGTGTGGCTCGACATGGTTGGAGATGACCGCGATCTCGATGCCGGCGACCTCGAACACCGCGCTCGGGCCCATGCTGCTGGCCGCGCCCTTGCCCATGGGCCCGAAGTTGACGAACTGTCCGTCGCTGATGCGCCGCACCCGCCCGGTCAGCGTGCGCGGCTCGCCCTTCAGCCCGATGGCCGGCATGTCCAGCTTGCCGCCCAGCGCCAGCGTGACCTCGGCACCGACACCGGCGGCGATCAGCTGCTGCACCGCCGCCGGGTCGTAGATCGCAAAGGCCGCCGCGTCACCGAGCCCGGCGTCGATCATCGCGCCCAGCACCGTCATGGTGTCCATGGTGCCGCCGGAGGCGCAGTTGTCGCTGTGGTCCAGCAGCACCACCGGGCCGCTGCCGGCGGGCTTGGACTCGCCGATCTCTCGCGCCCGCGCCATCGAGTCGGCCAGCGGCTCGAAGCGGTAGACGAAGGCGCGGCGCTGGTCCCAGGCCATGTCCAGCAGCTCGTCGGTCCAGGCCCGCGCCTGCGCCGCATCGTTGTCGGTGACCACCGCCGCCGACAGCCCGGCGTTGTGGATGTCGGCATTGGGGAAGCCGACGAACACGCTGGCGCACAACGCACCCTGGGCCTCCATCTCGCGGCAGCGGGCCTGGAGGCGCTTGTTGGGCTCGTCGTCGGTGCCCTGGCGCATGACATGCGGCAGCATCGGCCGGTTGCCCCAGGCCATGGTGCAGCGCACCCGGCCGGCCATCTGCGCCAGCACCGCGCGGCCCGCGCGCAGGCCGGTCTCGTAGGCGTCGATGTGCGGATAGGTCTGGTAGCCCGCGATCGCGGTGGACAGCTCCACCATCGCCGGGTACAGGTTGGTGTGCATGTCCAGCGCCACCGCGATCGGCACGTCCGGCGCGATGGCGCGGATGCGCCGCAGCAGCTCGCCCTCGCCGTCCTCGTGGGTCTGGGTGACCATCGCGCCGTGCAGGTCCAGCAGGATGCCGTCGCAGCCCTGCCGCACCGCGCCCAGGATGCGGTCGCAGATGGTCTCGAAGGCGTCGTCGTGGACCGGTCCGCTGGGCGCGGCGGACGCGGCGATGGGGATGGTGAAGCGCGCGCCGGCCGCCTCGGCCAGCTCGATGAAGGCACCCAGGCCGCTGCCGGTGCGGCGGAAGGCACGCAGGGCCGCGTCGCCCTCCGGCGGCAGCCCGCGCCCGCCGCGCGTGAAGCGCGACAGCGGCGTCGGTACGGACGAGAACGTGTTGGTCTCGTGCATCATCATGGCCAGCACCAACTGCATCTTGATCTCCTGGTTCGCCCCGGGGGCACGGGCCAGTATGCCGGCGGGCCGCAGCCCTACCATCCGGTCGCATCCCACGAGCCGCGTGCCTTCACAACGCCGCCGGCCCCCGACGCACGCCCGATGACCGCCGCCCTGCCCGATACCGCCACCATCCATGCCTTCCAGCGCGACGGCGCCGTCGTGCTGCGCGGCCTGCTCGACGCCGCCGACCTGGCACGGCTCGAGCGCGGCATCGAGCGCAACCTGGCCGAGCCCGGGCCGCTGGCGCTGGTGGCCAGCCGGCCCGACGACCCGGGGCGCTTCTTCGAGGACTTCTGCAACTGGCAGCGCATCCCTGAGTACGCCGCCACACTGCGCGACACCGCCCTGCCGCGCGTGGCCGCAGCGCTGATGGGATCGTCCCGCGTGCGCCTGTACCACGACCACCTGCTGGTCAAGGAGCCCGGCACGCGCCAGCCCACGCCCTGGCACCAGGACCAGCCGTACTACAACGTGGACGGCCTGCAGAATGTCAGCTTCTGGATCCCGGTGGACCCGGTCAGCGAGGCCGCGACGCTGCGCTTCCTGGCCGGCTCGAACCGCGGCCCGTGGCTGATGCCGCGCACCTTCCTGACGGCCGAGGCGCGCTGGTTCCCGGAGGGCGCGCTGCAGGAGCTGCCCGACATGGACCATGCCGATCAGCGCGCACGAGAGATCGGCTGGGCGCTGCAGCCCGGTGACGCGGTGGCCTTCCACATGCTGACGCTGCACACGGCCGCCGGCGTCGGGCCCGGACAGCGCCGCCGCGTCTTCAGCGCGCGCTACCTGGGCGACGACATGGTGCATGCGCCGCGGCGCTGGCGCACCTCGCCGCCTTTCGAAGGGCTGGCCCAGCGCCTGCCGGCCGGCGTGCCCATGGACGACCCGCTGTTCCCGCTCGTGTGGCCGCGGCCCGGCCACCCACCGACATGACCCCGGCATGACCCCGGCCGCACGCCGGCGCAGCCGGCCCGGTATCGTCGCCCGTTCCCACTCCACCCCACGCACACCATGACCGAGCCTGCCGAGTACGTCCCGCCCACCGTCTGGACCTGGAACAAGGACAGCGGCGGCCGCTTTGCCAACATCAACCGGCCGATCGCCGGGCCGACGCACGACAAGGTGCTGCCGGTCGGGCGCCATCCGCTGCAGCTGTACTCGCTGGCCACGCCCAACGGCGTGAAAGTGACGGTGATGCTGGAGGAACTGCTGGCCCTGGGCCACGCCGGCGCGGAGTACGACGCCTGGCTGGTCCGCATCAACGAGGGCGACCAGTTCGGCAGCGGTTTCGTCGCGGTCAACCCCAACTCCAAGATACCGGCCCTGCTGGACCGCAGCGGGCCGTCACCGGTGCGGGTGTTCGAGAGCGGCGCCATCCTGATCCACCTGGCCGAGAAGTTCGGCAGCGCCTTCCTGCCGGCGTCCGGCCCGCAGCGTGCCGAGTGCCTGTCCTGGCTGTTCTGGCAGATGGGCAGCGCGCCGTACCTGGGTGGCGGCTTCGGCCACTTCTATGCCTATGCGCCGACCAAGATCGAGTACGCCATCAACCGCTTCGCCATGGAGGCCAAGCGCCAGATGGACGTGCTGAACCGCCGCCTGGCCGAGAGCCGCTACCTGGCCGGCGATGACTACACCATCGCCGACATCGCGGTCTGGCCTTGGTACGGGCTGCTGGCCAAGGGCCAGCTCTACGAGGCCGGCCAGTTCCTGCAGACGCACGAGTACACGAACGTGGTGCGCTGGGCCGACGAGATTGCCAAGCGGCCCGCCGTCAAGCGCGGGCGCATGGTCAACCGGGCGATGGGCCCGCCGGCCAGCCAGCTGCGCGAGCGCCATGACGCGAGCGACTTCGACACCCGCACCCAGGACAAGCTGGAGCCGGGCAGCTGAGCGCCCGCGTCATCTTCAGCCCGCCCCATACGCCATCACAGGACTGCCCATGATCATCGTCCACCACCTCAACGACTCCCGCTCGCAGCGCGTGCTGTGGCTGCTGGAGGAACTGGGCACGCCCTACGAGATCCGCCACTACGCCCGCGACGCCAGGACGCGGCTCGCCCCACCCGAGCTCCAGGCGGTGCACCCGCTGGGCAAATCGCCGGTGATCGAGGACGGCGGGCAGCTCGTGATCGAGTCCGGCGCCATCGTCGACTACCTGCTGCGCCATCACGGCGCCGGCCGCCTGCGGCCGGCCGAGGGCACGGCGGATTTCGAGGCCTACAACCAATGGCTGCACTATGCCGAGGGCTCGGCCATGCTGCCGCTGATGCTGAAGCTGTACGTGTCGCGCCTGGGCGAGGCCGGCGCGCCGCTGGCACCGCGCATCGACAGCGAGCTGGCCAACCACCTGGGCCATGTCGACCGCAGCCTGCAGGGCCGCGACTGGCTGGTCGGCAATGACCTCACGGGTGCCGATATCCAGATGAGCTTCGTCGGCGAGGCCGCCCGCGGCCTGCGCGCCCAGTACCCGGCCATGGACGCCTGGGTGCGCCGATTCCAGCAGCGCCCGGCCTACCAGCGCGCGCTGCAACGCGGCGGGCCCTACGCGCTGGCGGGTTGAGCCTGCCCAGTCCCGGCGACACCGCGTGGCTTGGGACGCCCACTTTCGGCGTGCTGGGTGCACCAGCGAGGCGAGGCCGGGGCCGCGTGCCTACCCGCGCCAGCGGGCAAAGAATGTCCGCATGTCCTGCAGCAGCAACGCGGGCTGTTCCAGCGCCGCAAAGTGGCCGCCGCGCGGCATCTCGGTCCAGTGCTGCAGGTTGAAGCGCGGCTCCACCCAGTGCCGCGGCGCGCGCCAGGGCTCGGCCGGGAACACGGCCACGCCGGTGGGCACCTCCACCCGCGGGTAGCGGAAGTCCGCCGGGTCGCGCCCGGCCTCGCGGTAGATGCGCGCGGCGCTGGCGGTGCTGTTCGGCGCCCAATAGAACATCAGGTTGGTCAGCAGCGTGTCCCGGGAGATGACGCTCTCGACCACGCCGGCGCAATCGCTCCAGACCCGGAACTTCTCGCCCACCCAGGCCGCCAGCCCGGCGGGTGAGTCGCTCTGCGCCACGGTCAGCGAGTCCGGCCGCGTGTTCTGGATGTGGCTGTAGCCCGTTTCGCGCTCGCGGAAGGCGACACGCTCCTTGGCATAGGCGCGGTCCTCGTCGGTCATCGTGGCCGGCGGCTGGCCGATGACGAAGTTCAGGTGCAGCGCGGCCACATGGTCGGCATGCGCCGAGCCCATCCTCGCGGCCGTGATGCCGCCCCAGTCGCCGCCCTGCACGCCGTAGCGCGCATAGCCCAGCTCGCGCGACATCAGGGTGTCGAAGGCCGCCGCGATGCGCGTGATGCCCCAGCCCGGCTCGCGTGGCTGGCCGCTCCAGCCAAAACCCGGCAGCGAGGGCACGACGATGTCAAAGGCGTCCGCGGCGTCGCCGCCATGGGCGGCCGGGTCGGTGAGCGGCCCGACCAGGTCGAGGA
>JBJXHB010000427.1:0-7150 GCA_046160725.1 Aquabacterium sp.
ACTTGTAGCCGCGGCGGTATTCGAACTTGTCCACCGCCTTCATCAGGCCGATGTTGCCCTCTTGAATCAAATCCAGAAACTGCAGGCCGCGGTTGGTGTATTTCTTGGCAATGGAGATAACCAGGCGCAGGTTGGCCTCGATCATTTCCTTCTTGGCGTCGCGGCTGGCGCGCTCGCCTTCGTTCATGCGCTTGTTGATGACCTTCAGGTCCTCGATCGGCACGACCGCACGCGACTGCAGGTCGATCAGCTTCTGCTGCAGTTCCTGCACCGGCGGCAGGTTGCGGGCCAGCACGGCGCTGAAGGGCTTGCCGGCCGCCACCTCGCGCTCGGTCCACTTCACCTGCAGCATTTGGGCCGGGAAGGTCTTGCTGTAGTACTCCTGCGGCATGCCGCAGCGGTCCACCAGGATGCGGCGGATTTCGCGCTCATAGCGCCGGATGTCATCGACCTGCGAGCGCAGGATGTCGCAAAGCCGCTCGATGGTCTTGACGGTGAAGCGGATCGACATCAGTTCGGCCGTGATGGCCATCTGCGCCTTGTTGTAGGTCGGCGACTTGTAGCCTTCCTTCTCGTAGGCCAGGTGCATGCGCTCGAACTGGTCGCGCAGGACGGCGAACTTGGTCAGCGCCGCTCCCTTGAGCTCCTCGAGCTTCTTGGTCAGCGCCTTGGAGCCGCCCTCGCCGTCGTCGTCCTCTTCTTCATCGAACTCGTCGAAGTCCTCCTCGGCGACATAGTCGTCGGCCTCATCGTCCGAGACGAAGCCGTCCACGACATCGGAGATCTGCATTTCGCCGCGACCGATGCGGTCTGCCAGCGTCAGGATCTCGTTGATGGTGGTAGGCGATGCCGAGATCGCCATCATCATGGCCTGCAGGCCGCCCTCGATGCGCTTGGCGATCTCGATCTCGCCCTCGCGCGTCAGCAACTCGACCGACCCCATCTCGCGCATGTACATGCGAACCGGGTCGGTGGTGCGGCCGAACTCGGAGTCCACCGTGGACAGCGCGGCCTCGGCGGCCTCCTCGGCCTCTTCCTCAGTGGCGCTGGCGGTGGTGCCACCGGCAATCAGCAGCTGGGCGGCGTCCGGGGCCTGCTCGTACACCGCAATGCCCATGTCGTTGAGCATGGTGACGATGGCTTCCAGGATCTCGTGGTCCACCAGCTTTTCGGGCAGGTGGTCGTTGATCTCCTGGTGCGTCAGGTAGCCGCGCGTCTTGCCCATCTTGATGAGCGTCTTCAGCTCGTGGCGGCGCTTGGCAACCTCCTCCTCGGTCAGCAGCGTCTCGTCGAGGCCGAACTCGCGCATCAGCGCGCGCTCCTTGGCCCGGCTGACCTTCATGCGCAGCGGCTTGGCTTTTTCTTCCTCGCGGACGGTCTCGACCACCTCGGCCTCGACCTCGAACTCCACCTCGATGTCGGCGAGGTCGACCTCGTCATCGGCCTTGGGCGCCTCACCAGCGGTCTTGCCCTTGGCTTTGGGGTCGACCTTGCCGGCAGGCTTGCCCGGCTTGCCAGCGGGTGCGGCTTTGGCCGGCTCCGTGGCCTTGGCGGCAGGCCCGGCCTTGGCAGGCTTGGCATCAGGCGCGGCCTTGCCGGGCTTGGCCATTGCCGGCGCAGCGGCCGGCTTCTGGGAGGCGCTAGGCTTGGCAGCAATGGTCGGGGCCGGATGGGCCGGCACGGCAGCGGCCTTGCCCGTGGGCTTGGCGGCGGTCGATGGCTTGGTGGCCGCTGGATGAGCGACCGGCGCCTTCGCAGCAGGCGTCTTCGCAGCCGGCGCCCTCGCCGCTGAAGCGGGGGCGGCTGGCGCCTTCGCAGCCGGGGCGGCGGCCTTTTCAACCTTGGTGGGTTCCACAGCGGTCTTGGCCTTGGACGGCACGGGTGCGGCAGGCTTCTTCGCGGTCATGAGGGGTCTCTCAGCGGGCGGTTCATGGGCTTCGCGCCGAGCGGCGCAACCACACGGCGCTAGGCCATGCAGCGGCGCCCGACGGCGGGCGGCAGGAAGGGACAGCGCCCGGCAAGCTGGCGTGAACGATTTTGGAGTGCAGTCCTGGCGGGTAAGGTTGGCCTGTATATGACCCGTTGCGCGGGTGGCCGGGGCCCGGAGGTGCTGCTGTCACTCTTGCCGATGCAACCAATCCACCATTATCGCGTGGTTTCAGGCGGATTTCCAAGGCTTGGTGAGGCTGGGCTACAACTCGGCGAGGGTCGCGCCGCGCAGCGCGATCCGCTGGCGCTGCAAGTCCTGATAGCGGGCGCGTTCGGTTTCCGACATCGCCTCCTGGCCCTCCTGTGACTCCACCAGCAGCCGAAGCTCGTCGTCGATCAGCCGCATCCGCAGTTCCCGCAATACATGGGCCACCGGCAGGCGCGGGTCGGCATCGTCAGGCACATCGTGCAAGGCCCGCAGCCGCGCCAGCAGCGGTGTCAGGGTGGCGTCGCCGCCCGCATCGGCAGCCACCTGGTCCAGCAAGGCGTCAGGAGCCAGCGGCCCCTGGTCGTGCACCACCCGCTCCAGCGCCGCGAAGAACGCGCCATGCGGCATCGGCTGGCCCGCCAGCAGCTCGTGCGCCGCGCCGGACAACTCGTTCCAGAGTGCCGCCTGCCGGGCCAGCAACCAGGCGGCCCGGTCCAGCATCGTGGCCACCTGGGGCGCCACCCGCACGGCAGCCGGCCATCGCGATGCCCGCGCGGCCGGCCGTGGCGCGTCGCCGCCAGCGGGAGCGAAGGCGCCGGGCCGCCGGGCTCCCTGGCGTGCCCAGTGCTCGCGCAGCATGGCAAGGTCGGTGGCGCCGCGCTGAGCCAGGTCGACGAGCAGCTGGCCACGCAACAGTCCATCTGGCAATGCCTCCCAGAGCGGCCTTGCCTGGGCCAGCATCCGGCTGCGGCCCTCAGCGGTGTCCAGATCACAGTCCTCGGCGGCCAGTGTCAACAGCTGACGTGAAAGTGGAACCGCCTCGGTCAGCGCCGTCTCGAAAGCCGCCGCGCCGTGAGCACGGACAAAGGAGTCGGGGTCGTGTTCCGGCGGCAGAAAGAGAAACCGCACGCTGCGGGTGTCGGTGGCATGGGGCAAGGCGGCCTCCAACGCACGCTGGGATGCCCGGCGGCCCGCAGCGTCGCCGTCAAAGCTGAAGACCACGGCATCGGTGAAGCGGAACAGTTTGGCGACATGGTCGGCGGTGCACGCGGTGCCCAGTGTGGCCACCGCATGGCCGATACCGTGCTGGGCCAGTGCCACCACATCCATGTAGCCCTCGACCACTAGCGCCAAGCCAGCCTCCCGTACCGCCTGGCGGGCCTCAAACAGGCCGTAGAGTTCGCGGCCCTTCTGGAACACCGGTGTCTCCGGTGAGTTGAGGTATTTCGGCTCGCCGCTGTCCAGCACCCGTCCGCCGAAGCCGATGACCTCGCCGCGCACCGATCGAATCGGGAACATGATGCGGTCGCGGAAACGGTCCCAGCGCCGGGGTGGCTGGTCGGCCTCCGCCTCATCGGAGACGATGGTGAGCCCGGCCTCAACCAGCAACGGGTCGTCATAGCGTGCAAAGGCGCTGGCCAGGCCGCGCCATCCGGCGGGCGCATAGCCCAGGCCGAACCGAGCCGCAATCTCGCCCGACAGGCCTCTACCCCGCAGGTAGTCGACGGCGCGCGGGCTGGCCTTGAGCTGGGCGCGCCAATGCTCGCCCGCCTTGGCGAGCACGTCGACCAGGGTGGCCTGGCGCTCGCGCTGCTCACGTTCGCGATCCCGGTCGACCGTACTGCGCTCATCCTGCGGCACCGTGACGCCGACCTCCTGTGCCAGGTCGCGCACCGCATCCATGAAGCCCATGCCGGCCTGCTCAACCAGGAAGCGAATGGCGTCGCCATGCGCTCCACATCCGAAGCAGTGATAGGTCTGGCGCGACGGGCTGACGATGAAGCTCGGCGTCTTTTCGCCGTGGAACGGGCACAGGCCCTTGTGATTGATGCCAGCCTTGCGCAGCTCGACCTGGCGACCCACGACCTGGACAATGTCCACGCGCGAAAGCAGGTCCTGAATGAATGAGGGCGGCAGCATGAGGGGCGGAGTCTAAGGACTCGCGCCGCACCCATTGCCATCGCCGGGCCTAGCGGGCCGGTTGGACCCACTTGCCAGCGCGATCCTGATCCTCAGGAAACGCGCGGGTCGCCGCTGGCCAATCGGGGTGGTAATGGTGCGGCTGGTGCCGCGGTCAGCGCGAAAAGGCCGCGCCAGCCCGCCATCCAGTCGGGCAAGGCCTCCGCCGGCATCGGTACGGCGATGCCGTTGCCCTGGCCGAGCAGGCAACCCATGTCCAGAAGGCTGCGGGCCTGCGCCGGTGTCTCCACGCCCTCGGCCACGGCCACGCAGTCGAAGGTGCGGGCCAAACTGACCACGCCCTCGACGATGGCCAGGTCCTGTGGGTCGTCGAGCATGCCGAGCACGAAAGAGCGATCGATCTTCAGCACCTGTATCGGCAAGCGCTTCAGGTAGGTCAGCGTCGAATAGCCGGTGCCGAAGTCGTCCAGGGCGCAGCGCACCCCCAGACGCGCACAGCGGGCCAGTACCGACGCCGTGTGCTCGATGTCGGCCAGGGCGGCCGTCTCCAGGATCTCGAGCTCCAACCGGTGTCCCAGGGGCCGTGTATGGCGGGCCAGGAGTTCGCCCAGCCGCTGGGCAAAGTCGGGCTCCTGCAGGTGGCGCGCCGACACGTTGACGCTCACCGACAGGTCCAGGCCCTGGGCCTGCCACTGGTCGAGTTGGTCCAGCGCACGCGCCAGCATGTGGTCGCCGATGCGGACAGAAAGGCCGGTGTTCTCGACCGCTGGCAGGAAGTGCGACGGCAGCACCACGCCATCCTCCGGGTGGATCCAGCGCAACAACGCCTCGACGCCGACCACGGTACCGCGCCGCATGTCGACCTTGGGCTGGTAGTACGGTACCAGTTGTCCGCGGTCCAGCGCCTCCTGGACCCGGCCGACCGCCATTACGCGCTCCTCCGACCGGCGCACATGCTCGGGGTCGAAGAACAGGACGCCGTTGCGGCCGGCCTGCTTGGCCCCGAACAGGGCATGGTCGGCATGCCGCAGCAGGGTGTCGGCGTCGCTGGAGTCCAGCGGATAGAGCGTCGCACCCATACTGGCACTGACCTTCAGGCCGCTCGAGGCGGCCATGTCGAAGGGCAGGCTCAGGATGCGCAACACCCGCTCGGCGGCGGCGCGGGCCTCATCGATGGTGGCAGCCCGCAGCAACAGCACGAACTCGTCGCCACCCAGGCGTGCCGCCACGTCCTGGATACCGCCACGGGTCCGCAGCCCGGACTGCAGGCGCCGCGCGACCTCCTGCAGCAACCGGTCGCCTGTGGCATGGCCCAGGCTCTCGTTGACGGCCTTGAAGTGGTCAAGGTCGACACAGCACACGGCCAGCAGGTGGCCATCGCGGTCCGCCGCCGACATGGCCTGGGCCAGCTGCTGCGACAACTGCGCCCTATTGGGCAGGCGCGTCAGCTCGTCGAACAGCGCCTGGCGCTCCAGGCGGATGCGCTGCTCGCGCTGCTCGGTGATGTCGGTGACGACCAGCACGTGGTACCGCAATGCCCCGTCCGGGTCGCTGACCGAGGAGATGGTCGTGTGCAACAGGCAGGCGCTGCCATCGGCACGACGGTCGGCCAGGTCGCCGACCCAGGTCCCGCGGCTGCGCAGCGCTGCCCACAGCGCGCTCTGCAGGGCACGCGTCTGCGGGTCGGGCGAGGCGGTACGCAAGAACACCGGCACCTGCCCGACAACGGCGTCACGCCCCAGGCCGACGATGCGGCAATAGGCCGGATTGGCGTCCAGGACACGCATCTCGGCGTCGGCGATCAGCATGCCCTCGTGAAGATGTTGGAACAGGCTGGCGGACAGGCGCTCGCGATCGTCCATGCGCTGCGCCATGTCGGCATCGCCAACGGTGGCCACCACACGCACGGGCTGGCCGTCAGCCGCACGCTCGGCGACATCCAGCTTGAGGTCATACCAGCGCCATTGCTCCCGGGCAAAGATGCGAAGTCGGCGCTGGGTCGTCTGCTGCGGCGCGTCGGTATCGGTACCGGACAGAGCATCGCTCAGGCCCGGGCGGTCCTCCGGGTGGACACGGCGGAGCCAACGTTCCAGGCCCACAACCGCGTCGCGCTGCATCGGCTCCAGCAGGTCCTGCCAGCGCGCGGACGTAAAACCGGTGCCCGAGGGTAGGTGCCAGTCGGCCAGGCCGACCCCGGCCAGCGCGGTGCCGCGCCGCCACCGGTCGCTCTCGCGCTGCCCTCTCGCTCGGGCTGCATGTGGCAGCAGGGCTGCCAGCGCGCCGATCGCCAGCCAGGCCTGCAGCAGGCCGTCGCCGCCGCCGGGCAGGATCAGGTCAAACGGGCCTGCGCCGGAAAGGTGAAGGGCCAGCGCTGCGGCCGCCCATGTCACGCCGCACAGCGACGAACACAGCAGCCCCAGCCCCAGTGTCAACATCGTCAAAGCCAGGGGCGCTGCCAGCAGGCCGGCCGCCGCCAGCGGGAGCGCGGACGGCGGCAGTCCCAGAATCGAGATGCCACCGGCGGCCGCGGCAGCGACAGCCAGCCCGGACCGCCAGGCGCCCAGCGACGTGCCGCCCATCGGGCGATGAACGCCCCAGCCGGCAGCCAGGGGCGGGATGGCCACCAGCAGTCCGCCCAGTGCCTCCGCCGTTGCCAGCGCGGCCAACGTCGGCAACAGCTCGGTGGCGTCGACCTGCCCGGCAAGGGTCATCCAACCTGCACTGTTGGCCGCTGCGAGAAGCGGCATGCCAAGAAGCAAAGTCGTCAGCAGCAGAACCAGGTCACGCCGCTGCTCCATGCGGACGTCGAAGGCATGCCTTTGCAGCCCTCTGGCGGCGACCCAGGCGGTCGCCACCTGGCCGGCGGCCAGCGGCAGCGCTACATGGACCGGCTGTCCGCCCCACCACCATCCCAGGGCGCAGCCGATGCCGAGCCAGGGCCAGGTACCGCCGCCCAGCCGCAACAGCATGGCCAGCATCCAGCCGGACGGCGCCCATCCCCAGGGTATGAGCACGGGTGGCGTGACCGCCAGTGCGCTGGCCCCGGCCAACACGGCGCAGGCCGCGCCTGCGGCGGCGGCGGCCAAGTGCGGG
>JBJXHB010000428.1:0-4333 GCA_046160725.1 Aquabacterium sp.
ACCTCAAAGAGCGACGGCGCTGTCGGCGGCTTGCCGAACTCCGTGATGTCAGCGCCCGCCAGGAAGGTGCGGCCCTCACAGATGAAGACGATGGCCTTGATGGCCGGGTCGGCGTCGGCCGCCTTGACGCAGCCGAGGATGCCCTCGCGCACCACTTGAGACAGCGCGTTGACCGGCGGGTGGTTGATGCTGACGATGCCGATGTCGCCTTCGCGGGTGAGTGTGCCGGCCTTGATGGTGAGCGTCATGAGAGGTTCCGTCGATGAATGCAGGGTTGGAAAGGGTGCAAGAACATGCAGGGCGACCCGCCCTAGCGGTCGTCGGCCAGCAGGCCGTGAAAGAGCGGGTGGATGTAGAGCCGTGGCGCATCGGCCCGGTCCAGGCCAGGCGCCCACCAGGGCAGTTCGGACGCCGCGTTGACAGCCGTGCCCAGCAGGTGCGACGCGAGCCCGGCGTGTACCGGACGGACGTTGCCATCGGCAATGCCGTCCGACAGCCAAAGGGCCAGGCGTTCATGGCGTTGCGCCAGTGCGCGCCGGATGCCCTCGCGCTGGGTCGGCTGCAAGGCCGTCAGCGCGGTGTGGCGCAGCAGCGGCCCCTGGTCCGACATTTGGAAGCACACCAGCGCAGCGGTCGCAGCCGCGGTGCGCGACAGGCCGTCGCCGTGGCGCCGCGCGGCGCGCGCGTGCACGGCGTCGATCACCGCCAGGGTGCGCTCGAAGCACTGCACCAGCAGGTCGTCCTTGCCGTCGTGATGGTGATAGAACGAGCCCTTGGTCAGCTTCAGCCGCGCTGCGATGCGCGACACCGACGCGCCGCGATGTCCGATCTCGTTGATCAGGCTGGTGGCCGCACGCAGGTAGGCCTCGCGCACCGGCAGCAGTGCCGGGTCATGCGGTGCGGCCAGGCCGTCATCGGTGTGGGCATCGGCAGCGCCGTCGTGGTCGTGCAGCGCGGCCTGCAGGGGTGCGACGTCACCGGCCACCAGCCCGCCCAGCAGCAGGTCGGTCATGCCGGCCGCCACCAGCGCATGGTCGCGCGGGTGGTAGCGCGCCAGCCAGACCGGCAGCACGTTCAGCAGCGACAGCAGCAGGTGGGCGCGCGCGTTGCGCCCGGCCCGACCCAGCCCGGGCGGCGTGGGCAGCAGGTGGCGCAGGCGGGCAAACAGCGCCACATAGGCATCGATCACGGCCGGTCCGGCCGGCGCGGCCAGGGCCCGGATGTCGCTGAAGCCCACCAGCGGCGCGCGCTCGCCGGCGGCAATGGCGGCATGCAGCGCGGCCACGCCGTGCACCAGGCGGCGAATGCGCTGCGGCGGCGACCCGGCCGCGCCTGCGGCGGCCACGATGTCGGACAGCGCGTCGATGGAGCGCCGCAGCGCGTCGGCCGCCAGGTCCTCCTTGCGGCGCCAGTAGTAGTGGATGCCGGCCTTCAGCAGGCCGACACGGGCCGCCACGTCGGCCAGCGTGGTGCCGGCCACGCCTTGCTGGTTGAAGGCCTGCGCCGCAGCGGCCAGGATGGCCTCGCGCTTCTCGTTGAAGCGGTCGGTGCCGCCGCGCAGCGCCGCGTCCGCGCCGGGTGCCTCGGACAGGAGGACCATGGGACTCAGGTCACCAGATGGCAGGCCACGGCGCGGCCTTGGCCCAGGTCGCGCAGTGGAGGGTCCTCCTGCTTGCAGCGCGGCATGGCATGCGGGCAGCGGGTGTGAAAGCGGCAGCCCGACGGCGGGTTCATCGGGCTGGGCACCTCGCCGCCGACGATGCTGCGCGGGCGCGTGGCCTCGACCACAGGGTCGGCCACCGGCACCGCGGCCAGCAGGGCCTGGGTGTAGGGGTGCAGCGGCTCCTTGTAGATCGCATCGCGGGTGGCCACCTCGACGATGCGGCCCAGGTACATCACCGCGATGCGGTCGCTGACATGGCGCACCACCGCCAGGTCGTGGGCGATGAACAGAGAGGCCAGACCCAGCCGCTGCTGCAGCTCGACGAAGACGTTGACGACCTGGGCCTGGATCGACACGTCCAGCGCCGACACCGGCTCGTCACACACCAGCAGCGCCGGATTGAGCGCCATGGCGCGGGCGATGCCGATGCGCTGGCGCTGCCCGCCCGAGAACTCATGCGGATAGCGCTCGGCCATGTCCGGCAGCAGGCCCACCGTGCGCATCAGCTCGGCCACGCGGTCGGACAGCTCGGCCGGCGTGCGGGCAAGACCGTGCACCACCAGGGGCTCGCCGACGATGTCGCGCACCATCATGCGTGGGTTCAGCGAGCCATAGGGGTCCTGGTAGACCATCTGCATGCGTCGCCGCAGGGGCCGCATGCGCTGCTTGTCGTGGTGGGTGATGTCCTCACCCTCGAAGCGGATGTGCCCGCTGGTCGGCTCCAGCATGCGCAGCACCGCCAGGCCAGTGGTGCTCTTGCCGCAGCCGCTCTCGCCGACCAGGCCCAGGGTCTGGCCGCGCTGCAGCGAAAAGGACACGCCGTCGACCGCCTGCACCGCGGCAACCTGCTTCTGGAACACCACGCCGCGCATGACCGGGAAATGGACTTTCAGGTCCTGCACCTCCAGCAATGGCCCGTCCGAGGCAACTGCTGCCGCGGCGGCCGCCGCACCGACGCTGGCCACACTCATGACGCGGACTCCAGGATGCAGGCCACCTGGTGGCTGTCGCCGACCTCGCGCAACGGTGGCCGCGCGGCGCGGCAGGCGTCGCTGGCGTACTGGCAACGCGGCGCGAAGGCGCAGCCTGGCGGCAGCGCGGCCAGGTCGGGCGGCTGGCCCTCGATGGGCACCAGCCGTACGCCGGTGTCGCCGTCCAGGCGCGGTACCGAGGCCATCAGGCCGCGGGTGTAGGGATGGCGCGGCCGCCCGTACAGCTCACGCGCCGGTGCGGACTCGACGACGCGGCCGGCATACATCACCACCACGCGGTCGGCATAGCGGGCCACCACGCCCAGGTCGTGCGTGATCAGGATCAGCGACGATTTGGCCTTGCGCGCCAGGTCCTTCAGCAGGTCCAGGATCTGCGCCTGCACCGTCACGTCCAGGGCCGTGGTCGGCTCGTCGGCGATGATCAGGCGCGGCTCGCAGGCCAGTGCCATCGCGATCATGGCGCGCTGGCGCATGCCGCCGGAGAAGTGGTGCGGGTAGGCATTGACGCGGGTCGCGGCATCGGACATGCGCACCAGGCCCAGCAGCTCCTTGGCCCGTTCCAATGCCTGCGCCCACGGCGTGCCACGGTGCAGGTTGACCGGCTCGCCGACCTGCTTGCCGATCGTCAGTGCCGGGTTCAGCGAACTCATCGGCTCCTGGAAGATCATCGCGATGCGGTCGCCGCGCACGGCGCGGATCTGCGCATCGCTCAGCTTCAGCAGGTCCTGGCCGTCGAACATGATCTGCCCGGACTCGATCTTGCCGGGTGGGTCCGGTATCAACCGCAGGATGGACAGCGCCGTCACGCTCTTGCCCGAGCCGGACTCGCCGACGATGGCCACGGTCTCGCCGGCGGCGACGTCGAAGCTGACGCGGTCGACCGCGGTGACCTGGCCGCGCGCGGTGCGGAACCGCGTCACCAGGTCACGCACGCTGAGCAGCGGGACGGGCGGCTGGGTCGTCATGCGGGGTCTCGTGTCATCGGCGGGGCCTCAGAACCCCATCTTCTTCTTCATCGCCTGGTCGACCCAGATGCGGGCGTGGATGGGGCCGTTGCGCGCTGCGCCGACATTCAGCTCGCCGTCGTAGTTCTTCACCCACGGCCACCAGGCCGCGAAGACGTGCGGCGTCGGCAGCCAGATGTAGGGCGCCTTCTCGACCACGTCACGGGTCAGCAGCTTGATCAGGATCTGGCGCTTGCCCTCGTCGCGCTCGAGATAGGTGTCGGCCATGCGCTGGTCCAGCAGCGGGTCGCTGTACTGGCTGGGGTTCCAGGTCTGCTTGGTGACGAAGCTCTTGCGGATGCTGGTGGTCGGGTTGGTGTGCCCGTTGTTCATCATGTAGCCGGGCGCCACCGTCTTGGTGGTCATCGCCGACAGGAAGGCACCGTACTCCATCGGCTGGATCTCGACCTTGACCCCGACCTTCTCCAGGTAGGCCGCCACCAGCGGCAGCAGGTCCATGTGGTCCGGGTTGCAGGAGCAGACCTGGACCTTGAAGCTGAAGCCCCTGGGAAAGCCGGCCTCGGCCAGCAGGGCCTTGGCCTTGTCCGGGTTGAACTGGAACAGCTCCTGCGCCGCCACCGGCATCTTGTCCAGCGGCTCGAAGTAGCCGCTGTAGTCCGGATGCATCGGATAGCCGAAGAGGTCGGCGTTGCCGCCGTAGTAGCTCTTGACGA
>JBJXHB010000429.1:0-3929 GCA_046160725.1 Aquabacterium sp.
CCCGCCATTGGCGCGACGGCGGCAGGCCCCGCGAGGCCGCCGCCGCCTTCGAGCAGGCCGCGCGGCGCGCGCGCGAGGCGGCGCGCCAGGTGGAGGAGGCCGAGTTCCATGCCCAGGCGGCCCAGGCCCATGCCGACGCCGGCCAGGGCGAGGCGCGCTTCGAGGCCCTGGCCAACCGGGTGGCGGCCTTGATCGGCGCCCGGTCCGACGAGGCCGCGCTGGCCGAGGCCCGGGCGCTGCCCGACCATGCCACCAGCGATGTGCAGCGGGTGCGCGCGCTGCGCGTGCTGACCGACCAGCTGGGCCAGCGCGGGCCGTTCGAGGAGGCCATCGAGGTCGGGCTGCGGGGCATCGCGCTGGCTCGCCGCATCGGCGCGCAGCAGGAACTGGCGCGCCTGGCCGGCGTGACGGCGGGCAACCAGCTCAAGCTCGGCCGCACCGACGATGCCTACTCGCTGCTGCTGCCGCTGCGCGACTGGGTGGACCGCGAGGCCGATGACGAAGTGCGGCAGATCTGGTACGGCTACTGGGCCGCGCTGCTGGGCCACACCGGCCGCCTGCGCGAGGGCGTGGCCAGCTACGAGGTCTCGATCGCTTGCGCCGAGCGCACCGGCGCCCGGCCCAATCTCAGCATGGCGCTGATCAACCAGAGCGTGGTGCTGCGCACCGTGGGGGCGTTGCCGCGCGCCACCGAGGTCTGCCTGCGCGGGCTGGATCTGCTCAACGAGGATGCCGACAGCGCCCAGTACCGCCTGGCGCGACTGATGCATGCGCGAAACGAGGCCGAGACCGGCGAGCTGGGGCCGGCGCAGCAGGCGCTGGACGTCCTGCTGCCCCAGTTCGAAGCCATGGGCGCGCCGTTCTGGGTGCACGCGCTGCGCGCCACGCAGGCGCGGCTGTGGCAGCACCTGGGGCAGCATGCGCGCGCCTTGCAGGCGCTGCAGATGGACGACGCCGGCCAGCCGGCCTGGATGCAGGCCGGGCGGCTGTGGCTGCGGCTGGAGATCGGCCAGTGGCTGGGCACGCCGGCGCCGGCCGAGTCCGCGCGTCAGGCGCTGGCACTGCTGGACGCGGACGCGAATCGCCGCACCAGCAACGCGGTGCGGGGCCTGCGGTTTTCCACCGCGCAGGCGGTGCTGGACCAGGCCGATGCGCTCGCGCACAGCGCTGCGCGTCTCGAGCTCTTCGGCACCGTGGCGGCGCTGGCGCAGTACCGCGCTCAGGCGGCCATGGTCCTGCATCGGCACGACGAGGCCGCCGCTTGCGCCCGTCAGCTGCTGGGGCTGCTGGACGAGGGCTATGTGCCCGACTTCGTCTATACGCCCGAGGCCAGGCTGGTCGCGGGCCAGGCCCTGCGCGCGGCCGGCGACCCTGCCGGGGCGCGCCATGCCTTCGGCGCCGGCCTGCAGTGGGTGCGCGGCAAGGCCCTGCCGCAGGTGCCGGCGCCCTTCATCGACTCCTTCCTGCGCCGCAACCCGGTCAATCGCGACCTGCTGGCCCTGGCTTCGCCTGCGGGCTGACCGCAGCCGACACGCGTCAGGGGCCGCGAGCCGTGTCGGCTACGACGAGGGCCCGCTGATGCGCGATGAAACGGCTCGCCTGCGCTCAGCGGCGGCGGCGTGCCACGCCGGCCATGCCGGCCAGGCCCAGCGCCATCAGCGCCCAGGTACTGGGCTCGGGGACTGCCACCGTACCGCCGAACACCTGCACCTCGGCCATGTGCAGGTAGTCCTGACGGTTGAGCTGCACCATCACCGCATCGCCGATCGCGCCGACCGCGAAGCTGGTGTTCGGGTTGGGACCCGTGGGCTGGTTCCAGGTACCGCTCCAGACCTGGGCGCCGTCGTTCCACAGCGTCACCGTGAAGTTGTTCAACCGCGCCGTGCAGCAGTCCAGTCGGCTCCACACCACGATGTCGTCGATCGCGTAGTCCTGGCCCAGATCGAGCTTCCACCACGCGAAACCGGTGCCCACGCTCAGGCCGGCGTCGGCGTTGGTGTGCTGCATTGGGCCGTCGAAATAGCTCCCAAACGTCGTGCCATTGATCGCGCCACTGGCATCGCAATAGGGGCCGCCACACCAGTTGCTGGACTGCGACGCCGCGCCACCCAAGGCCACGTTGGTCGCGGCTGATGCCGAAGCGGCCGCCAATACCGCCGTCGACAGGATGCTCAATGCCAGGATCTTGCGCATGGGTGGCCCCTTGGGGTTTCGGATCGGTCCATGATGACGCGGCCCGTCCGGCTTGTGAATCCCGACCCCCACGTTCGAAGGTTCGCGACAACCCCCGCCCATGCCGACCGCGCCTACCCGCCCCCATCCAGATGTGCCGGCCCGAAGCTCGCCGGCAACAGCTCGCCCAGGGTGAAGCGGGCGCGCAGCGTCTGCTCGTCGGCCACCCATACTGGGACGTCGGCCGCCGCAAACTCGCGCAGGCGCTGGCGGCAGGCGCCGCAGGGGGTGACGGGCTCGCGCGCCACGCCCACGACCGCCACGGCGGTGATGCGCCGTCCGCCGGCGGCCACCAGGGCGGCCAGGGCCGAGGCCTCGGCACACTGGCTGACGGGATAGGCCGCGTTCTCGATGTTGGCGCCGACATGGATGCGGCCGGTCTCGTCGCGCAGCGCGGCGCCGACCTTGAAGCGCGAGTACGGCGCATAGGCCCGCTCGCGGATGGCCCGCGCGGCCGCGACCAGCGTCTCCGCGCCTTCGGGGGCCTGCTGGGGGGCCGGTTCCTGGCGACGGGTGGGCATCGGCTCAGCGCTCCTTCAGGTAGGGCACGCCCAGCGCCGCCGGCGCCCGGGCGCGGCCGATGAAGCCGGCCAGCAGCACCACCGTCAGCACATAGGGCAGGGCCTGGATGGCCTGCACCGGCACGGCCACGCCGGCCAACGACACCCCTTGCAGCCGGATCGCCGCCGCGTCCAGGAAGCCGAACAGCAGGCAGGCCCACAGGGCGCCCACCGGATGCCACTTGCCGAAGATCATCGCCGCCAGGGCCATGTAGCCGCGGCCGGCCGTCATGTGCGGGATGAAGTTGGCGTTCAGCGCCAGCGAGAGATACGTGCCGGCCAGCCCGGCCAGCAGGCCGTTCAGGGCCAGGGCCTGGTAGCGCAGGCGCTTCACGCCCACGCCCGCGGCGTCCACCATGGCCGGGTTCTCGCCGGCCGCGCGCAGGCGCAGGCCGAAGCGCGTGCGGTACAGCACCCACCAGACCACACCCACCAGCGCCAGGGCCAGGTAGACGATGCCGTTGTGGCCGGCCAGCGCCGGCGCCAGCGTCGGGCCCAGCAGCGGCAGCTCGGCCAGGGCCGCGCCGAAGTCCTTGAAGAGCGGCACCAGCCGCACGGCGTCGCTGACCGGCGGGGTCTGGCCGCCGAGCTTGAACAGCGCGATGCCCAGCACCACCGTCAGGCCCGAAGCCACCATGGTGATGGCCACGCCCGCCACCACCTGGTCGCCGCGGTGGCTGACGCAGGCATAGCCGTGCAGCATCGACAGCGCCACGCCGACCGCGAAGGCCGCCAGCAGCGCCAGCGTGAACGACCCGCTGGTCGCGCCCACCGCGCCGGCGGCAAAGGCGGCCAGCAGCATCTTGCCCTCCAGGCCGAGGTCGATCACGCCGGCGCGCTCGCTCAGCGTGCCGGCCAGCGCGGCCAGGATCAGCGGCGTGGACAGGCGCAGCGTGGACGCCGCCAGGGTGCCGACGGCGCTCTCATCCATGGCCGGCTCCGGCAGCGGCCCGGCGCGGCCACAGGGCCAGCAGCCGCGCGATCAGGGGCGCCGCCACCTGCGCCATGGCGCCGGCAAACAGCACGATCAGGCCCTGCAGGGTGAACACCATGTCGCGGCTGAAGCCCGGCATCTCGAAGGCGATCTCGGCACCGCCCTGGTACAGCGCGCCGAACAGCACCGCCGCCAGCACGATG
>JBJXHB010000430.1:0-4333 GCA_046160725.1 Aquabacterium sp.
GTTCTGCGGCGCATCCAGCGACCCGCACGCTGCGTAGGAGCCGGTATGAGCGGACACCTTCCGAGTCGCTTTCGCAAAGCCTTTCAGGTCGTCGCGGCTGTCGCCCTGTCGGCATTGACGATGGCCGCCTGGGCCCACGACACCTGGTTCGAGGCCCAGCCCGGCTCAGCATCGTCCAGCGCCTGGCGCCTGCGCTTGGGTACCGGTGCGCAGTTTCCGGTGCTGGAGTCCAGCCCGGGGGATGCCGGCTTCAGCCAGCTCGGCTGCCGCCAGGGCCAGGGCGCGGCGCTGCCGATGCGACGCGTCGGCGGCGACGCCCGTGCAGCGCTGCTCGAAGCCAAACTGCCGCCGCCGCGCCCAGGCGGTGGACTCACCACCTGCTGGGCCCAGTTGCTGCCCTACGAGCTGGAGCTCAAGCCGGCGTTGATCGAGGCCTATTTCAAGGAGATTGCGGCTCCGCAGGCGGTGCGCAACGTCTGGGCCAGCTGGCAGGCCCAGGGCCGGCCTTTCACCGAGCGCTACACCAAGCATGCCCGCATTGAGACCTGGGCCCGCTCGGCGACCGAGGGGCAGGCCCAGGCCGGCACGCCGGCGCCCCTGGGCATGGACATCGTGCTTGACGAGGCGGGCCAGGCGCCGCGCCGAGGCCAGGTGCTGCGCTTTCAGGTGCTGCGCGACGGCGTGCCGCTGGCGGACCAGCCCATCGAGGCCCGCAGCGCGCTCAGCCCGCTGGGCCTTTGGCTGCAAACGGATGCGCAAGGGCGCGCCGAGATCCGGCTGCCGCTGGCCGGCCGATGGTTGTTGCGCGGCACCGACCTGCGGCCATCGGAATCCCAGCCCATGACCTGGGAGAGCCGGTTCGTCACCCTGGCCTTCGACGCCGTTCCATAACAAGTGTCCGGTGCCGGATGCTGCGCGCGCCGGTGCCCTCAAGTCCGCCGGCCGGCAGCCGATAGCCGGTGGATGATCCAGGTCGATCCGTTCACCAGCTTCGCCATCGCCGGCGGCAGCGCCCTGGTCGGGGCGGCCATGCTGATGCTGGAGCAGGCCGAGGACGACCGCATCCGCCGCGTGGTGCGGACATGGGCAGCAGGCCTGCTGATCATCGGCCTGAGCATGGCCGGCGTCTTCCTGACCGGCCCCAATCTCGCGCCCTGGGCCGAGTTCGCCATGCTGGCCGGCACGGTGGCGGCGATACCGGTGTTCACCTGGTCGATGGGCGTCTTCACCAACCTCCATTGGGCGAGCGGACGCAACATGATGGCGGCCGTGGCGCTGGCCACCGCGATACAGGCGGCGGCCAGCCTGCACGGCGCGATGACCGCCGGCATCACGCATGCCTTGTTGAACCTGCTGACCAATGCGGCGCTGACCGTCGCGGTCTGGCCCTTCGTGGTGCGGCCGCGTTCCCTGGCCGAACGTGCGGTCGGCTACTGCGCCTTGTCCTACACCGGCAGCTGGTTCCTTCGGTTTGCACTGACGCTGGCCTACGACGGCCCGCCGCAGCCGCACCACCTGTACGTGCCCGAGATCCTGATGACCCCCTTCGGCCTGCTGTACGGCACGCTGCCGGCAATCCTGGCCGCGCTGCTGCTGAACCTGGTCAACGACCACTTGCACCAGCAACTGCGGGCAGTGGCCGCCACCGACGAGTTGACCGGCGCCCTGGTACGGCGAGAGGTGCGCGAGCGGGCCCGCACGGCATTGGCCGGGCGCCGCGCCATGGGCGGCACGCTGGCCCTGCTGATGCTGGACATCGACCGCTTCAAGCTGATCAACGACCGATATGGCCATCCGGTAGGTGATGCGGTGTTGCGTCACACGGCCAACGTGCTGCGCTCGCAGCTGAGGCCGGACTCGCTGCTGGGCCGCTACGGCGGCGAGGAGTTCGTGGTGCTGGCACCGGTGGACAACGTTTCCGGTGCGCGCCATATCGCCGAGCGTCTGCGGATGGCGGTGGCCCAGACGCCGTGCCCGGTCGCCAAAGGCGATCCCCTGACCGCCACCATCAGCGTGGGCGTGGCCCTGGTGGGTGAGTCCGAGGAGCTGGACGGCGCGGTGGCCCGTGCGGACGAAGCGCTGTACCGCGCCAAGAACAGCGGCCGAGACCGGGTCGAGGTCAGCCTGATGGCGGCCTGAAGGCCACCGCCCGACCGGGCCCGCCTGGTCCGCGACGCTCAGATCAGCGCCGTCAACTCCAGCCCGAAGGCGCGTTCGCCAAACCAGACCGCGGCCAGCGCAGCTATCACCAGCGACCCGCCGACCAGGATGCCTTGGCGGTAAAGGCGCGTCTCGCGCAGCGCATAGGCCAGTGGCAGGAAAGCGGCCACGATCGCCAGCTGCCCCAGCTCGACGCCGAGATTGAAGCTCAGCAGCGCCAGCAGCAGGGCATCCTGGGGCAGGCCCAGCTCGGTCAGCACGCCGGCAAAGCCGAAACCGTGAATCAGCCCGAAGCCGAAGGCCACCAGCCAGCGCCGCCCCTGGACCACCGGCCGGATGTTGTTCAGCGCGGCCAACACCACGGACCCGGCGATGGCGGACTCCACCAGCGCCGATGGCAGGGTCACGACCTGCAAGGCGGCCAATGACAGCGTCACCGAATGCGCCACGGTGAAGGCCGTGACGACCTTGACCACATCCATCAACGCCGCACGCAGGGTCGCCACGGCCTGCCACTGACCCTGGCGGCGCAGCAGCACCGCCGGCAGCAGCAACGACACCAGGAACAGGATGTGATCGAAGCCGATCCAGATGTGCCACACGCCCTGCCAGGTGAACTCCAGGAACTGGGCCCATTTGTCCGGCGCCTTCAGCTCGTATCGCGTCGGCGCTGCTGCCGGGTCCAGCACCGCACTGCGGGAGGCGCCTGCGGCGTTCAGGTTCAACAGCCCGCGGTGCAGGGGGTCCAGGTCGGCGAAAAGACTGTATTGCACCGACAACGCATCGGCCAACGGGCATTGCCCGCTCAGTGGCAGCACGGCGTAGGCGCCGTCGCTGTGGCGCACCACGTGCAACGCGCCGGTCTGCAAGGTGCAGTGGGCGCCACCAGCCTGCACGGCCAGCCGGGCCATGGCATAGGCCGCGATGTCCACCTGGCGCGTCCGGACCTCGCCCCAGGTGATGTCGCCCTGGCCGTCGGCATCCAGGTCCAGCGCATGGTCCAGGTCCTTGAGCGCGATGTCCCAGCGGCCGGTGACGCTCATCTGCGGGCCGGTCGGCTGCAGCGTCAGGCGCAGATAGCTGTCACTGGGCTTGTGGGCCTTGGCCGCCATCGGCAGCAGTAGGCCGAGCCCGCACCACAGGACGACCCACAACCCAGTCCGCCACCTTGGCGCCAACGCCCGGCCGGGCCTGCAGGCGGGCAACAGGCCCGCAGCAAGCCGAAGCCAGGCCGCCCTCATTTCAATGCCCTTGCTCGGGCAGCCAGGGCGTTCAGTTCTCGACCCTCGCAGCGAGTGCGGCCCAACCAGGCCAGGGCCGGCGCAGCCGCCTTGGCATCGCCAGCAGCGACGGCGGCCTGCAGCAGCAGCCGGGCATCGGCCGGTTCTTTCTGCTCCGCAAAATTGGCCATCGCCAATGGCAGCGCACGCCGGGCATCACCCTGCACCATCAGGGCAAACCGGGCCTGCTCCTTGCGGTGGCTGGTGTCACCGCGGGCGTCGGCAGCGGCCATGCGGTCCTGCAACTCGGCAGACCAGGCCGCGGCCCGCGGGTCCCGCACCGCCTTGGCGGCTTCGGCCAGGCGAAGCAGCAGGACGTCGACCTGGGCCGTCCCTTCCAGCAGCGTCAGCACCTCGCGTGGCCGTTGCCGGTCCAGCAGGTGGTCGGCATAGGCGGCCCGCAGGTAAGTGTCGGGCAGGTTCAAGCCCAGGGCCTGCAGGAAGGCACCTTCGGCTGCGACATCGTCGCCGGCGCGCTCGCGCGCCTCGCCCAGACGGGTGAGCACCCAGACCAACTCCTCCGCCTTGGGCGGTACGGGCAAGGACTTGGCTTGACTCAGGGCGTCGTTCAGGTCTTGCGCCGCCCGGCCGGCGCGCCCAGTCGCGGCATCCACCGCCGCAACGCAGGACCTGGCGGTCAGGGCCGACGCAATCGGCCGCAGTGCATCGCATGCCCGCCGGGCCCGGTCATAGTCGGCCTGAACCATGGCGATGGCGGCCATCCAGGACCAGGCTTCGGCCAGGCGCGGGTTGGCGACCACCAGGGCATCCAGGTCGGCCAGGGCGGCGTCGAAGGCATGGTTGAACTGGCGCACCACCGCGCGTTGCAGGCGCACCGGTTCAGGCGGGTCGGCCAGGTTCCACCACGGTGCCAGCGCCGCTTGCGCATGGCC
>JBJXHB010000431.1:0-6237 GCA_046160725.1 Aquabacterium sp.
GGGAGCCGAAGGCGAGCGCCGGGGGACATGAGCGCAAGCGGCCACCCGGCCCGACCGGCCCGCTGAACCGACCGGGCCCGATGTCTCAAACGGGCCCGCTCAGCCACTGATGCCCATGCGCCCAATCCCGCAGCCGCCGCGATCACTTCATCGCGCAGCTCTGGACATAGGCGTCGCCATGGTCCTTGAGGATGGGCTCGTTGAACGACTTGTTGACCAGCCCGCCCTTGCCGTCCGAGCCCACGGTGCGCAGGTAGTAGTTCTGGATCGGGTATTGGTTCGAGTTGAAGCGGAAGGCGCCGCGCACCGAGTCGAACTTGGCGGCCTTCAGCGCGCGCCGCACCGCCTCCTGATCGTCCAGCTTGCCCTTGACGTCGCGCACCGCGGCATTGATCAGCTGGGCCGCGTCATAGCCCTGGGAGGCATACAGCGTCGGCATGCGCTTGTATTCCTTCTGGAACTCGGCCACGAACTTCTGGTTGGCCGGGTTGCTGAAGTCCGGCGACCAGTGCGCGGTATTGAACAGCCCCGCCATCGCCGGGCCCACCGGGTTGATCACGTCCTGGTCGGCCGAGAAGCCGGGCAGCACCAGTTGCACGTCCTTGCCCAGGCCCGCGCCGACGAACTGCTTGATGAAATTGATGCCCATGCCACCGGGCAGGAAGATGTACAGCGCCTCCGGCTTGGCGGCGCGCACCTCGGCCAGCTCGGCCGCGTAGTCCAGCTGGCCGAGCTTGGTGTAGTTCTCGCCCACCACCCGGCCCTTGAAGGTGCGCTTGAAGCCGGCCAGCGAGTCCTTGCCGGCCTGGTAGTTGGGCGCCAGCAGGTACACGCTCTTGAGGTTGCGCTGGTTGGCAAAGGCGCCGGCAGCCTCGTGGTAGGCATCGTTGGGCCAGGACACGGCATAGAACAGCGGATGGCAGTCCTTGCCGGCAATGGACGACGGCGCCGCGTTGGCACTGATGTAGATGGTCTTGTTGTCCAGCGCCTCAGGCAGCGCGGCCAGCATGATGTTGCTGAACACCACGCCAGTCATGAAGTGGACGCGGTCGCGCTTGACCAGCTTCTCGAACTGCTGCTTGGCCACGTCGGGCTTGAACTGGTCGTCGTTGATCAGCACTTCCGCCGCCAGGCCACCCAGCTTGCCGCCGTTGAGCTTGACGCCCAGCAGGAAGCCGTCGCGGATGTCGACACCCAGCGCGGCCGACGGGCCGGACAGCGTGCTGACGAAGCCGACCTTGACGGCCTGGGCGGCCGTGGCCGTGACGGCCAGCGCGGCGGCCGTGGCCAGCGCTGCGTTGCGGAGATTGCGGGCAATGCGTTCCATGAGTAGGGCTCCTTGACGACGAATCAGACCCAGACCTGCAGCACGTAGTCGTACGGCGCCTGGCTGTTGAACATGTCCACCCGCTGCAGGCGCACGCGCAGGGCGCCGGCGGCATCGCGGACCAGGGTGTGGCGGTAGCGGCCGCCGAAGTGGCGGACCGTGTCGCGGCGCAGCT
This sequence comes from Aquabacterium sp., assembly GCA_046160725.1. Classification (GTDB taxonomy): domain Bacteria; phylum Pseudomonadota; class Gammaproteobacteria; order Burkholderiales; family Burkholderiaceae_C; genus JBJXHB01. Next base: position 1,503 of record JBJXHB010000431.1, read on the forward strand.
CCATCAGGTGGAAGCGCGAGCGCACCTGGATGACACCGCCCGCCACCGACTCCACCGCGACGTGGCTGATCAGGTGGTTGGTCTCCCACATCGGTGCCTGCGACCAGGCGTTGGGATGCGACACCCGGCCCTTGCGGATCTCCATCATGGCCTTGTCCTCGGCAAAGATGGAGGGCTCCAGCGCCCAGCCGGTCTGCTCCGGCGTGACCGGCATCCAGTAGACGCCGTCGTCGGCGAAGGTGTCGATGTAGGTCTGCCAGTGCTTGCCGTCCAGCAGCTCAGCCTGGCGGTACAGCAGCTGCTCGATCTCACGCTGCAGCTCGGGCGCCACCACCAGGGCCGGCGGCGGCAGGCCGGCGCCGGGCGCGGCCACCGGGCCGCGTGGCGAGTGGTCCGGCGCCACGGCCTGGGCGCCGCTGGGTGACACGTCGGGCGCGCCCTCGATCACCACGCCGCCCTGCAGCAGGTGCTCGAAGTCGGGGCCGGCGCTGGGTATGGCCTTGTCGGTACTCATCGCGCGGTACCTCTCATGCGGCGGCCAGGTACTGCGACCAGGCCTGGAACTGGCTGCGCATCACGGCCTCGGAGGTGCCGTGGTTGGAATAGGTGACGCCGTTCTCGATGCGGTCGTCGCCGTGGTGGCGGTGGAAGCTGACCCAGTCCCCGCCCTTGGAGGCCAGGCCCCACTGGCCCTTGGTCCAGTTCTCCAGGTCGTCGGCGTTGATCATGGTGGCCGGCGAGTTGACCAGGTTGTAGTACCAGAGGCTGCGCTGGTAGATGGCCGGCGGCGCACCCTTGAGCCGGAAGTGCCAGATCTCCGACAGCGTCTTGTCCGGCGCGATCGGCCGCAGGCAGCGCAGCTGCTGCAGCGGCGACTGCACCGACAGGTAGGGGTAGACCAGCACGTGGTGGATGCTGCGGCCCAGGTACTCCTCCATCTTCTCCTTGCCGTAGGCCTGCTCCAGCAGCGCCTCGTGGGCCAGGGTGTCCGGGTCGCGCGGGCGCAGCCCCATGTAGGCCTTGAGGATGCCGTGGCCGCGCGGGAAGTTGATGGTCTGCACGCTGTCCCATTGCTCGAAGCTGGAGGCAAAGGCGGACAGGTAGTGGTAGTACAGCGGCACGGTCTCGCCCGCCGCCTTGAGCCGGCGCTCGACGCGGCCCGCGGCGATGCCGGTGGACTGGTGGGTGACGCTGGGGTGCAGCGCGTCGAGCTGGTTCTCCATGAAGAACTTCCAGTTCGAGTGCTGGATCACACGGTGGCAGATGGGCACGGCCTCGACCTCGCCGACCGGCGAGCGGTCACACATGTCGTCGAAGGCCACCTTGGACTCGCCGAGGAACTCTGTCAGCGTCGGGCCGTCCGCCGCCAGGCTGGCAAAGACGAAGCCGCGGTAGCTGTCCACGCGCGCCGCCCGCCGGACGCTGCAGTCCGGGTTGTCCTTGTTCATGCGCGTGCCGTCATAGCCGCTGGCCAGCGGTATGGCGCGCACCTTGCCGTCCAGCCAGAAGCTCCAGGCGTGGTAGGAGCAGACAAAGGCGCTGCCGGTGTTGCCCTTGAGGTTGCCCACCAGCTGCACGCCACGGTGCGGGCAACGGTTGTGCAGCACCTGCACGCCACCGGCGGCATCGCGCACCATGATCATCGGCTGGCGGCCGATCTGGACCGCGTAGTAGTCGCCGGCGTTCGGGATCTGCGACACGTGGCCGCAGTAGACCCAGATGCGCTCGAAGATCTTTTCCATCTCGGCGTCGAAGATCGCCGGGTCGGTATAGACCGACTTGTGCACCCGGTCGGGTTCGACCAGCTGTTGGACCTGCATCGCTCCTGCTCCGCGCCGGCACCACCGTCCGGTCAGGCCGGAAGCCTAGGCCAGCACCGGGGGCGCGTCCACCCGTCACATCCCGGATTGCGCCCCGCCGGGGCGCCGGCCCAGGCGGGTACGGAGGTTCCTCAGATCAGCCCACGGTCGCGCAACATGGGCTCGATCACGGCGTCGCGGCCGCGGAAGGCGCGGTAGGTCTCGCCCGGCTCGACGCTGCCACCGGCGGCATAGATGCAGCGCAGCAGGCGCTGCGCGGTCTCGGCATGGAACAGGTCGCCGGCCTCCTGGAAGGCGTCCCAGGCGTCCGCGTCCAGCACCTCGGCCCACATGTAGACGTAGTAGCCCGCCGCATAGCCCGAGCCGGAGAACAGGTGCTGGAAGTGAGTCAGCCGGTGGTTCAGGCCGGCCGCTGGCGGCAGGCCGCGTGCGGCCATCAGCTCGCGCTCGAAGGCGACCACATCCATGGGCGGGTCGCTGCGCTCGTGCGCGGCCATGTCGACGATCGAGCTGGCCAGGTAGCGGATGGTCTCGTAGCCCTGGCCGAACTTGGCCGCTGCCTCCAGCCGGTCGATCAGGCCGTCGGGGATGGGCTCGCCGGTCTTCCAGTGGCGGGCATGGCGCCTGAGCACGTCGCGCTGCACGCCCCAGTGCTCGAACAGCTGGGACGGCAGCTCGACGAAGTCGCGCAGCACCTGGGTGCCGGACAGGCGCTCGTAGCGCACGTCCGACAGCAGGCCGTGCAGGCCATGGCCGAACTCGTGGAACAGCGTGCGCACGTCATCGGCGCTGAGCAGCGCCGGCTGGTCGCCGCTGCCGCGGGCGAAGTTGTTGTTGTTCAGGATCACCGGCAGCGCCGGCCCGCCGTTGGCATGCTGCCAGCGCAGCGAGCTCATCCAGGCGCCGCTGCGCTTGGTTGGCCGCGCGAAGTTGTCCTGCATGAACAGCCCGCGCGTCGCACCGGCCGCATCGGTCATCTCGTAGACCGCCACGTCCGGGTGATAGCCGCTCAGGTCGGTGCGCGGCGAGAAGCGGATGCCGAACAGCCGCTGCGCGCAGTCGAAGGCCGCCGCCACCACCGCCGGAAGCGGGAAATACGGCTTGACCTCGGCCTCGTCCAGCGCAAAGCGCTGCTGGCGCACCCGCTCGGCCCAGAAACGCCAGTCCCAGGGCTGGAGTTCATGCGTGGCGCCGGCATCGGCCATGGCCTGCAGCAACATGGCGCGCTCGCGGTTGAACGCCGGCAGGGCCTTGGCCCAGACCTCGTCCAGCAGCGCCCAGACCTTGTCGCGCCGCTGCGCCATGGTGTTGGACAGCGCATGGTCGGCAAAGTTGTCATGGCCCATCAGCGCGGCCTGCTCGCGGCGCAGCGCCAGGATGCGCACGGCCACCGGGCGGTTGTCATGCTCGCCGTCGTGCTCGCCACGGCTGACCCAGGCCTGCCAGGCCTGCTCGCGCAGGTCGCGGCGGGCCGAGAAACTGAGGAAGGGCACGATCAGCGAGCGCGACAGCGTGACTACGTGCAGCGCTGTGTCGTCACCCAGGCCGCGCTCCACCGCCGCCGCCCGGGCCGAGGCACGAACAAAGTCCGGCAGGCCCGCCAGGTCGGCCTCGCCGCGCAGTTGCAGCGCATAGGCTGCCTCGTCATGCAGCACGTTCTGCGCAAAGGCGGTGGTGGCCTGGGCCAGCTCCTGCATCACCGCCGCCAGGCGCTCGCGCTGCGGCTGGGCCAGCTGGGCGCCGGCGCGCTGGAAGTCGCGGTGCACCACCTCGGCCAGGCGGCGCTGCTCGGCATCCAGCGTATGCGCGGCCTGGTACACGGCGTCGATGCGGGCAAACAGCGCCTGGTCCTGGTAAACCGCGCTCTCATGGGCGGCCAGCGGCCCGGCCAGGTCGCGCTGCACCGCCTGCAGCGCCGGCGACGTGGCCGATGCGGACAGGTTGTAGAACAGGGCCTCCAGCCGGCCCAGCAACCGCCCGGCGCGGTCGAACGCGGCCAGGGTGTTGTCGAAGGTCGCCGGCGCCGCCGCGGTCGAGATGGCAGCCAGCTCGTCGCGGTGCTCGGCCATCGCCACCTCGAAGGCCTGGCGGAACTGACCGGCCTGGATCTTGGCAAACGGCGGCAGCCCGAACGGGCCGGCCCAGTCGCTGAGCATGGGGTTGACTTCGGTGTCCATACCGGCCTTTCGTGGAGGGGCGAGGATTGCGGGCCGTTGCCGGGTGGCGGCGCCGGCCCTGTCACAGGGGGTCACAGGATGATGCCATCGACCATGGGTCCCGGCAGGGCCGACCCCGGGGCAACCCCGATGCCGAAGCGCCACGCCCCGACCACACTGCCGCGCGTGGCCCGGTGGCCGCGGGAGTTGGCGATGAAGTGGCTTAAGGGTGTCCTGTTCGCGCTGATCGGGCTGGTGGCCTTTCTGTGGCTGGGCGGCTATGCGCTGTCGTCCAAGTTCACCGTCGCGCGCAGCGTCGAGATCGCGGCTCCGCCGGCCAAGGCCTACGCGCTGGTCGCCAATCCGCGGCACTGGAAGAACTGGACGGTATGGAACCAGCGCGACCCGTCGATGAAGATCACCTACTTCGGCCCCGAGAGCGGCGGTACCGGCGCGGGCTGGAGCTGGGCCAGCAAGTCCGAGGGCGACGGCAAGATGACCTTTACCGCCGCCGAGGCGGACAAGCGGGTCGCCTACGACCTGTACTTTCCGGACTTCGGCACCACGTCGGCCGGCGACCTGCGCTTCGAGGCCGCGGGCCAGGGCAGCAAGGTGACCTGGACCATGAACGGCGACATGGGCACCAACCCGTTGTTCCGCTGGATCGCACTGTTTTCCGACCGGATGGTCGGCGGCGACTTCGAGGCCGGCCTGGCCAACCTCAAGGCGCTGGCCGAAAAGCCGTAGCGTTGCCGGCCG
>JBJXHB010000432.1:0-11332 GCA_046160725.1 Aquabacterium sp.
GAAGAAGGTCGCGCTTGCAAGCGCGACCGTGTGGCCCGCAGGGACAGGCGCCTCATTCTGGCCGCCCAGCCCGTCGGCCCCAGCCTTGCCGCGCGCAATCAAGGGGCGAGCAGCGGGTTCCATCGTCCGCAAAGAGCCCGAAGGCGCCACCGGAATTGACACTTCTGAACGCGATCGGCTATCAGACCACCAGCGCGCGCACCGCCCAGCGCAGCTTGGCCGGGCGGGACCGCGGGTTGGCAAACTGCTCCTGCGGTGACGGCCGGATCAGCTCCGGCGCCACGGCGGCGTAGACGCCGCTGCGCTCGCCGGACTGGAAGGCCTTCTTCACCCGGCGGTCCTCGCCGGAGTGAAAACTCAGGATGGCCACGCGCCCGCCCGGCCGCAGGCAGGCCGGCAGTTGCGCCAGCATCAGGTCCAGCATGCCCATCTCGTCGTTGACGGCGATGCGCAGGGCCTGGAACGTCCGCTGCAGGGACTTCTTGATGTCGGCCTCGCGCTCGGCCTGCGGCATGCGCGGCTTCTGGGCCTCGCTCACGGTGCGTCGCACCAGCGTGGCCAGTTCTGTGGTGGTCTGCAGATACTGCCCCTGCAGCGCCGCGGCCAGCGCGGCCGCATGCGGCTCGTCGGCGTTGTCCTCCAGGCAGTCGCGCAGCTCGCGCCGCGTGACCGTCTGCAAATAGGCCTGGGCCGAGAGGCCGCTGCCCGGGTCCAGGCGCAGGTCCAGCGGGCCGTCGGCCTTGAAGCTGAAGCCGCGCGCCGGGTTGTCGATCTGCATCGACGACACGCCCAGGTCGGCCAGGATGAAGTCGAAGCCGCCACCGGCCTGCGGCAACAACTGGGCCAGTGTCGAGAAGTTCTGGCGCGACACCACCAGCGCGGCCGCGTCATGGCCCAGCGCGCGCAGGCGCGCCTCGGTGCGCGGCAGCTCCTGCGGGTCGACATCGATGGCAAACAACCGGCCACCCGGCGCCAGCCGCGCCAGCAGCGCCTGGGCATGGCCGCCGTAGCCCAGCGTGGCATCCAGCCCGGTCTCGCCCGGCTGCGGGCGCAGGATGTCCAGGATCTCGTCGACGCAGATCGGCCGATGCATGCCGGCCGGCGTCTGCCCGCGCGCCATGACCTTGGCCTGCTCCGCCGCATGGCGGGCCGGGTCCAGCTCCTTGTACTTCTCGGCAAAGCGGCGCGGATGTGTGCCGGCATAGCGCTTGCGCCGCTGGTGGACCGCATCGTCGTCGGGCATGCCGGATTGTCCGGCAGGTGGCGGGCCGCCTGCCGCAGGCCAGCAGGTTGCGGCGCCGTTTGACAAGCTCTCAGCCCCCCGATGCCGTGCTCGGGCAGGGCGAGCGCGCCAGCGACGGAAACTGCCGGCGCGCGCCGTCCCCATCGGTCAGCGTGTCCATGAAGGCGCTCAGGTCGACCAGCTCGGCGTCCGTCAGGTCCGGCACACCTTTCAGGCTGCGGTGGCGCCGCACGGCGTCGGCCAAGGTGGTGGCGCTGCCGTCATGCCAGTACGGCGCGCTCACCGACACCTGGCGCAGTGGCGGCGTGCGCATGGCAACGGCGCCCGGCTCGACACGATGGATTTGCCCGTCGCTGAACACCGGCCCGGCATGGCATTGGATGCAGGCGGCCCGGCCGGCGAACAGGATCGCGCCGCGCCGCGCCGCCGCCGGGTAGCGGGCCTCCGGCTGGCCGCGCGCCAGTGTGTCGCGCCAGTCATCGAAGGGCGTGCGAGCGCTGCTGAGCTGGGCCGTGAACAGCGCAATGGTCTGCGTCACCCTGCGCAGCACCGCCTGGTCGTCCTGCTGCTGCGGGCTCACGGCGAACACGCGCTCCCAACGGCAGGCCAGCCCGTCGGCCACGCGCACGGTGTGGGCCACGCGCCGGGCATCGGAGGCGTGCTCATGTGGGTCCAGCAGCGGGCGCAGGCTGGACTCGGTCAGGCTTGCGGAGTTGCCTTGCCAGCCAAAGCGCGGCATCCAGGCCAGGTTCAGCAGCGAGGGTGCGTTCAGCGGCGACGGCCCGATGCCCTGTGCGCGCGCAATGCCGTCGGTGAAGGCGCGGTCGGTCTGGTGGCAGGACACGCAGCCGATGTAGCCATTGGCCGAGAAGCGGGTCTCGCGGAACAGCCGGTAGCCCAGCTCCAGCGCCTCGGGTCGCGGGGCCAGCGGGTTGGCCGCGGCGGCGGGCGGCATTCCGGCCGGCGGCCAGGGGCCCTGGGCCACCAGGCGCTGCTGCCAGGTCTCGGTCGGCGCGGCCTCGGCGCCGCCCATGCCCAGCGCATAGGCCATAAGAAGGGCGGGCAGGGCCCACGCATGGCGGTTTGGCGGCCGATTCGTCGACTGAATCAGGCTGCGGCCAGGCGCCGCCGGCAGACCGGACATGGGGCCCGGCGTGGCATCGTGACATCGGTCCATTCCATGCTCCTTGCAATGTGCATGTGGCCCACGAGGCCCACGACGCCCAACGGCGGCGCGACCAACCCCATCGTCGCGCAACACGCCGCTTCGTGGGGGACGTCGGTCGAAAAAAATGCAGGCTGTCCGCGAAGCGGCGCGCCTGCGCGCCACAGCGGCCCTTGCGCCGCCGGTGGACAGCCGGCGTCAGCAGTCCAGCTGCAGCGCCTGCAGCGGCAGCCCGGTGGCCGCGTCAGTGGCCACCACCAGCAGGCGGGCGCGGCGGCCGCCCTCGCCGCTGGCCGGAGCGGCCAGCGTCCACTGCGCCGGCGCCGTGCTGGCGAAGGCGGGCAGGGTGTCGTAGCGCCGCACCACATGGTCATGGCGCAGCGTCACGCCCCGGTTCTCGCCCGCCTTGACGGCGCTGACATGGTCGTCCTCCAGCAAGGCCCACCACAGGGCCAGCCGGGCCGGGGCGCCGGCCAGCGGCTGCGCGCGCACCGACACCCTGGCGTCGGCCTCGCGCTGCAGGCTGAGCCGCACCACGGCCGGTGGCGCTGTGGCGGCCAGGTCGGGCGCGCGGCTGTCGCGGCCATTGACCAGCAGCTGCGGCGTGTAGTTGAAGCGCGCGCCCGAGTTGCGCTGCGTCTGCGCCTGGCGCTCGGTGTGGCGCGGGTCGCCGAAGCGGTCTTTCCAGCCCAGGCGGTCCCAGTAGTCGACATGGAAGGCCGCGGCCAGCACCTGCGGCCGACCCTTCAGCCCGGACAACCAGCGGTCGGCCGGCGGGCAGGAGTCGCAGCCCTCCGAGGTGTACAGCTCGACCAGCCGGGTCTGCTGCGGGCCGCTGCTGGCCTGGCAGGACTGGGCCAGGGCCGGCGCGCTGCACATGCAGGCCAGCACGATGGGCAGGGTCTTGAACATCATGGCCGGACTTCATTGATGCGCGAATGCGCGGTGGTGATGCGCGCTTGCGCCGGGGTCATGCGCGCTTACGCGGTGGAGACGCGCGGCTGCGCGATGGCACCAAGGTCGCGAATCAAGGGTGGGCCGTTACGCCGCCCGGCCCAGGGACCGACGTGGCGCTATCCTGTGTCATGCAAGCGCTCGTCTGCGACCACCTCAGCCCCGATCTCTCCGGCCTGGCCCTGCGCGAGCTGCCCGCGCCGCCGCTGGCGCCGGGGCAGGTGCGGGTGGCCATCCGCGCCGCGGCGTTGAACTTTCCGGACCTGCTGATGACGCGCGGCGAGTACCAGCACAAGCCGGCGCTGCCTTTCATACCGGGCATGGAGGGCTCGGGCGTGGTGGCCGAGGTGGGGCGCGACGCTGGCCCCTGGCGCGAGGGCGACGCCGTCAGCTTCAGCGCCCGCAGCGGCGCGCTGGCCAGCGAGGCCGTGGTGGACGCCGGCCAGCTGCGGCGCCTGCCCCAGGGCCTGAGCTTCGACGAGGGCGCGGCCTACTTGGTCACCGGCCTGACGGCCTGGGTGGCGCTGCAATGCTGCGGCCGGCTGCAGGCCGGCGAGCGGCTGCTGGTGCATGGCGTGCGCGGCGGTGTCGGCTGGGCCTGTGTGCAGCTGGGGCGCCACCTGGGTGCTGAGGTCATGGCCACGGCGACGCAGCCGGAGCTGATCGCCACCTGGGCGGCGCAGGGCGTCGCGGTCCTGCCGGCCGATGCCAGCCTGCCCGAGCGGGTCAAGGCGCTGACCGGCGGTGATGGCGTGGACGTCGTGGCCGACCCGGTCGGCGGTGCGTTGTTCGACCACTCGCTGCGCTGCCTGGGCTGGGGCGGGCGGCTGCTGGTGCTGGGCTTTGCCAGCGGCCAGTGGCCGACGCTGGCGGTGAACTATGCGCTGATCAAGGGCCTGTCGATCATCGGCGTGCGCGCCGGCGAATATGGGCGGCGCTATCCGCAACAGGCCGAGCCCAACCGTGCCGCCGTGGACGCGCTGGCGGCATCGGGCGTGCTGCGCCCGCCCATCGGCGCGCGCTATGCGCTGGCCGATGCCGCGCAGGCGCTGGCGGCGCTGTCGGCGCGTACGGTGGTGGGCAAGATCGTGGTGGTGCCGCAGGGGTAGGCGGCGGCGGTGCCCCGGCCGGGCTTCATGGGCGGGGCTGCGGGGTGTCGGATTCGGGTTCAGAGGCCGCCGACGCGGGCGCCGCAGGGGCGCCTGCCCGCACCAGCCCATCGACGCCGAGATGGCGGATCCAGCCGCCGCCGGCCCATTCGTCGTACAGCCAGTCGTCGCCTTGCCAGACCAGCCCGGCCGGCGTGGCGGGCTCGGCCACGCCGACGCCGGCCAGCGCGAAGCGCATGTAGTCGATCCAGGCCGGCAGCGCGAGGCCGCCGCCGCTTTCCCCCTGTCCCAGGCTGCGCGGCTCGCTGTGGCCGATCCAGACCACCGCGACGACGCTGGCGTGGTAGCCGGCAAACCATGCGTCCACCGCGTCGTCGGTGGTGCCGGTCTTGCCGCCGATGTCCGGCCGTCCCAGCGCGGCCTGTGCCCGTGCCGCGGTGCCGGTCTTGGTCACCTGCTGCAGCAGGCTGGTCATCACGAAGGCGTTGCGTTCGCTGAGCACCCGCTGGGCCTCGCCCGGCGGTGCCGCCGGCGGGGCCTGGAACAGCACCTGCCCCTTGGCGTCCGAGATGCGCTCGATCAACACCGGGTCGACCTTGTGGCCGCCGCTGGCCAGCACGCCGTAGGCCGTGGCCATCTGCATCGGCGTCGCGCTGCCGCTGCCCAGCGCCAGCGTCAGGTTGGCGCTCTGCCGGCCGGCGTCGAGGCCAAAGCGCGCCAACGCCGCACGCGCCTCGCCCAGGCCCAGCTGCTGCAGCAGCCGCACCGTGGTCGTGTTGCGCGAGCGGGCCAGCGCCTCGCGCAGGCTCAGTGCGCCGTCGAAACGACCATCGCTGTTCTTCGGGCTCCAACCGTCGGCAGCGCTGAAGGGGGCGTCGTCGATCAGGGTCGATGGCATCACGCCCTTTTCGAGCGCGGCGCTGATCAGCAGCGGCTTGATCGCCGAGCCCGGCTGGCGCCAGGCCTGCGTGGCATGGTTGAAAGGGCTGCGGCCGAAGTCGAAGCTGCCCACCAGGGCACGCACGCGGCCGCTGGCCGGGTCCAGCGCCACCAGCGCACCCTGCGTCTGCGGCCACTGGCTGAACACCCAGCCGCGGCTGTCGCGCTGCAGTCGGACCACCGCGCCGCGCCGCAAGGCCGGCTTGGCACTGCGTGCCAGCGCCGCCTGCACCCACTGCAGGCCATCGCCCACGACCTTGACACGTTCGCCGCCGGGCAGCACGGCCAGCACCTCGCGCGGGCCAGCCCGCAGCACCAGCGCAACGCGCAGCAGGTCGTCGTCGCGGTGGTCGCGCAACGCAGCCGCCGCGGCCCGATCAACCGCTGGGCCGTCACCATCGGGCAGCCTCTCTTCGGCTTCCGGCCCACGCCAGGGGCCGCGTCTATCGTGCGCCAGCAAGGCCTGGCGCAACGCGGCCTGGGCAGCGCGTTGGTCACCGGCGCGCAGCGAGGTGCGGACCTGGATGCCGCGTGTCAGCGCGGCGTCGCCCAGAAGCTCGGTCACCGCGAGGCGCGCCATCTCGGCCACATGGCCGGCGTTGACGCGGTCGGGCGCGTTGGCACCGCCGGGGCGCAGGGCGATCTTCTCGTTGCGCGCGCTGTCGTGCGCCGCCTTGGTGATCTGGCCGACCTCCAGCAGCCGTGCCAGCACGATGCGCTGTCGTGTGGTGGCGCGCTCGAAATTGGTCGCCGGGTTGGCGTAATAGGGGTTCTGCGGCAGGCCGGCGAGCATGGCGGTCTCCGCCAGCGTCAGTGCCGGCAGCGTCTTGCCGAAGTAGTGCTGCGCCGCGGCCCCGAAGCCGTGGATGCGCGGCCCGAGCACGATCTCGTTCAGGTAGATCTCCAGCACCCGGTCCTTGCCGACCGCAGCGTCCACCCGCCGCGCCAGGATCATCTCCTTGATCTTGCGCTCGGCGCTGAACTCATGCGTCAGCAGCAGCATGCGGGTGACCTGCTGGGTGATGGTCGAGCCGCCCTGCTTCATGCCGCCGGTGATGGGTGAGCTCAGCGTCGCCCAGGCGGCGCGCGCGATACCACGTGTGTCCAGGCCGTTGTGCTCGCGAAAGCGGATGTCCTCGATCGCGACGACGGCGTCCTGCAGGCGCCTGGGCACCTGCGCCAGCGGCACGAACATGCGCCGCTCGGTGCCGAACTGGGCGATCTCGACGCCGTCGGCCGTCAGCACGCGCAAAGGCAGGCGCGGCTGGTAGTCGAGCACGCGCTGGAGCGTCGGCAGCTCGAAGGTACCAAGCGAATCGGCCGCAGTCTGTGCCGGGGCCGATGCGGCGGCCACGACAAGGACGGCGGGCGCAAGTGCGCGCCACAGGGCGAAAGGCATGGGGCGCGATTATCGACAGCGTCCTGGCAGGCAAATCTGCGACGATGACGCGGTCGTGTTTGGTGCGAAACGACGCTGCCGGCGTCGATCAAGGCGTCGTCTTGCTGGGTCGCGCCGGCACCGGGGGCTCATGAACAAGGGGGAGTCGCGATGCAGGCGCCTGATCCATCGGCCCGCCCTGGGCTGGCCTTCATCCTGTTCTTCGGGCTGCTGCCGCCGTTGTTCATCGGCTTCGGCATCTTCCTGCTGACCATGTCGGCGCCAAAGCTGATCGAGGGCTGGTCCGCGCGGTCATGGCCATCGGTGCACGGGCGCGTGACCGAGGTGCGCTTGGAGGAGGTTCAGCACGATAGGGGAAAGAAGCGCTGGTTCGAGGTCACCGTCGGATACACCTTCGACGTGGCCGGCCGGCCGTACTCGGGGGATCGGCTCGGCCTGTGGCCGGAGCGTCTGCAGCGCCTAGACGCGCAGGCGCTTGCTGCCGGCTTTCCGGTCGGCCTACCCGTGATGGCCCACTACAACCCAAGCGACCCCACGCGGTCGCTGCTGGACCGCTCAGTGGGGATCGGTACCTGGGCGGTTGTCGGGATCGGGACGCTGGCGCTGGGTGTGGGGATGGCCCTGCTGGTGAGCCTGGTGCGGATGGTGCGGTTGGCTAGGCTGGGCGTCGACCATGCCCGCCAGCGGCCGCGCTGAGTTCGGGTTGGCCGGACAGGCCGCAAACAGGCCTGGTCTCTCCGCCGCGCCTCCATTTCCCGGATCAGCGCGCGCCTCTTCGCCCTCCGGGATGGCCCGCCCGCTGTCGCGCCATTGCACCGTAGGCCCGGTTGGAGCCTGCCCACTTCGCCCAGGTGCACCGTACGGTGGTGATCAATCTGCGCTCGATCCGACGCGTCACCCACGGTGAGAACGAGACAGCTGACATCGAGCTCAAGGGCCGCACCGAACGTCTGCCTGTGAGCCTCAGCTACCTGCACCTCTGCAAGGAGATGTTGCCGCAGGCACCGACCACGAACGACCCTTGATGGCCGGTCAGAGCGCGGGCGACACGAGGCAACGCTGAACAGGTCCCGCGCGGCGACGGGTGCCCAATGCATCAGCGAGGTTCCAGCTCGCCGGGCCAGATGTGTCCGGTGCCTTGTTGATGGCGTTCGAATGTTCCAGACCCTGCGCAAGGTGACGCAGGGACGGTGACATGACAGCGCCACCGTTGCGCCTGGCCGCACGGCTTGGGCCCGTTCGTGCATGACAGCGGCCACTGCCACCCCCCGTGTTCCGGGTGTTGACGGCGCACAGCCCGCCTCTGGGATGCGCCGACTCACCTACATCTTCGGGGATTCCCATGTCGCTGCCTGTTGCAACCCGTATGACCCTGGCCACCGGTTTGCTGCTGGCGCTGGCGGGCCAGGCCCAGGCGACGGTGTTCCTGAACAACCAGGCGGGCTACAACGCGGCGGCGCCGACGGCTGTGCTGACCGAGGACTTCGAGGCGACCGGCCAACCACTGGATACGCCGCTGTATCCCGGCTTTTCGCACAACGGTGTGACCTACACCGGCATGGCAGGCGTGCCGGCGCCGCATGTCTGGGTGGCCTCCGCGGGCTACAACAACTTCGGCGCCGGCGTCGGCGTCACCACCAGCAAGGTCCTCACCGCCAACGGCGACGAGTCTTTCGTCGTCACCTTTGCTTCGGCCGTGTCGGCCTTCGGTTTCGATGCCTACTTCAATGGCCTCGGTCCCACCACCCTCAAGGTGTTCAACGGAGCGACGCTTCTCGATAGCCTGACCACCCCAGGTGGATTGAACTTCATTGGCCACCTGGGTGTGACCGGTGTCGGCCCGATCACCTCGTTCTCCTGGGTCACCACCAGCGGCGGCCAGCTCAACACCGGCATGGACAACCTGACCACGGCGGCGGTGCCCGAGCCTTCGACCTATGCCTTGATGGCGATTGGCCTGTTTGCCGTGATGCGCCTTTCACGCAGCCGCAAGCCAAGCTGACTTGCTGGTCGGCGGTCGCCGCCGGCCTGCGCGGCAGCGGTCATCGGCGTGCGTGCCGGTCGCTGCGACAGCGGCTCGCCGCACTCGTGCAGTTCCAGTCCGTCAGCACCGTCAGAGGGATGGGCAGAGAAGTTGCCCACTGGCGCACCGATCTCTTGGCCAACGCTCTCGTCGCGGCCGGCTTGATCAGCTGTACTTCAAGCGCTGCTCCAGCTCCTTTAGTCCACGCGTCATTGGCAATCGCCGATCGTCCCGCATCACTGCAACATGCCCGCCTTGCGCCGTGGGTTGAAGCTCGGCGATGCGTTCCAGGTTGACGATGGCACCACGGCTGATACGAACAAACTGCGCCGGGTCGAGCTGGGCCTCGAGCGCATGCAATGTCTCGCGCAGGATGTGCGTTCGCGAACCCACCTGCACGCCGACATAGTTGCCGGCGGACTCCAGACAGTCGATGTTCTTGGTGTCCACCACCACCATCCGGCCGTTGTCCTTGATGGTGATTCGCTTCAGAAAAGTCGGCAGTGGCAGCGGCGACGAAGTGCTGGCGTCGAGCAAGGCACGCAGGTCGCGCGCGGCGTGCCCCAAACGCCGCTGCGCCAGTTGGTCGCGCGCCCGCGCCAGCGCGGCCTTGAATCGCTCCGCCTTGTAGGGTTTGAGCAGGTAGTCCAGCGCGTGCGCCTCGAACGCCTGCACGGCGTGCTTGTCGTGTGCCGTCGTGAAGATGACCACAGGCAGGTCGCTCGTCCCAAGCCGATGCAGCAACTCGAAGCCATTCATCTCTGGCATCTGCACGTCAAGGAACAGCAGGTCGGGCCTTTCGCGGGCGATCACCTCCAGCGCCAAGGGGGCATCGTCGCACTCCGCCACCAGGGTCACGTCCGGCTCGTCCTGCAACAGCCAGCGCACGCGCTGCAGCGCGAGTTGCTCATCGTCGACCGCGATTGCACGAATGCTCATGATCCCTGCCCCTGCCCCTGCGCCTGTGCCTGCGAAGCCTGGCCGGCGGCGTCGAACGGCAGGTCGATGGTCACGATGCAGCCACCTGCCGGCGCATCGCCAATCGTCAACACAAAGTCGGCGCCATACAACTGCTGCAAGCGCTGGCGCGTGTTGGCCAGGCCGACGCCGGTCGAGGCCGACGCTGTGCCCTGGCTCGACAGGCCGGGCCCGTCGTCCTCGATCGCCAGACGCAGGCGCTGCCCAGTGCGCTGCGCACGCAGGACCACCTTGCCACCGCCTCGCTTGCGCTCGACACCGTGCTTGATGGCGTTTTCCACCAGCGGCTGCAACATGAAGGTGGGTACCAGCGACCCCAACGCGCCGCCCTCGATCTGCTTGTCGACGTGCAGTCGGTGGCGGAATCGTCGCCGCTCGATGTCCAGATAGCAGTCCAGGACTTCGAGTTCCCGCGCCAGTGCAATGCGCTCGGTGGCTGCCGTGTCGATGGCCGCGCGCAGCAACTGGCTCAGGTCTGCAAGCATGTTGTCGGCTGCATGGGGATCGGTGTGGATGAGGCTCGAGATGCCGTTCAGGGCATTGAACAGGAAGTGCGGATTGAGCTGCAGTTGCAGCGCCGCCAGCCGCGCACGTGCAAGTTCGGCCTCGGCCCGCAAGGCGCTGCGCTCACGGTCCCTGGCCCGCCGTGACGCGCCCACCGCAGCACCCGCGGTCGCCCACAGGGCATACAGCCCCAGGTCCAGCGCGATGCGTGCGATTGGTGGTGGGCCGGGCGCGCGGCGCATTCCAAACGGGCCCGCAAGCGTTCCCGTTGTCGAAGGGGCCCGGCCCGTATTCGCCCACGGTGGGGCGACTCCTTGCTGGGATGGGGTCGGCGGTTGCGGCACCCAGGCCAGCCGCAGGGCCACTCCTGCAGCCACGACACAAGCTGCCGCAAGGGCATGTGAGATCAGTCCGACGAGCCGACGACCAGGCGCAAAGCTGACGCGGTAACCCAGCCAGGTCGCCACCGGCGCAAATGCCAGCCAAGGCGCCCAGGCGACGAGCACGGCGTAGGGGTCAATCGGCATCAACCAGCAGCCCTCGAAACGCACAGCGCGATGACTGAAGCATGCCACGGCTGCTCTGGACAAAGGGGATGCCACGCGACAACACGCACTCGCTGGCATCCCACGTCGATCCGAGGATCTGGTCAGCGACCGCGAGGCCGCCCGCTGACCCCATCGGGGCGACCACCACGCTGGCCATACGACTCGGCCGGGCGGCTGCCGCGCTGGGCGCCAGCGTCGCTGGGGCGCTGCCCGCGCTGTCCGAAGCTGCCTTCGGGGCGTTGCGGCGCCTCAGCCGGCTTCGCATCACGTGGCTGACCGTAGGAGTCGGCCGGCCGCACCGGGCGCTCGGTCTGTGCCTGTGCAACACCTGCCAGCGCCCACACCGCCGCCATGAGAGCGGGGAGGAATCGTCGTGTCTTCATCAAGAGTCCTTTCACATTCGCCACGGCATCGATGCGATGCCGTTTGAGGCCGCCTCACCGTAGCAAGCACGAGACGCACGAGCCACG
>JBJXHB010000433.1:0-3187 GCA_046160725.1 Aquabacterium sp.
CACTCGTTGATCACCGGCCCCCACCAGTCGATCATGGCGCGCTTCACCTCGGGCGGGCAGGGGCTGCCGGTGCTGCCCACGAAACGCATCGAACGCAGGTCGTATTGAGCGCGCACCGCCGCCGGCAAGGCCAGCATGCGCACGTACATGGTGGGCACCAGGTAGGCGTGCGTCAGGCGGTGTTGTTCGATCAACTGCAGCGTGCGCTCAGCGTCAAATCGCTCTTCAATGTAGAGCGTGCCGCCTTCCATCGCCACGCCCAGCGAGTAGCCGTTGGGCGCGCTGTGGTACATCGGCGCGTTGACCAGCGCACGCATGTTCGCGCCAAGGCCGGGCTCGAAACCATAGGCCAGGTTGCGCACCCGGGCGCCGGCGGCCAGCTGCTCGGGCGTGGACGGCGCGCGCACGATGCCCTTGGGCCGGCCGGTGGTGCCTGACGTGTAGAACATGGCGCCGCGCGGGGCTGCGGGCGCCGATGTGATGGGCGCCGTGGCGTTGCGGCGCGTGTCCCAGGCCGGCACACCGGCCACGCCGGCCCGCGTGGTGAAAACCGACACGGCATCGGTTTGCAGACCCACCAGCCCAGCCAGCAACTCCGGATCGACGACGAACACCTTGGCGCCACTGTTGCCCAGGATGTACTGCACCTCGTCGGTCTTGAAGTGCCAGTTCACCGGGCACCATTGAGCGCCCAGCCGGCGCGTGGCAATCATCATCTCCAGCGCTTCGGGGCTGTTGCGCTGCATCAGTGCCACCACGTCACCGTCACCGACTCTGGCGGCTTGCAAGGCGGCGGCGGACCGGCAACAACGTTCGTCGAAAGCGGTGGGCGAAATGGTTTCGCCCTTGAACACGATGGTGGCTTGCATGCGCGGGTCTCCTGAGCACGGATTGTGCAAAGGCGGGCCGCGCGTGCCCATCCGGGGCGGCCCTTGCCAGGCCCGCCTCCAAAGCGCTCGATCAGGCCTTCTTGGCCCAGGCGCTGCACCAACCAGGGCCCGCCACCTGCTTGCCGGCAAACAGCGGGCAGCCGCCGGCCTTGTCGGCCGCCTTGCCCTGGTACAGCGCGCAAGTGCCGCACATCTGGCCCGCCGCGTACTGGGGGAACTTCTTGGTGTCGGCCTTCTTGGCGTCGGCCACATAACCCAGGGCGGCGGCTTGCGCGTCTTTCTCATCGAGCATGGCTTGTGCTTGGGCAAGCGGGGCCACGCCGGCGCCACTGCAGGCCACAGTCATCAGAAAGACACGGCGATCGATCATGGATTCAGTCCTTGACGGGGTTTGGCGGCCCGAACCGGGCGCCGCATGGCCACGAGCATAGGCACAACAGGCTGTTCGCAAGCTAACAACCAGCAAAACTCCGCTGAACCGGCCGTAGGTCAATCCGACCTTTCCATCTGGCTGATTGCCGTGCTTGCCGCTACTCTGTGCTGCCCGACAAGTGGGCAGCTGCCACTGGAGACTCGATGATGACCCCGACCCCTCGTTGCCGGCCGGCCCTGCTGGTCGCGCTGGCCTTGTCCTGCGCCGCCCCCTTCGCGCTGGCACAGGCGCCCGCCGCCTTCCCCGACAAGCCCTTGCGCATCATGGTCGGCGCCTCGGCCGGCGGCGGCACTGACATCCTGGCCCGAATGCTGGCCGAACGCCTGGGCCCGGTGCTCAAGCAGACCGTGGTGGTGGAAAACCGCCCCGGCGCCAGCAACACCATCGCCGCTGAGCTGACCGCCCGGGCCACCGCTGACGGCCACACGCTGCTGCTGGCCACCAACACCGGGCAGGCCGTGGCGCCGCACCTGCTGAAGCTGAAGTTCGACCCGCTGAAAGACCTGCAGCCGCTGGGCCTGGTGGCGGTGATGCCCAACGTGCTGGTGGTGGCCGCCACCTCACCGCACCGCAGCGTGAAGGACCTGGTGGCCGAGATGGCCGCCAAGCCGGGGCAGCTGAAGTACGGCTCGTCGGGCATCGGCAGCACCCAGCACATCGTGGGCGAGGCCTTCAACCTGGTGACGCAGACCAAGGCCATCCACGTGCCGTACAAGGGCAGCAGCCAGGCCCACCTGGACATCATTGGCGGCAATGTCGACCTGATGTTCGACACCACCTCGTCGGCCATGGGGCAGATCCGGGGCGGCAAGTTCCGCCCGCTGGCGGTGACCACCGAGCGCCGTTCGGCCGAACTGCCCGACGTGCCCACGCTGGCCGAAGCCGGCGTGAAGGGCGCCGACATCCAGACCTGGTATGCGCTGTACGTCACCGCCGGCACGCCGCGGCCCATCGTCGACCGTCTGGCCGCCGAATTGCAGGCGGCCCTGAAGCTGCCCGAGGTGCAAGCCCGCATCAAGAGTCTGGGCGGCGACATCGTGCCGATGTCGATCGAAGCCTTTGCCGAAATGAACAAGGCTGAATTCGAGCGTTATGGCAAGCTGATCAAGGACGCCGGCATCAAGGTGGACGGGTCGTGAAGCCCCCGATCCCCACCATCGCCGTCTTGCTGGGTGACGCCGCCGGCGTGGGCCCGGAAATGGCGCTGAAGCTGCTGTCGCGCGAGGCCAACCGCCGCGCCGCGCAGGTGCTGCTGATCGGCAGCGCCGACATCCTGGCCGATGCCGAAGGCATCTCTGGTCACGCGCCGAACCCGTTGCGCTGCGAACAGCTGGAAGCGCTGCGCTTCGAGCCTGGCCGCATCAGCTGGTTGCCCACGCCGGGCCTGAACGGGCCGCTGCAGCGCGGCCAGTCCACCGCCGCGGCCGGGTTGGAAGCCATGCGCTGCCTGAACCTGGCAGCCCGTGCCGCGTTGCAAGGCCATGTGCAGGCCATCGTTTTCGCGCCGCTGAACAAGCACGCGCTGCGCCTGGGCGGCTTGCAGCAGGAAGACGAGTTGCGCCACCTGCAGCAGTGCTTTGACGTGCGCGGCTTCGTCTGCGAGTTCAACATCACTGGCGGGCTGTGGACGTCGCGGGTCACATCGCACGTGCCGCTGCGCGACGTGGCGGCGCTGATCACGCCAGCCGCGGTGGCCGACGCGGTGCACATCATCGACCGCGCGCTGCGCCAAGCCGGCGTGGCGCGGCCGCGCATCGCGGTGTCGGGGCTGAACCCTCACGCCGGCGACGGCGGCTCGATCGGGCGCGAAGAAATCGAGGTCATCTCCCCGGCCGTGCAGGCGCTGCAGGCGCAAGGGCTGGAC
>JBJXHB010000434.1:0-58989 GCA_046160725.1 Aquabacterium sp.
CCGGCGACGCGGCCGGTCAGCCGCGCTGCAGCACCACGTACAGGCCGGCCACGGGCTGGCGCTGGTCTTCACGCAACGGCCCGGGCCTCAGGTGCACCACTTGCCAGTTGCCGGCGGCCGCCAGTTCCTGGACATAGGCCGCACTATGGGCATAGCGGGCGCTGGGCCGCAGTTGCCAGCCCGGCGTGCCAACGCTGTCCTGTGGGGACAGCACCTCCAGGCTGAAGCCGGCCAGGCCACCGGGCGCCAGCACCCGGGCCATGCCGGCGAACACCGCCTCCAGCGCCCCGATGTAGATGAACACATCGGTGGCCAGCATCCAGTCATAGCGCCTGGTGGTGGCGGCCAGATGGCCGGCGATGTCCGCGGCGTCCAGATGCCGGTACAGGCCACGCGCCCGGGCCTGGGCCAGCATGGCCGGCGCCAGGTCGACGCCGTCGATTTCGATGGTTGCCAGCGCACCGGCACGCGCGGCCAGGGCCGCCGCCATCAGGCCGGTGCCGCAGCCCAGGTCCAGGACGTTCAGGCCCGGTCGCGGCGCGGGCAGCAGGTCGGCCAGACGCTGTGGCGCCTGGTAGCCCAGGGTGCCGACCAGATGCCGGTCGAAGCGCTCGGCATAGTCGTCGAACAGCGAGATGACATAGCTGGCGGGTGACTGCGGCGGCGCCTCGATGCGGTCGACCGAGGCCAGCAGATAGCGGGTGACGGCATCCGCCGGGTCACGAGACAGCGCCTCGCGCAGTTGGTCGCGGGCCTCGTCCGGCCGGTTGGCATCCTTCAGCAGTGCGCCCAACAGTGCAAACGCGCGCGCCGGCGCATCGGGTACTGCGCAGGCCCGCCGGTAGCAGTCGGCGGCCTCGTCGTGGCGCTGAAGAACCTGCAGCGCGAGCCCGCGTTCGAGCCAGGGCAGCGGGTCGTCCGGCGCAGCGCTGTCGCACAGCGACTCCAGGGCGACCAGCGCATCGTTCGTCAGGCCCTGGCGTCGCAAGGCCAAGGCGCGCTGGATGGCGGCCGCGGCGGGCGCATCGGGCAAGGCCAGGCTGCGGTCGAAGCTGGCGATGCTGTCGCCATCGCGGCCGAGCGCCACCAGCGCCAGCGCATGGTGGCACCAGGCCTGCGCGTCGGCCGGCTCGGCCGCCAGCGCCTGCTCCAGCAGCGGCTGCGCCAGCTCGGGCAGGCCCTGCGCCAGCCGGGTGGCCGCCAGGTTCACCAGGACCGATGGCCGGCCCGGCGCCAGGGCCAGCGCTTCCTCCAGGGCGACCACGGCGTCGTCGAGCCGCCCGGACTCGAAAGCCGCCACACCGGCGAGGAAGTGCGTGCGCGCCTGTGCCAGGGCAACGCCGTCCGGCGTGGGCATGGTCACGGCAGGGCGACGAAGAAGCGGGCGCCCTGGCCGACCTCGGACTCGGCCCAGATGCGCCCGCCATGGCGCTGCACGATGCGCTGCACCGACGCCAGACCCACACCGGTACCGGGGTAGTCGCTGGCGCTGTGCAGGCGCTGGAACATGCCGAACAGGCGATCGGCGAACCGCATGTCGAAGCCTGCGCCGTTGTCGCTGACGACGAAGCCTGCGGCCATGTCCGGCAGGCGCCGCAGTGCAATGCGGGCCGGCCGTGACCGGGCGCTGTACTTCCAGGCGTTGGACAGCAGGTTCTCCATCACCTGGCGCAGCAGGGTCGGGTCGCCCTGTACCACCAGCCCACCCTCGATGTCGATCTCGGCGTCGCGCTCCGGCGCGCTGCGGCGCAGGTCCTCGATGACGAACTGCGCCACACGGGACATGTCCACCGGCTGCCGCGACAGTGGCTGCTGCGCCAGGCGCGACTGCGCCAGCATCGCATCGATCATCAGGTTCATGCGCGCCGAGGCCGCCAGCACGCGGTCCAGGTGGTCATTGCCGATGCGGTCCAGCGCATGGCCGTAGTCCTCCTTGAGGATGCGGGCGAAGCCATCTACCACCCGGATCGGCGCGCGCAGGTCATGCGACAGCATGTTCACGATGGCGACGGTCTCCGCTGCGTCGGCCGGGGCCGGATCGGGCGCGATCGGTACCGATGGTCCGGCGGGCGTGGGCTGGACCTGCGATGCCGCTGCGTCAGTCGAGCCGGGCCGGGCCTGGGAGGCCCACCAGCCTGCCGCAGCGGCGGTCGCGACCAACAGGACCAGGGCAGCCAGCAGCGCCATCGCCTGCAAGGCCGGTGTCGCCAGGGCCCAGACCGCTATGCCGGCCGCGGCCACCAAGGCGACCGCCAACAGCGGCAGCACCGCGCGACCGCGCAGGGCTGCTGGCGCCGTGACGCTGTGCATGAAATCATTGTACGGAGCCCTTCGTGTTCAAGACTTGGGCCACGCGGCCGACATGCCAGACAGGGCCGCTGCTGCGGCCGGCATACTGTTGCCGCCCCAACCGTGAACCTCGATCCTGATTCCACTGCCCCCGACGTCCGATCGACGGCGGCGCCGGCCATCGATGCTGAAGCGCTGGCACGCCTGGACGAGCTCGACCCGGGTGGCCGCAACGGCCTGCTGCCGCGTGTGCTGACCACCTATCTAGGCAGCCAGCAGCGGTTGCTCGCGCAGTTGCGGCTGGGCCGTGACCAGCAGGACCTTGCGGCCGTGCACCGAGTGGCGCACACTCTCAAGTCATCGTCGGCCAGCATCGGCGCGCTTGAGTTGTCGCGCCTGTGTGCTGATGTCGAATCGCGCATCAGGGAGAAGGCGCTGGATGGTCTGTCCGTGCAATTGGACCGGTTGCTGGCCGAGAGCCAGCGTGTGGCCGACGCCGTGCGTGCCATGCTGGGCCATGGTTAACACCGTTTCCATCCACGCGTCCCGGTACGGAGCCCTGGGATGAATCATCCGGGCATGCTGGAGCCGACCGAGCCGTTGCACCCGCGCGTGCTGTTGGCGGACGACGATGAAGTGGCGCTGCTGTTGACCGCCGTGGCGCTGCGCGAGCGGGGCTTCGATGTGGTGGAGTGCAGCGGTGGCCGCCAGACCCTGGCGGCCCTGGCCGATGGCGCCCCAGACATCGTGGTTCTCGATGCGTTGATGCCGGACCTGGACGGTTTCGACACCTGCCGAGCGCTGCGCCGACTGCCGGGTTTCGATCAGATGCCGGTGCTGATGCTGACCGGACTGGAGGACGACGCATCGATCAACCGGGCCTACCAGGCCGGCGCCACCGACTTCTTCGTCAAGTCCACGCAATGGAGCCTGCTGGCCGGCCGCCTGCGCCACCTGTTGCGCTCGTCGCGCACGCGGATGGAGCTGGAGCGCAGCACGGCCAAGCTGGCCCGGGCCCAGGATCTGGCTCGCATGGGCAGCCTGGACTGGCGGCGTCAGGCGCCGGGGCTGCCCAGCCAGCTGTCGCTGGCGGCCGAGGCAGCCCGTGTCTTTGCGCTGGCACCGGGCGAGTCGGTGTCCCTGTTGCGCTTGTTGCGCATGGTGCCGGCACCCGAGCGGCGCGCCCTCCTGCGTGTGCTGCGGGATGTGCTGCTGCACAGCGCGGTACTGGCCGTGGACGTGCCGGTCCGGTTGCTGGATGGCCGGCAGCGCGTGGTCCACATCGAGGCCGAGCCCGAGTTCAATGAACATGGCCATGTGGTCGGTTATGCCGGAATCGTCCAGGACGTCACCGACCGTCGGGTGGCGGAAGACCGAATCCGGCACCTGGCCAACTTCGACGCCTTGACCGGCCTGCCCAATCGGCGCCAGTTGATCTGGCGGGCCGAGAGGGCGCTGGACCATGCACGGCGGATGGGTCACGAGACCGCGTTGCTGCTCATTGACCTGGACCGGTTCAAGGTCGTCAACGACACGCTGGGCCATGCCGCCGGCGACGAGCTGCTGGTGGAGTGTGCGCGCCGGCTGCGGGGTTGCGTGCGGCACAGTGACCAGGTGATGGAGGGCACGCTGGACAGCGGCGGTGCCCGATCGCACCGGACACTGGAGGCGGTGGGCCGACTGGGCGGCGACGAATTCGTCGCCCTGCTGCCCGAGGTGGCCGACGAGGCGGATGCCGAGCGCGTGGCCCAGCGCATCCTGGATGCCATGCGCGAGCCGGTCCTGGTGGGCGGGCAGGAGTGCTTCGTGACAGCCAGTGTCGGCATCGCGATGTTCCCGCGCGACGGCATCAGCGTGGCCGACCTGCTGCGCAATTCCGACGTGGCGATGTACAGCGCCAAGTCCCTGGGCCGCAATGCGTCGGCGGTCTTCACCCCCGACCTCGGCAGCGGCGGCCGACGCCGGCTGGAGCTTGAGAGCGCGCTGCACAAGGCCATCGAGCGCAACGAACTGGTGCTGCACTACCAGCCCAAGGTGGACGTGCGGTCGGCCCGCATGATCGGCGCCGAGGCCCTGATGCGTTGGCAGCGCGGCGACCAGCTGGTGCCGCCTGGTGACTTCATTCCGCTGGCCGAGGAAACCGGCCTGATCGTGCCGCTGTCGGAATGGGCCCTGCGCGAGGCTGCCCGGCAGGCCAAGGCCTGGTCGGTGAACTTCGGCTTTGCCGACTCGATCGCCGTCAACCTGCCCAACCGGGTGTTCGAGCGCTCCGACCTGGTCGAGCACATCCATCAGTGCGTGTCCACCTACGGCGTGCCACACCGGGCCATCCACCTGGAGATCACCGAGACCGGCCTGATGAAGGACCTGCAGAACGTGATCCCGTCGCTGCACCGGCTCAACGAGATCGGCGTCGAGATCTCGATCGACGACTTCGGCACCGGCTACTCGTCCCTGGCCTACCTGACCACGCTGCCGATCTCGGAGCTCAAGATCGACCGCTCGTTCGTGCGCGACCTGGGCATCACGCCGCAAAGCTCGGCCGTGGTCACCGCCATCATTGCGCTGGCCCGGTCGCTGGGCCTGCGCGTGGTGGCCGAGGGTGTCGAAAGCCTGCGCCAGATGGACGTGCTGCACCGCCTGGGCTGTGGCGTGATGCAGGGCTTCCTGTTCGCCAAGCCGATGCCGCCGGCCGAGCTGGAGGCCTGGCTGCACCAGACCGTGCTGCCGCGCAAGGCGCCCTGGATCGCCCGCGCCGGCGGTGAGCTGTCCGGGCCGGCACGCAGCGCCGGCTCGCGCGGCTGAGCGGCCGCCGTCCGCGATGTCCTCTGACGCGCCTGCCGCGTCCGCGCGCTGGGCCAAGGGTGCGTTGAGACGACTGGCCGAGACCCGGCAGGAGCCGACGCCGGCCAACTACGCACGCGCCTATGCAGAGGAAGCCGGCGCCCATGAGCCCGCGGCTGCCGTGTTGCCGCCACGTGCACGCAGCCTGGTCATGCGGCTGGCCCAGCAGGCCACGACCGACCCCGACCAGCGCGAGGCCCTGGCCGGCGCGCTCTGGGGCGCCCGCATGGACGATCTGCAGCATGCGCTGGACGCCGCCGACCAGTCGGCCCGGCATCAGGCGCAGGGCCTGACCACGCTGATCGGCCAGCTGGCGCGAGGCCTGGCGCGCGGCTCCCGCACATGGCCCATCGGGCGCAAGAAGGAGAGCCTGCAACGCGTATTGGACGGCAGCGGCCGGGACACGGCACGGCTGATGCAGCGCCTGGGGCCGTTGCTGGCGGCATGGGACGGTGATGCCGACGACCCCATCGCAGCCGACGGCGCGCATGACGACTCGGGATCGACGCTGGATCGGGACCCAGGCCTGCTATCCGCTGTCGGCTCTCTGGTTGCATCCCCGGCGGCAGGGGCGGCCCCCCCCGCCGGCGCCGCCGATGCGGGCGACCCGATCCTGCCCCAACTGACGCTGCGCCTGCATGGCGTGATCTCTCACGCACTGGGCACGCCGTCGCACCCGGCAGCTTCGGATGTCACGCTGCAGGCCGCCTGGCATGCGCTCGCACCACGCCTGGGACGCGCCGGCAACGACCCGGACCTGCTCGGCCGCACCGACCTGCTGTGCCTGGACGCCGAGCGCTGGTTGTCACAACGGCAACGGCTTCTATCGGAGTTGAGCGACCTGAACCTGGCCCTGACCGACAGCCTGACCGAGCTGGCCGAGGACGACAGCTGGGCCCGCGGCCAGGTGGCCAGCCTGCGCGAGCGCCTGGCCCAGGTGGACAGCCCACGTGCCGTGCGCGCCGCTGCCGACATGCTGGCCACGACTGTGCTGCAGCAACGCGGCGTCAAGGCCCAGCGTGAACAAGCCAGGGACGCGCTGAAGCACATGATCGGCCGCATGCTGATCGAGCTGGCGGAGCTGGACGCCCGCAGCAGCGGCTTCGGCGACCGGTTTGCCGGCTATGCACGCACCATCGCCAGTGCGGGGTCGCTGCAGGAGCTGGCCGGCGTCGTCGACGAGATGGTCGGCAGCGCCCGCGCGGTGCAGTCCCTGGTCGGCGGCACGCGCGACCGGCTGGCCGAGCAACAGCGCCAGGCCACCGAACTTCAACAGCGTGTCGAGGCTCTGGAGGGCGACCTGCGTCGCCTCTCGGACGAAGTGTCCACTGACGTGCTGACGCAGGTCGCCAATCGGCGCGGGCTGATGCAGGCCTTCGCGTCGGAGGCGGCCGCCGCGACTGCAGGCGCGCCGTTGGCCGTCGCGCTGATCGACATCGACAACTTCAAGCGGCTCAACGACACGCTGGGCCATGCGGCCGGAGACGTGGCACTGAAGTCGTTGGCCGGACAGGTGCGTCAGCGCCTGCGACCACAGGACCATGTGGCGCGTTTCGGTGGCGAGGAGTTCGTGCTGCTGCTGCCCGCGCTGGACGCGGCAACGGCACAGTCGGCCGTCGGCCGGCTGCAGCGCGAGCTCAGCGCCGCGCTGTTCCTGCATGAGGGGCGGGAAGTTTTCGTCACCTTCTCCGCCGGTGTGACCTCCTGGCGGCCGGGCGAGGCGCTGGAGCCGGCGCTGGAGCGGGCCGACGCGGCCCTCTACGAGGCCAAACGCACGGGCAAGAACCGCACCTGCCTGGCCTGAGCGCGGTTGGCGTTGCCGGCCCGCCTGTCGAGTCGCGAGACGACCGGGGCGATCCGGCCGGTCAGAACAGTTCAATGTCGCCGACGCGGTCCGGGCTTTCGAGGCAGCCGGTGGCGATCAGGTCGGCGTGGTTGCAGGCGGCATTGCGGCCATGCGTCTTGGCGAAATACAGCGCCTGGTCGGCGCGTTCGATGGCGCGGGCCGGCGTGTCGTTGGGCTGGATCACCGAATAGCCGACGCTGACGGTGAGTCGGCCGACCTGCGGAAAGTCGAAACGTTCGACGTTGCTGCGAAGGCGATCGAACATGGCACGTGCTGCGGCGTTGGGTATGCCCCGGGTCAGAACCACGAACTCCTCGCCGCCAAAGCGGTACAGCCGGTCGTCGAACCGGAAGGTCGACCGCATCAGGCCGGACAGCAGCAGCAGCACCTCGTCGCCGATCAGGTGGCCATGGGTGTCGTTGACGCGCTTGAAGTGGTCGATATCGACCACCCCCAGCCAGTGCGTCAGCTGGTCGGGGTCTTCGCGACGGTCGTAGATCAACTCGCCTGCCGTTGCGGGCTTGGCGCCTGCCACGGCCGCACGCAGAAACGACTCGTCAAAGGACTTGCGGTTGAGCAGTCCGGTCAGGGAGTCGCGTTCGTTCTCGTCCAGCAGGCCCCGCAGGTGGCGGTAGAAGCGCTGCAGGCTGTTCAGCATGCGACGCTGGTCCGCCGGCATCGGGGCACCGGTGGTGATTTCCAGGATGCCCACGATCTCGCGGTCGGTGGCCAGTGGCACCAGCACGGCGTGCGGGGGGCCGGGCAGGGCAATCGGGTCGCTGCCCTGCAGGCAGGCGCGGCGCTCCGGGTGTGCATCCAGCGGCGCCAGCTCGGCATCGGACGGCAACCCGGCCATGACGCCGCCGCCGGCGTCAATGCGTGGATGGGTGAGCCAGCGTTGGGTCTGTCCGTCACCGACGGCGCGATGGATCGCCATGCCCTGGGGTCGCAGCAGCTCGTGCAGCAGGCCCAGCACCGAGCGATCCAGCAGGTCGCGGTCCCGCTGTCCGGTGATGTGGGCCAGGCTTTCGATGAGGTCGGACATGAGACTGAGCGAAGCCGCTGCCGGGCCCGGGAGGGCACGGTCCGTAGGACGATGACGCTGTATCGGTTGTCCGGGCGCGGACTTGAGAGTCGCGCTTCGAGGGCGGCAGGTCGCGAGACTCAAGTCCGTGGGTGCCGCAAGCAGTTGCAGGCTCAGTCCCGGCCATCCCTCCAACGGTAGTACAGCGTGGCTGCGCGCACGCCCAGGCTGGCGAAACGGTGGCCCGGAATGGTCCGCGGCGCCTCGAAGGGCAGCCGGCGGGCGGCAGCGCCGCCGTCCAGTAGAGCGTCGACCAGCGGCGCTCCCAGCGCGGTGCCGAAAGCCACGCCGCGGCCGTTGCAGCCGACCCAGCCGATCATGCCGTCGTCGTAGCGATGGAATCGCGGCAGCTTGTCCGGTGTGGCTGCGAACACGCCGTGCCACAGGTGCGACAAGGTGATGCCGCCCAACGCCGCCAGCTGCGGATACAGCTTCAGCAGCCGGGCCGCGATGCGCTGCCGCAGCCGGCCGTCATAGCCAAGGTGCATCGCCAGTGCCGCGCCGCTGACCAGCCGCCCTGAGGCGTCCAGGCGCGCAAAGTGCAGGTCGGCCTGGGTGTCCGACATCGATGCATTGCCGGGCAGCACCGTGGCCCGCAGCGCCGCTGGCAGCGGCTGCGTGGCCGCTTGATAGGAGCGCACCAGCACCATGGTGCCGGGCAGGCCGGGCAGCGGCGACGGCGCCAGGAAGCCGCTGTAGCCGTGCGTGGCCAGCAGCACCCGCTGTGCGCGCAGGCTGCCGGCGGCTGTGGCCAGGCGCCAGCCGTCGCCGTCGCGGGCAAGGCCGGTTACCGCCGTCTGCGCATGCACCCGCGCGCCGGCGGCCAGGGCGGCCCGCGCCAGGCCGCGCGCCAGCGCCAGCGGGTTGACATGGCCGCCGCTGGTGTTGGTCCAGCCGCCGCACCAGAAGGATGATCCGGTCATGGCCGCCACCTCGTCGCGGTCCAGCAGCCGGGCCGGCGCGCCGCGCCGCTGCCATTGCGCCACGCGGGACCGGGACAAGGCCAGGCGGCTTTCGCGGTGCGCCGGCTGAACCCAGCCGTTCTGCACCGCCTCGCAGGCGATGCCATGGCGGCGAACCAGGCCGAACAGCGTGTCGGCCGAGTCGCGCAGCAGCGCTACCAG
The DNA here is from genome assembly GCA_046160725.1 of Aquabacterium sp. GTDB lineage: Bacteria > Pseudomonadota > Gammaproteobacteria > Burkholderiales > Burkholderiaceae_C > JBJXHB01. The sequence goes on from JBJXHB010000434.1 coordinate 9,188, forward strand.
CGTCTCGCCGTGTTCCGGGCCGAAGGCCTGCACCAGGATGTCCGGGTCGGCGCGTGTCAGGGTCGGTATGACCTGGCCGTTGTTGCGCCCGGACGCGCCGAATCCCGGCTCGGCCGCCTCCAGCACGCAGACATCGGCACCCCGGCCCGCAGCATGCAGCGCCGCCGCCAGGCCGGTGAAGCCGCCACCGACGATAGCCAGCTCCGCGTGGTGCTCGCCTGCGGGCAGCGGCGGTGTCGCGGGCGGCGGCGGCGCGGTGGCCGCCCACAGCGATGGCGGCAGCCGCCGGGCGTCGAGGCTGGGGTCCGGCAAGGCGCTACTCCGCCTTGATCTGCGCGCGCTGGATGACCTGCTTCCAGCTGTCGTGCTCGTCGCGTGCCACCTTGCCGAACTGGTCCGGCGTGCCGATCTGCGGCTCGGCGCCGACGCGCTGCAGCCGCTCGACCATGTCGGCGGTCCGCATCAGCGCGTTGAGCTCGCGGTTCAGGCGCAGCACCACGTCCGCTGGTGTGCCGGCCGGCGCGAACACGCCGAACCAGTTGTTGAACTCCATGCCCGGGATGCCGGACTCCGTGAACGTGGGCACGCTGGGCAGCGAGCCTGAACGCTGGGCGCCGGTGACGGCCATCGGGCGCACGCGGCCCTCCTTGATGTGGGGCTGCGCTGACACGATGCTGTCCATCAGGAATCCGATCTGCCCGGCCACCAGGTCGGTGATCACCATGCCGGTGCCGCGATAGGGGATGTGCACCACGAAGAGGCCGCCGGCCCGCAGCTTGAACATCTCGGCCGCCAGGTGCGGATAGGTGCCGATCCCACTGGAGCCGAAGTTGTACCGCCCCGGGCTGCGTTTCAGCACGGCCACCAGTTCCTGCGCTGTGGCGGCCGGGAAGTCGCGGCCGACCACCAGCACGCTGGGCGCAACGGCGACCTGCGCCACCGGCGCGAAGTCCTTGAAAGCGTCGTAGGGCATCTTGGGGTTGAGCGCCGGCCCGATGCTGTGCGTGGAGCTGGTGGCCATCAGGATGGTGGAGCCGTCCGCCGGTGCCTTGGCCACCAGGTCGGCGCCGATGGTGCCGCCGGCACCGGGCTTGTTGTCCACCACCACCTGCTGGCCCAGCGCCGCGGCCAGCTTCTGCGCCACGGTGCGACCGATGATGTCGGTGGCACCGCCGGCCGGGAACGGGATGACCATCCGGATCGGCTTGGCCGCGGGCCAGGCCTGGGCAATGGCCGCTGTCGGGGCGGCGATGAGGGTGGCGATGAGAAGGGCGAACCAGGTCTTCATGGATTTGCTCGTTCGGCCGCGGGTGCGGCCGCTCGTCGCAGTTTGCCGCGATTGCGGCCGGCGGCGGCCGCGGCGAACCTGAGGCAGACTCGCATCGCAGTGCGGCGCCCAGCGCTGCCCGCCCCGCGGCGACACGGCGTCGCGGCCAACCGCAACGGCTCCGATGATCCTGACCACGCTGCCCGACCTGCCGCCCCGGCCCGAGAACCCGGCCAATGCCGCGTTTCGCCGGCGCTTCTATGCGCGCTGGGGCCGAGAGAACGCCGTGGTCTGCGGCCGCGCCACCCAGGTCGAGTACGCCGTCATCCCCCACACCCTGTCGATCAAGATGACGCAGGGCGGGCGCGAGCGGTTCTTCCTGCCGCATCGGGAGGTCGTGGTCGATGACGACAACCTGCTGGTGCTTGACGAGGGCACGCGCTACGGCAGCCTGCTGCAGGGCGATCGGCCGGCCTGGACCTTCGCCATCTTCTTCCGCCCGGGCATGCAACACGAGGTGGCCGCGCAGCAGTCACGCGGCATCAAGGCGGCACTGGACTGTCCCGACCGGCCGGCGCAGCCCGTTGCCTTTGCCGGGCACCTGCGCCGGCATCAAGGGGGCGTGAGCCGGCGCCTGAAACACATCGCCAGCGCTGTTGTCGCCGGCGAGCGCGACGAGAACTGGCTGGAGGAGCAACTGACGGTGCTGCTGGATGCGATGCTGACCCAGGAGCGTGCCGCTGCGGTCGTCGCGTCGCCTCGGCCGGCGCTGCGCGCAGAGTTGCACCGCCGCCTGAGGCGCGCCGTCGACTTGATCGAAAGCGATTACGACCAGGCCTTGTGCCTGGAACGCCTGGCGGCCGAGGCCAGCCTGTCGCGCTTTCATTTCGTCCGCGAGTTCACGCGGCTGTTCGGCATCTCCCCGCACGCCTATCTGACCCGCAAGCGCGCGCACGCGGCGCGGCGGGCCCTGGCGGCGGGCATCGTCGACCGTGACACGGTTGCCCAGCGCTGCGGCTTTGGCAGCCGATGGTCGCTGCAGCGCGCGCTGGCGCGCCATGGCAGCGCCGATCCCGACTGACGCCATGAATGGCGCCTGCCTGTCAGGGCCCGCGCATGGATCAACGGCTCAGCGCTCGACCCGGATGATGCGGCCCTGGTCCCGGCCCACCAGCAGATACAGCCAACCATCCGGCCCCTGCCGCACGTCGCGGACACGGTCCATCAGGCCAGTCAGCACAGGCTGCTGCTCGACGACTTTCTGCCCGTCCAGCCGCACGCGCATCAGGGCGCGCCCCTGCAACATGCCGACGAACAGGTCGCCCTTCCAGCCGGGGTAGCGGTCGCTGGTGACAAAGGCCATGCCGGTCGGTGCGATGGCCTGCGGGGTCCAGTGCGCCACCGGCTGTTCCAGGCCGTCCTTTTGTGTGCCTTCGCCGATCCTGGCGCAGGTGGTGTACTCGCAGCCGTAGGTAATGACCGGCCAGCCGTAGTTGCGACCCTTGCGGATGAGGTTCAGTTCATCGCCGCCCTGGGGACCATGCTCCGATGCCCACAACTCCCCCGTGCCCGGGTGGAAAGCCAGCCCTTGCACGTTGCGATGGCCCAGCGTCCACAACTGCGGCAAGGCTGCGGGGTCAACGGCGAACGGGTTGTCGGCCGGCGCCGTGCCGTCGGGCTCCAGGCGCAGGATCTTGCCGTGGGCCGATGCCGGCGACTGCGCGTCGGCACGCTGCCCACGGTCCCAGAGCGCGACAAACAGCCGCCCATCCGGCGCGAACAACAACCGGGAACCGAAATGGGTCGGGTCGCCCACCTTGCGGGCCTGGCGGAAGATGACCTTGACGTCGACGATGCGGTTGCCGTCCAGGCGGCCGCTGGCGACCGCGGTGCTGGCGATGGCGGCATTGGCCGGGTCGGGCTCGCTGTAGGTCCAGTACACCCTGCCGTTCCCAGCAAAGCCCGGGTCCAGCGCGATATCCAGCAGACCGCCCTCGCCCTGGGCCATGACCGGTGGCAGACCGGCCAGTGGCGGCGACAGGCTGCCGTCGGCGCCCACGCGGCGCAGCCGCCCGGGTCGCTCGGTCACCAGCATGCCGCCGTCCGGCAGGAAGGCCAATGACCAGGGGTTGTCCAGGCCCTTGGCTACGACCACCACTTTCAGACCCTGCATGTCCATGCGGCGCATGACTTTGGGCCCGATCCAGGCCGCGGCCGCAGCGGCCCCGATCAAACAGGCGGCGATGATGAGTTGCCAGGTGCGCTTGGTCATGGCAAGAGTCTATGTGGAGCAGATCGGGCCGGGTCCAGTTTCAGCGCCCGGCAAAGAACCAGCGGCGCCGCCAGGACCCGACCGCGCGGCGCAAAGCCAATGGCAGCAGCGTCGCCAGCCGTGTCAAGGTTCGGCCGTCAGGCCGGCGCGTCCAGGCTTGACGCGCCAGGCGCCAGGCGTCTGGCCAACGGTCCGCGACAATCATGCCGCGGGCGTTGCGGACGTAGACGTGAGCCAGGACCTGGTCCTGCTCCCTGGGCGTCAGCCGGTCTCGATTGGCGGCCACCGCCGCCTCCACGACGCGTACATAGTCGTCGTAGGTCCGTCCCAGGCTGGACAGTCCGTCATGGCCGCGCATGGCACGGGCCAGCGACTGCTCGATCACGCCGATCTTCCAGCGCGCCGCAATGCGCAGGTGAAAGTCCAGGTCCTCGGCGGTCGGCAACGTTTCGTCGAACCCGCCGACCGATTCGTAGACGGCCCGTCGTAGCATCACCGACGAAGGCGCCAGTGCCGGCTCCAGCAGCACCCATTTCAGGACATCGCCGTCCTGCGGAATCAGGTCGCGCCTGCGAAACGTGTCGTAGGCCTGGTGCAGGGCGTCGACCCGGGTCACATCGCAGACCACCATGCCGAAGTCCGGGTGGGCCTGCAGCCAGTCGCGCTGCAGGCGGGTCTTGTCCGGCAGCCATTCATCGTCGCTGTCCAGCAGGCAGATGTAGCGGCCGCGGCACAGGCGCAGCCCGTGATTGCGCGCCGCCGAAACACCGGCATTGGCCTGTCGGACATAGCGCATGCGGCTTCCATAGCCTAGCTGCAGGGCTTCGGCCGTGCCGTCGGTGGACCCGTCATCAACGACAATGATCTCGTCCACTGGGAGGGTCTGGGCCAGGACGCTGTTCAAGGCGCGTTCGACCAGGGCACGTCGATTGAACGTGGGGATGACAACAGAAATCTCGACTTCGGTATCCATGCTGGTTGATTACATCAAGAAGCTGCTGTATGCCACCGGCGTGCTGGGGGCGTACCACCGCTGGCGCAACCGGTACACGCTGACGGTCGTCATGTTCCACCGCGTTCTGGAGCCGCAGGACCCGCGCTGGATGTCCTGCGACCCGGACTACACCTTGCGCGCTGATCACTTCTCGGCCTGTCTGGGGTTTCTGGCGCGGCACTACAACGTGGTTTCCGTGGAGCAGGTCCTGGCGGCCCGGCGCGGGCAGGCGACGTTGCCGCGCTGTGCCTTGTTGATCACCTTCGACGATGGCTGGGCGGACAACGTGATGTATGCCTTGCCGCGGATGGCGGCACATGCATTGCCGGGGCTGATATTCGTGGTGGCCGATGCCGTCGATCGGGACGCGGCCTTTTTTCAGGAGCGCATTGTTGCCGCCTTCCGGCTCGGGCGCCTTGAGGCGGCGCGTTTGCGGCAGGTCTTGCGGTTGCATGTCGATGAGCTGCCGGCGCTGCGTGGCGAGGGACTTGACGAGATCCGCAGTCTGGTCAAGGTGGTCGAGGATATGCCGCAGGCGCGCCGCGAGCGGCTTCTGCAGGACCTTGGCGCGGCGCTGTCAGACGGCTGCCGTCAGATGGTCACCCACACGGAGTTGGGCCAATTGGCCGACGGCGGCATCGCGATCGGCGTGCATGGCAAGACTCATGTGCCACTGACCCAGGCCACCGACCTTGATGCGGAACTGACTGGCGCACGGCAGTCGTTGGCGGCGCGACGTCCCGAGGCCGCGCCGCCCGAGACCCTGTCCTTCCCGCATGGGCGATTCACAGCGGAAGTCGCCGAGCGGGCCAGGCTGGCCGGGTTTGAGTTGCTGTTCAACAGCGTGCCAGCCATCAACCCGACGCGCCATAGCGTCGACGGGATGCTCGCGCGCGCAGGCCTGGAGACCGAGGTCATGATCGACCGGGCCGGTCGGTTCCGGGCCGAGAGGCTGGCGCTCTACCTGTTCAGGCGTCCTCATCAGGCGCTATCAACATGAGCGGCCACGGCACAGTGGTGTGTCGGGGGCTCGCGCAGCGTGGTGTTCGGCGGAGCTGACCCATGGCGATGACCTATTCGACCGTGGAAGCCGACCTGGCCGGGGCCGCGTCAGAGATCGAGGCCCTCTGGGTACAAAACCTGATTGGGCATGACGCAGCCACCGCGCGCACCAAGCTGCGGCTGGGCTACCAGGAAAACCCCGCGGGCCCAGGCGCTGTCGTGTTGCTCAGGGCGGCGGGCGAGGCACAACCGATGGGCACCCAGGGCCTGTATCCCCGGCGCTTTCATCAGGGCGGCCGGGTCCGCGCCGCGGTGGGCATGGCGGACTATGTGGTGTCGGCATCGCACCGGTTCCTGGGGCCTGCGCTGGTCCTGCTGCGCAGCGGCGTCGCGCTGGGACATGCCCGATTCGACTTCGTCTACGGGACGCCCAATGCCAAGGCGGCGCCGGTGCTGGTCCGCGCCGGACTGACATCCCTGGGCCTGGTCAGCCGGCATTCCAAGCTGCTGGCCAGCCGGGCCGCACTGGCAAGGCAGCTGCCGTCCTGGATCGCTGCTGTGCTGGCACCGCTGGTCGACATCGGGCTGCGAGCCCGCGATGCATGGTTCGACCGGCGCCAAGCCCAGCGTCTGGTGGGCATGGCCGCGCCCTGGGACAGCCAGGCTGTCGATGAGATCTGGAACCACCGGCCCACGCATGGCCTGTTTTCCGAGCGGACGAGCCGGATGCTGCGCTGGCGTTTTGTCGAGCCGGCTCGCCATGCCTGGCACCTCTTTGTCGCGAGCGATGGTGGTGGGCGTTCCTGCGGATATGTCGCCTGGCGACGGATGGGCGGGATGATTGAGGTTGGCGACTTCTTCAGTCGCGACCCGGCCGCGATGACGCTGCCGTTGATGCTGGCATTTGGACGCTTTGTTCGGCGGCAGGGCGGACAGACGGTGTCGGTCGAGTTCTTCGGCGATCCGGCCGTGGCCGGGCAGCTGAGCCAGGCGGGCTGGGTCCTGCGGCCCGATGCGATGCCGTTGTTCATCAGCGCGGGAACAGCGGACCTGCCAGCGCCGGACGGCTGGTACCTGACCAGTTTCGACAACGACGCGGATTGACCCCATGTGCGGCATCGCCGGGCTGTTTGCATTTCCGACCGGGCGCGTCCCCCAACGGGCCGAGCTGCTCGACATGATCGGCGCACTCTCACATCGCGGCCCGGACGGCAGCAGTGTCTTCATCGAAGACCAGGTCGGCCTTGCCCATGCGCGCCTGTCCATCATCGATCTCGAGGGCGGTTGGCAGCCTATTGCCAATGAGGACGACAGCATCCGGGTGATCTCGAACGGCGAGATCTTCAACTTCATCGAGTTGCGCGCCGGGCTCGAGCGCCGAGGGCACCGGTTCCGCACGCAGTCGGACACTGAGGTCATCCTTCATCTGTACGAGGACCTGGGCGACCAGTTCGTCGAGGCGTTGAACGGCCAGTTCGCGATCGCCCTCTGGGACAGACCACGCCAGCGGCTGGTCCTGGCGCGCGATCGGACCGGCATCCGGCCGCTGTTCTACAGCCATGTCGGCGGTCGGCTGGCCTTCGCATCGGAAATCAAGGCGCTGTTTCAGCTGCCCGAGGTGCCCCGGCGCCTGGACGCCGACGGTCTGGCCTCGGTTTTCCACTTCTGGTCCGTGCTGCCGCCTGGCAGTGTGTTTGAGCAGGTTCACAACTTGCCGCCCGGTCATTTGATGGTCGTCACCCCGGAGGGCATGACCACCCGCCGGTACTGGGACTGGACCTTTGGCGATGCCATCCCGGCCGGCCGCAGCGAGGCCGACTGCGCCGATGAACTGCGCGACTTGCTGATCGACGCCGTACGGCTGCAGCTGCGTGCGGACGTGCCGGTTGGCGCATACCTCAGTGGCGGCCTGGACTCCGCGGTCATCACGGCCATCATCCGCCACCATACGGCGACGCCGCTGAAGACGTTCTCGCTGACCTTCGAGGACCACGCCTTCGACGAGAGCCCGCATCAACGCGAGATGGCTCGCTTTCTGGGCACCGAGCACGCGCCTGTGGCCTGCCGCCACGGTGACATCGCGGCGGCATTTGCCCGGACGGTCTGGCATGCGGAGTCCCCGCTCGTGCGCACGGCGCCGGCGCCGATGATGCTGCTGGCGGACCATGTGCGAGCCGCCGGCTACCGGGTGGTGCTGACGGGCGAAGGCGCAGACGAGGTCTTCGCTGGCTACGACCTGTTCAAGGAGGCCCGGATCAGGCGTTTCATGAGCCGGCAGCCGGCGTCCCGCTGGCGCTGGCGGCTGCTGGAGCGGCTGTATCCCTACTTGGATACCTCCCCTGGCGCCGGCGGTGCCTTCACGCGCCGCTTTTACAGTGACGGCCTGGACCAGGCGGGTGAGCCCTGGTTTGCGCATATCCCGCGCATGGCCAGTACGCGCCGGGCGTTGCAGTACCTGCGGCCGGACTGGCATGCCAAGGCGGTCGCCTGGAATGCCCATGCCGCGCTCAGCGCCAGGCTACCCGATGACATGGCGGGCTGGTCGCCGCAAGGGCGCGACCAGTATGTGGAGGCCCACACCTTGATGTCGGGCTACCTGCTTTCGGCGCAGGGCGACCGGATGGCCATGGCCGCTTCCATCGAGGCGCGGTTCCCGTTCCTGGATCACCGTGTGATCGAGTTCGCGAATCGCCTGCCGCCGTCGTTCAAGCTGCGCGGGCTGGTCGAGAAACACATCCTGAAGCAAGCCATGGCCGACGAGCTGCCGGCCGCTGTTCTTCAGCGCCCGAAGCAGCCCTATCGCGCACCGGACAGTGCCAGCTTCTTCGACGATGGGCAGCCGCTGGAACCGGTGGCGGAACTGCTCAGCCCGCGCCGCCTGAACGATGCCGGCCTGTTCGACTCAGTGGCGGTCGGCAAGCTGGTCGACAAGTGCCGGGCAGGGCGGGCCACAGGCTTTGCGGACAACATGGCGTTCGTCGGCATCCTGTCCACGATGCTGCTGCACGAGCAGTTCATCGCGCCACCGGCGGGGCCGCGCGCGCCGGCGCCGGCCTGAAGCCATGCTGCTGCACGCGGCTTTTCGCGAGCAGTGCCGCATCCGGCCTGACCGGACTGCGATCGTGGCCGGCGCCCAGGACATCACCTACGCTGGGCTCGCGCGACGCGTGGCGTCCTTTGAGAGGCTGTTGCAGGCCTATGGCGTGCGCCAGGGTGATCGGGTGGTGGTCTACCTCGACAGCAGCATCGAGTTTGCGGTGGCGGTCCATGCGGTCCTGGGCATCGGCGCCGTCTTCGTGCCGGTCTCGCCGCTCACCCGGTCTGAGAAGCTGGCCTACATGCTGGACGACCTGCGGGCGGTAGCCCTGGTCACCGACACCGGTCTGGCCGCGCAATGGAGCGGTCCCCGGCGGCGCTGCGCATCCGTCCGGGTCTGCGTGGTCTGCGGTGCCGGTACGCCGCCGGATACCGTGCCATGGCCGGCCGATGAGGCCGACACCAGCCTGGTCGACAGCCCGGCCGACCGATCGGTCGACCCATCGGTCGACCCATCGGCCGACCCAACAGCCCACCCATTGGCCGCGGTGCCGGACACCGCGCTCGCCGCGGTTATCTACACCTCGGGCACGACCGGTGTTCCCAAGGGTGTGATGCTCAGCCACCGCAACATGTGTGCGGCCTGGCGTTCGGTTCAGTCCTACCTTCAGCTGCGGGATGACGATGTCATCGGACTGGCGCTGTCGCCGGCGTTCAGCTATGGCCTGTACCACCTGCTGATGGGGCTGGGCATCGGTGCGACGTTGGTGTTGGAGCGGTCAGCGGCGTTTCCGGCGCGGCTGGTGGAGCGGCTGGCGCAGCTGCGTGTCACCGTCTTTCCGGGTGTGCCGACGCTGTTCTCTGCCATCCTGGGGCTGGGGCATCTGGCGCGGCTGGACCTCTCGTCCATCCGGCTGCTGACCAATGCGGCGGCGGCCCTGTCCGAGCACCACATCCGGCAGCTGCAGAAGGTTTTTCCGCAGGCCGTGCTCATGTCCATGTACGGCATGACCGAGTGCAAGCGCATCAGCTATCTGCCGCCCGAGCAGCTGGCGCTGCGGCCGACCAGCGTCGGCCGTGGCATGCCCGGGCAGGACCATTGGCTGGTCGACACCCAGGGGCGGCGCTTGCCGCCAGGCGCTACCGGTGAACTGGTGGTCCACGGCGACCATGTCATGCAGGGCTATTGGGACAAGCCGGCCGAGACCGCCGCGCGGCTGCGCGCCGGACCCGCCGGGACCGAGCTGCATACGGGAGACATCTTCCGGACCGATGCCGAGGGATGGCTCTACTTCGTCGCCCGCAGCGACGACATCATCAAGAGCCGGGGCGAGAAGGTCGCTCCGCGCGAGGTGGAGAACGTGATCTACGGCATTGACGGCGTTCTCGACTGCGCCGTCATGGGTGTGCCGGACGACGCCCTGGGCCAGGCGGTGGTGGCTGTGGTTGCACTGCGACCGCAGGTTCAGCTGACAGAGCGTGACGTCATCCGCCATTGCCTGCAACATCTGGAGAGCTACATGGCGCCGAAGCGAGTGCTGTTCCGCGACAATCTGCCGCGCACCGACTCCGGCAAGATCCGCAAGGTCGATCTGCGGCACCTGTTCATGGTCCCCGCCGATGGCGGTCCGGCCGCAGCGGCGTGACAGCAAACCGAGACTCGCACCCAACCGACATGAACAACCTGAAGGCCGAGCTGCGGCAGTTCATCATGGACAACTTCATCATGGGGGCCGCTGTCGCGCCGCTGGGCGATGCCGATTCCTTCATGGAGCGGCAGATCCTGGACTCGACCGGTGTGCTGGAGGTGGTCACGCACCTGGAGTCCCGGTATGCCATCACCATCGACGATGAGGAGATGGTGCCGGAAAACCTGGACTCCCTGGACCTGCTGGCGGCTTTCGTTCTGCGCAAGCAGGGTGGATCGACATCCCCGACGCATTGAGCAGGTGGCTGGGATGACGGAGACCCCACCGCGGCTGCTGCTGCCGCACCTGGACCTTGCGGCGGAGGTGCGCCGGATCTCTCAGTGGATGCTGGACGCCGTCGTCAATCGGCTGCATCGGCGCGGTTGCGTCGTGGCCATCTCGGGTGGCATCGACAGCTCGGTCTGTGCCGCACTGGCGGTGCAGGCCTTTGGTCCCGGCAAGGTGTTCGGCATCCTGATGCCTGAGCAGGACTCCAGCCCCGACAGCCTGGCGCGTGGGCAGCAGCTGGCCCGCCACCTGGGCATCGCCTTCGAGGTGCACAACCTGACGCCCGCGCTGACGGCGCTGGGCTGCTACGCCGTGCGGGACGAGGCCATCCGGCGCGTGTTTCCCGGCTACGGCGGCGGCTGGAAGAGCAAGATCGTGATTGCCGGCGGGACCGAGCGAGGCATCAATTTCTTCAAGCTGGTCGTGCAGGAGCCGGGCGGGGCACTGCACGACAAACGCCTGCCGGTGCGCGACTACCTGCAGATCGTCGCCGCAACGAACTTCAAGCAGCGGTTGCGCAAGACCTACGACTACTTTCACGCCGACCGACTGAACTATGCGGTGGTCGGTACGCCGAACAGACTCGAGTACGACCAGGGCTTCTTCGTCAAGAACGGCGACGGCACTTCCGACCTCAAGCCGATTGCGCACCTGTACAAGACCCAGGTCTACCGCATGGCGCGGCATCTGGCCTTGCCGCCGGATATCTGCAGTGCCACGCCGACCACTGACACCTACACGCTGGAGCAAGGACAGGACGAGTTCTACTTTGCGCTGCCGTACGCACAGATGGACCTGGCGTTGTGGGCACATGATGCGGGCTGTTCGGCGGTCGACCTGGCGGCGGCGCTGGACATCACCGAGGCCCAGGCGGCCCTGGTCTACCGGGACATCCAGGCCAAGCGCAAGGCGGCACGTTACCTGCATGCCAGGCCCTTGCTGCTGGACCGTCTTGACGCCGGGTTGGCCTGACCCAGGTCGGGTCAGGTCGGTGACTGCACCGGACGCAACCGGCAGGGCCGGACCACACATGAACATCCACTGCGCGGTGTTCTACCGCTGCAACGGCGCTGGTTTCAGCCGGCACGGCAAGCTGGCCCTGGTCGCGCGGCGTTGACATGCAGGCTCTGGCAGCCGTGGTGGCGAGCGCTTTGGTGGTGGTCGGTTGCGTTGCCGCCGGGTCGGCGCTGCTCACGCCGCCGCCGGTGGACTCGGCCGCGCCTCGCGTGGCGGTAGACGACCTGCGGCCACGTCAGCACAAGTGGGTGCCGCATCCGGTGCAGCGCCCGGGCGCGGATCCGGTCGACCTCCTGCTCATCCGTGGGGACGACCAACGCATCCTGGCCTTTCAGGTGCCCGTGCGCAACGGGCAGCGTCTGCTGCCCGGCGCCAGCCTGTCGGCTGTGGCTGCCCCTTGCGAGCGGGTGCAGGTCGGTGTCGACGAGCAGCGTATCCGTTGCGTTCGCAGCACCGGCGCTGACAGCATCTGGCGGCTGGACGGCACGCCGGCCGAGGCGACGGCCACGCGCCTGGTGCGCCTGACCGGCCACGAGGAAGACGGGTCCTTCCTCCTGTACTGATCGTGCGGAGCACGCCCTGGCAAAGGGCCGCGAACACTGGCGGAGGCAGTAGGATTCGAACCCACGATGCCCTTGCGGGCATGCCTGATTTCAAGTCAGGTGCAATCGACCACTCTGCCATGCCTCCGTCGGGGCGGCATTGTCGGCCAAGTTCGCGTTCGCGAATGGGCACTGCAGGCCCATCCAGCGCGCGGACAAGATCTAAGCCGGCGCCGATGCCGGCGCGCAGGACACCTGGGTGATCTCGCGCCGGCCGCCGTCCACGCGCACCGCTGTGAGGGCGCCGCCCCAGACACATCCCGTATCCAGCGACAGAAGGTTCGGCCGGTCGATCAGGCCCAGCGTGGACCAATGGCCGAAGGCGACGGGTTGATCTCGCGTGGCCCGGCCCGGATGCTCGAACCACGGCATGAACCCGCGCGGTGCGGCGGCCGCACCCTCCTTAGTGTCGAGTTCCAGCGTGCCTTCGGCATCGCAGAAGCGCATGCGCGTCAGGGCATTGACGATGAAGCGCAGCCGCGCGTGGCCCTCCAGGGCGTCGTCCCAGCGCGCGGGCTGGTCGCCGTACATCTCCTTGAGAAAGTCGTCCAGGTCGGGCCCTCGCAGCATGGCCTCCACCTCCGTCGCTCGGGCCAGGGTCTGGCCCGCGTCCCAGCCCGGTGGCACGCCGGCATGCACCAGCAGCCAGCCTTCGGCCATGGCGGCCATGCGGCGGTGGCGCAACCAATCCAGCCAATGCTCACGGTCCGGGGCGGCGAGGATCTCGCCGGTGGTATCGCGCCGATGCGGCTTGCGCACACCGGCGGCCACCGCCAACAGGCTGAGGTCGTGATTGCCGAGCAGGCACTGGGCCGCGTCGCCGAGGTCGGACAGGCGGCGCAGCGTCTGCAACGAGTGCGGCCCGCGGTTGATCAGGTCGCCCAGCAGATGCAACTGGTCGCGCGACGGCGAGAAGCCGATCTCGGCCAGCAGCCGGTCCAGCGCATCGCAGCAACCTTGCAGGTCACCCACCAGATAGTCCATGAGGTCGATTCTGCTACGCTGCTTTCCATCGTCGGCGCAAGCCGGGGTGATGGGTGCCGGCGGATGGCACCGGCGCATGGACGTTGCACTGCTGACTCTCCTGATCCTGCTGAATGGCATCTTCGCCATGTCGGAGATGGCGCTCACCGCGGCCCGCAAAGCCAGGCTGGCGGTGATGCAGGAGAGCGGCGACGCGTTGGCCGCGGCTGCGCTTGACCTGCACGAGCACCCGACCAAGTACCTGTCCACGGTGCAGATCGGCATCACCTCCATCGGCGTGCTCAATGGCATCGTCGGCGAGGCGGCCTTCGCCGCGCCGCTGGCGCATTGGATGCAGTCCATGGTCACGATCACCGAGCGTGCCGCCGCGATCACGGCGACGGCGCTGGTGGTGGTGTGCATCACCTTCCTGACCATCATCTTCGGCGAGCTGGTGCCCAAGCGTATCGGCCAGATGTTTCCGGAGACCGTGGCGCGCCTGGTGGCCCGGCCGATGGAGTGGCTGTCCAGCGCGACGCGGCCGTTCGTGTGGCTGCTGTCGGCCAGTACCGAGGCGGTGCTGCGGATGTTCGGCCTGCGCCACGGTCCCAGCCGCAGCGTCACCGAGGAAGAGATCGCCGCCAGCCTGGAGGAGGGCGTGGACGCGGGCGTGATCGAGGAACAGGAGCACCAGATGGTGCGCAATGTGTTCCGGCTCGACGAGCGCCAGGTCGGGTCGATGATGATCACGCGCTCGGGCATCGTCTGGCTGGACCTGGATGCATCCCTGGCGCAGCTGATGGATGTGCTGGGCCATGAGCAGCACGCGCGCTACCCAGTGTGCCGCGGCGGCCTGGACGACGTGGTCGGCGTGGTCGAGGCCCGCCATCTGCTGCGGCCGCTGGCCGAAGGGCGGCCGGTGGCGCTGGACGAGCTGATGCGCCCGGCGGTCTTCGTGCCCGAGACGCTGACCGGCATGGAGTTGATCGAACACTTTCGCGCATCCGAGACCGAGCTGGTGTTCGTGGTCGATGAGTACGGCTCGGTTCAGGGCGTGATCACCCTGCGCGACCTGATGGAGGCCATCGCCGGCGAGTTCCACAGCGCGGAGCCCGGCGATGCCTGGGCGGTGCAGCGGGCGGACGGATCCTGGCTGGTTGACGGCCTGATGCCGGCGACTGAGCTGAAGGACCGGCTGGAGATCGACGAGCTGCCGCAGGAGGACCGCGGCCGCTACAACACGCTGGCCGGCATGGTGATGCTGCTGCTGGGCCGGCTGCCACACACCGCCGATGTGGTCGAATGGCAGGATTGGCGATTCGAGGTGGTCGACCTCGATGGCAAGCGCGTGGACAAGGTGCTGGCCAGCCGCATCCCTTTTGACATCGAGGAAACCGCTTCGTGATCAACGACGCCCTGCACATCAAGACCGTCGGCCTGGACCGTGAGCAGCATCGCACCCTGAAGCTCAATGTCGAGCACCGCGAGCCGACGCTGGCGGCCAACCTGCATGCCATCTTCCTGGCCACGGTCGAGTTCGCCGATGCCTGCCGCGACCTGCCCATCGTCTGGATCAACGCCGGCCAGGGGCCGGATGGACAGCCGGCCATCGCGCCGGTGGCCCTGCTGGGCATGAAGGCCGGCCAGAACCTGTGCATCCAGCCGGACGGCCGCTGGCGCACACGTTACCTGCCGGTGATGATCCGGATGTATCCCTTCGGCATGGTGCGCGTGGGCGAGAACCAGCTGGTGTTGTGTGTCGACGAGAGCTGGGGCGGGCTCAACCGGACTACCGGCAACGCGCTGTTCGAGCCCAGTGGCGAGCCCTCGGAGTTCACGCGTGGCATCCAGAAGCAGCTGGAGGAGTACGAGATGGAGGTCGAGCGCACGCGGCTGGTCGGCGCCAAGCTCAAGGAGCTGGGGCTGCTGCGCGACATGCGGTTCGATGCCACCACGCCGGACGGCACCAAGGTCGGCATCGACGGCTTCATGACGGTGGACGACGACAAGCTGCGCGGGCTCAAGGATGCCGACGTGCTGGAGCTCAACCGCATCGGCGTGCTCGGCCTGATCCATGCCCATCAGATCTCGCTGGGCAACACCGCCAAGCTGGTGGAGTGGATGCTGGAGGCACCGCCTGCAGCCGCGGCAAGCTGAGGCACCTGCCGGGTCGCGTGCCAGCGCGGCCGGTTCCAGGGCCGGCGCCAAGTCAAGTAGCATCGCCCGGGTTTTCCCGCCCAGGAGCATGCCGATGTCAGAGCCGCTCGTCCTCGTCACCCATCAGGGGCCGGTGCGGCGTCTGACATTGAACCGCCCGCAGGCGCTGAACAGTTTTACCGGCGCACTCCACCGTGAGTTGCGGACGGCGCTGGATGCGGCTGCAGCGGATTCATCCGTGCGCTGCCTGGTGATCACCGGCAGCGGCCGCGGCTTCTGCGCCGGGCAGGACCTGAACGATCCGGACATGGCCGCCGGTCCCGGTGGCGCGCCCGACGTCGGGGCCGTGATCGAGCGCCTGTACAAGCCGCTGGCGCTGGCCATGCGCGCGCTGCCGATGCCGACCATTGCAGCGGTCAATGGCGTCGCGGCGGGTGCCGGCGCCAATTTCGCCTTGCTGTGCGACTTCGTCGTCGCGACGCGGTCGGCCAGTTTCATCCAGGCCTTCAGCAAGATTGGGCTGATTCCAGACTGCGGCGGCAGCTGGTTGCTGCCGCGCCTGGTTGGCCGGGCGCGTGCCCTCGGGCTGGCCATGACAGGCGACAAGCTGCCGGCCGAGGAGGCGGAGCGCATCGGGCTGATCTGGCGCGCAGTGGACGACGCCGGGTTCGAGGATGCGGTGCAGACCCTTGCGGGCCGACTGGCGACGATGCCCACCCAGGCGCTGGCCCAGACCCGGCGCCTGCTGGACGCCGCAATGCCGATGTCGCTGGCCGAGGCGCTGACCCTGGAGGGGCAGGTCCAGGGCCAGCTTGGGCGAGAGGGTGACTTTGCCGAGGGCGTGGCCGCCTTTCAGCAGAAGCGCAGCCCTCGATTCAGTGATCGCTGAGCGGCGGCCGGCCATGCGGCACCTCGGAACTGTCGTGCTGGCATTGGCCGCTGCCTTGTCGGCGGGCGGCGCCCGGGGCTGGAGCGGACATGCCCTGTGCACCTGGCAGGCCCTGTCGGTGATGCCACAGGTCAACCAGCCGCGGGTGCGGGTGGAGACACTGGAGGCCTTCCTGTCGGCGCAGGCGCCACGGGTTCAGGCGGCGCTGGACGAGGCCGAGACCTGGGCACGGGCCAATGTGCCGGACTATGCCGCCCGGCCGGACGCGCTGGCGTTCCGGGTCGACGCGGCTGCGCCGGACCTGCGGGCGCGGTTCCTCAATGCCCTGCGCATCAACCCGGCGGCACGGCTGCCGCTGTTCGTGCAGTTGCGGCCCGGCAATGTCGGCCATGCCACGCTGGCCTGGGAACGCATCACCACGCTGAAGGGCGGCGCGGGTGCGCGCGAGCATCGGTTCGCAGCCCTGGAGCCGGGCGATGAGCTGCCGGCGCTGGAGGTGGTGGCCACGGCGTCGAACGAGCCGGACTATGGCCTGGACCTCGGCCTGTGGGACGACAGCCATGCCGAGGTCGCGCCGCGCTTCGGCTTTGGCCGGCAGCCCTTCGGTAACCCGGCGGTGACCTACTCCGGCCAGGCACCCTTCCACATGGGCTTCTTCCACGAGTCGCGCATCGTCTACCTGGCCGCGGGCTTCCTGAAGCGCACCTATCCGGAGCTTCGGGTGCAGCAGTTCAGTGCGCTGGCCCGTGTCGCCTTTGCCCAGGGGCATGCCTACTGGGGCTGGCGCTTCACGGGCTGGGCCCTGCACTATGTCCAGGACCTGACCCAGCCGTACCATGCCCGCGTCCTGCCCGGTGTCAGCACGGCGCGCATGCTGTGGATCAACGCGCTGGACAAGGTCGGCTCCGAGCAGGCCAAGAACGACGCCATCAACCTGGTGACCAACCGGCACACGGTGGTCGAGGCCTATCAGTTCCGCCGCATGCAGCGTGCCTATGAGCGCAGCGACTACACCGACCTGCTGCTGGTCGCATTGCGTGACGACGCCAGCGACGACCAGCACCGTGTGTACCAGCCGTCGTCCACGCGACAGCGCGTGGCCCTGGAGTCGGCCGCCGCGGCCGATGAGCTCGATGCCCAGCTGGCGCGCACCTTTCCAGCCAGCTATGTCAGCGACCCCAAGGTGGTGATCTCCGGCGACACGCCCATGCCAGACCTGCATGCGCTGCTCAGCCAGGGTCCGCAGGCCGAGCATGACGAGCTGGCCAAGCAGCTGGCCCGGCTGCTGGGCAACCTGGGACGCCACTCGCGGGCGTTGGTACGCGCCATCCTGGGTTTGTCCTGAGCCCTGCGCGGCCCCGCCCGGCGCCGCTGCGGTTGACGCCGGTCCTGTCCGACCGCGACAATGCGGCCTATTCCCGACCGACCGGTCGGTCAATGAATGACCATCCCGCCGGACGGCGGCCCGCCGCTTGGCGCAGGAGACCACCGCATGTACACCCAGGCCATGGACACCATGGGCCGCGACGGCGAGCCCACCGACGCCACCCGGCCGCTGCGCTCGGCCGACGAGCTGGAGCTGCAACGTCGCTTCGATGCGCGCATTGACGCCGGCGAGTTCATCGAGGCCAAGGACTGGATGCCTGATAACTACCGGCGCACGCTGGTGCGGCAGATCAGCCAGCATGCGCACTCGGAGATCGTGGGCATGCTGCCCGAGGGCAACTGGGCCACCCGCGCGCCCACGCTCAAGCGCAAGGCCATCCTGCTGGCCAAGATCCAGGACGAGGGCGGGCACGGCCTGTACCTGTATGCCGCGGCCGAGACACTGGGTGTCAGCCGCGACGAGCTGGTCGAGGCCCTGCATGCCGGCCGCGCCAAGTACAGCTCGATCTTCAATTACCCGACGCTGAGCTGGGCCGATATCGGCGTGATCGGCTGGTTGGTCGACGGCGCGGCGATCATGAACCAGGTGCCGATCTGCCGCTGCTCGTTCGCGCCGTATGCACGCGCCATGATCCGCATCTGCCGCGAGGAGAGCTTTCATCAGCGCCAGGGCTACGACGCGCTGTTGACGATGATGACCGAAGGCACCGCCGCCCAGCGCGCGATGGTGCAGGACGCCGTCAACCGCTGGTGGTGGCCGAGCCTGATGATGTTCGGCCCGCCCGACGACCAGAGTCCGAACAGCGCACAGGGCATGCGCTGGGGCATCAAGCGCATCAGCAACGACACGCTGCGCCAGAAGTTTGTCGATGCCACGGTGCAGCAGGCCGGGGTGCTGGGCGTGACGCTTCCAGACCCGGACCTGCGCTGGAACGAGGCCCGCCAGGCGCACGACTTCGGCACCATCGACTGGGCCGAGTTCTGGCGCGTGGTCGGCGGCGACGGCCCCTGCAACCGCGAGCGGCTGGCGGCCCGCGTCAAGGCCTGGGACGAGGGCGCCTGGGTGCGCGAGGCCGCGCTGGCCCATGCCGCCAAGCACCAGGCGCCGTTGCGCGCCGCCGCCTGATCAAGGAGACCTGCGATGACCGACAACACATCCGTTCCCAAGGCCGAGTGGCCGCTCTGGGAGGTCTTCGTGCGCAGCAAGGCCGGGCTGGACCACAAGCACTGTGGCAGCCTGCATGCCGCTGATGGCGCCATGGCGCTGCAGATGGCACGCGAGGTCTATACCCGGCGCCAGGAGGGCACCAGCGTGTGGGTGGTGCGTTCCGACCAGATCATCGCCAGCGACCCCGGCGACAAGGCCATGCTGTTCGACCCGATGGAGGACAAGGTCTACCGCCATCCCACCTTCTACAAGCTGCCGACCTCGGTCGACCACATGTAGGGCGGGCAGCGGCACCATGCAAGCATCCGTGACACCCGGCCGCGACCCGGCCACGCAGTACCTGCTGCGCATCGGCGACACCTGCCTGATCCATGCCCAGCGCCTGGCCGAATGGACGGGCCATGCGCCGGTGCTGGAGGAGGACATTGCGCTGTCCAACCTGGCGCTGGACCTGATCGGCCAGGCCCGCGCCGTGCTGACGCTCGCCGGCCAGCGTGGCGCGCAGGCCGGCGCCGCGGCGCTGGACGAGGACCAGCTCGCCTTCCTGCGCGACGAGCGCGACTACCGCAACCCGACCCTGGTGGAACTGCCCAACCAGCCGGGCAACGGCAACAGCCGTCCTGGCGACTTTGCGGTCACGCAGCTGCGCAATGCCATGGTCGCGCTGTGGCTGCGCCTGCTGTGGCAGCGGCTGGAGACATCTTCCGACACCGAGCTGGCGGCCATCGCCGGCAAGGCGGTCAAGGAGGCGCGCTACCACTGGGAGCATGCGGCCGGCTGGGTGCTGCGCCTGGGCGACGGCACAGCGCAGTCGCAGCAGCGCATGCAGCAGGCCCTGGCGCACCTGTGGCCGTATGCGGCCGAGCTGTTCGAGGCCGATACGGCCGATGCGGCGGCGCAGGTGGCCGACCTCGGGCCGTCTGTTGCCGAGCTGCAGACGCCCTGGCGTGCCGAAATGGATGCGCTGCTGCGCGAGGCCACGCTGGGCCCGGCACCGGCCTTCGGTGCCTTCCGGTCTACCGGGTCGCGCGGCGTGCACAGCGAGCACATGGGCTATGTGCTGGCCGAGATGCAGCAGCTGCAGCGGCAGTTTCCAGGGGCGCGGTGGTGAGCGCCGTCGCCCTGGCCGGCGCTTCGGCGCTGCCCGGCGGCGACGCTGCGCCGGGTGCCGACGCGCCGGGCCGCATTGCCCAGGCCTGGGCCGCACTGGCCGAGGTGCCGGACCCGGAAGTGCCGGCCCTGTCGGTATGCGACCTGGGGCTGGTGCGCGAGCTGGCCGAGGCCGATGACGGCCACCTGGTGGTGACGCTGACGCCCACCTACAGCGGCTGCCCGGCGACCGAGGTCATCGAGGCCAGCGTGCTGGCCGCGTTGCGCATGGCCGGCCTCGGCCCGGCGCGGGCCGTCACCCGGCGCAGCCCGGCCTGGACCACCGACTGGATCAGCGCCGAGGGCCGGCGCAAGCTGCTTGACTACGGCATCGCGCCGCCCGGGCCCACCGCGGCCGATACCGGTGGCGCGGTGCCGATCCGGCTGTACCGGCGCACCATCGGGCCCGCCTGCCCGCGCTGCGCCAGCGGCCGCACCGAGCGGCTCAGCGCCTTTGGCTCCACGGCCTGCAAGTCGCTGCATCGCTGCCTGGACTGCCGCGAGCCCTTCGAGCACTTCAAGCCCATCTGACCGGGGCGCGGCCCGGTATTGCCTGACGCCGCCGTTACCAGACGCCGCCATTCCCGACCCACAGGACTTCGCCATGAGCGTGCTGTTCCATCCCCTGCGCGTGCGCGCGATCGAACCCGACACCGACGAGGCCGTCGTCGTCAGCTTCGACGTGCCGCCGGACCTGCGGGCCACCTTCGGCTTCACCCAGGGCCAGTACCTGACGCTGCGGGCTCAGGTGGACGGCCAGGACCTGCGCCGGTCGTACTCGATCTGCGCCGGCGTGGACGACGGCGAACTGCGAGTGGGCGTGCGCCGGGTGCGCGACGGCGTGTTCAGCAACTGGATCAACCAGCGGCTGCGGCCTGGCGACGAGGTGCAGGTGATGGCGCCGCAGGGCCGCTTCTTCGTGCCCACCGACGCGGCCGCGCGGCGCAGCTACCTGGGCATTGCCGGCGGCAGCGGCATCACGCCCATCCTGTCGATCCTGAAGACGGTGCTCGGCCGCGAGCCCCTGTCGCGCTTCACGCTGGTCTACGGCAACCGCATGCTGCGCTCGACCATGTTCAAGGAGGAACTGGAGGACCTGAAGAACCGCTACCTCGCGCGCCTGGCCCTGCACCATGTGTTCAGCGACGAGCCGACCGAGCTGCCGTTGAACCACGGCGTGATGAACCGCGACAAGATCGGCGACTTCCTGCGCGCGCTCGTGCCGGCCGCCGGCATCGACCATGCGTTCATCTGCGGCCCGTACCAGATGAACGACGAGGCCGATGCCGCGCTGCGTGACGCCGGCGTGCCGCAGGAGCGTATCCACATCGAGCGCTTCGGCGTGGCGCCGCAGGCGCCGGGCGCCGGCCCTGTCGGCGCGGTGATGCATCAGGCCGCGGCCGGCGATGCCGAGCGGGCGCGGATCGTCATCATCCGCGACGGCCTGGAGCGGGAGGTCGATTTCCACAAGGACCAGCCCAGCATCCTGGACTGCGCCAGCGCGGCCGGGCTGGAGGTGCCGTTCTCCTGCACCTCCGGTGTGTGCGGCACCTGCCGGGCCAAGGTGCTGGAGGGCGCGGTGCGCATGGAGCGCAACTTCGCGCTCGACAAGGCAGAGGTCGCCGCGGGCTTCGTGCTGACCTGCCAGGCCCATCCCACCACCGAGCGGGTGGTGCTGTCCTTCGACGCCCGCTGACGCCGCGGCATCAGCGCCGTGGACTTCATTGGTGGGTTGTGGGCGCAGGGCGGGCAGGACCTGCTGCTGGCCTGCGCCGTGGCGCTGGCGGCATCCATCCTGGGTGGCCTGTCGGGTTTCGGTACCGGGCTGGCGCTGCCAGGATTCCTGGTCCCGGTGGTCGGCGTGGCCCATGTGGTGCCGGTGATGGCAATGGCCATGCTGTTCAACAACGGCAGCCGGGCGGTGGCCTTCCGGCGCGAGGTGGCCTGGGCCCATGCGCGGCGCATCCTGCTACCCGGGCTGCCAGCCTGCCTGCTCGGGGCCTGGACCTATACGCTGCTGCCGCCCCGTGCCGTGGCCTGGGTGCTCGGCTTGTTTCTGCTGGCCAGCGTGCCGTTGCGGCGCTGGCTGGCCGCCCGTGCGTGGAAATTGCCGCCGCCCGGCGAGGCCACAGCGGGCGCGGCCTTCGGCTGGCTCAACGGCGGGTTGACGGGCACCGGCATCCTGCTGATTTCCATCCTGATGGCATCCGGCCTGGGCGGCGCCACCCTGGTGGCCACCGATGCGCTGATCTCGCTGACCATGGGCCTGGGCAAGGTGTTGATGTTCAACCGCCTGGACGCACTGGACCTGCGGCTGGCCACGGTGGGCCTGCTGGTCGGGCTGGCGACGATCCCCGGCGCCTTCATCGCACGCGCCCTGCTGGCGCGTATGCCCATCCGGGTGCATGCCGTGCTGATGGAAGCCGTCATCTTGACCGGTGCCCTGGCGATGCTGCGGCAGGCCCTGGCATGACGGCGGCTGCCCGTCACGCATCGGCGGCACTGCGCTGAGGTACGCTGCCGCGCGACCTATGGCGCCTCGACCATTTCGACCCCTGGACAGACCGACATGACCATGCCCATCGTTCAAAGCCTCATCGCCGGCCGCTGGATCGGCGCCGCCCCCGCGCAGGTGCTGCGCAGCGCCGTCACCGGCCGCGAGTTGTTCCACACCCATGCCGATGCGCTGGACTTCGGCGAGGCGCTGCAGCATGCGCGCAGCGTCGGCCTGCCGGCCCTGCTGGCGCTGGACTTCCAGCAGCGCGCCGCCATCCTGAAGGCCCTGGCCAAGCACCTGGCGGAGCACAAAGAGACGCTGTATGCCGTCTCCGCCCACACCGGCGCCACGCGGGCCGACGGCTGGATCGACATCGAGGGTGGTGCCGGCACGTTGTCGGCCTATGCGGCTATCGGTGGCAACGAGCTGCCGTCGGGCAACCTGGTGCACGAGGGCCCCGCGCTGCCACTGGGCCGCAAGGGTGGCTTTGCGGGCACGCACATCCTGGTGCCGCGGCGCGGCCTGGCGGTGCACATCAACGCCTTCAATTTCCCGGTCTGGGGCCTGCTGGAGAAGTTCGCGCCCAGCTTCCTGGCCGGCATGCCGTGCATTGCCAAGCCGGCCACCGCGACCAGCTACCTGACCGAGGCCGCGGTGCGGCTGATGCTGGCCTCCGGCCTGTTGCCGCCGGGCGCCTTGCAGCTGGTCATCGGCAGCACGGGCGACCTGCTGGACCGGCTGGAGGAGCCCGATGTCGTCACCTTCACCGGCTCGGCCGACACGGCGGCTCGGCTGCGGGTGCAGGCCAACCTGGTGCGGCGGTCGATACCCTTCAATGCCGAGGCCGACTCGCTCAACGCCGCGCTGCTGGCGCCCGACGTCACACCCGACCATGAGGAGTTCGACCTGTTCGTCAAGGAGGT
Source organism: Aquabacterium sp. (assembly GCA_046160725.1). Taxonomy (GTDB): domain Bacteria; phylum Pseudomonadota; class Gammaproteobacteria; order Burkholderiales; family Burkholderiaceae_C; genus JBJXHB01. The sequence goes on from JBJXHB010000434.1 coordinate 32,486, forward strand.
GGCGCGCGAGATGACGGTGAAGGCGGGCCAGAAGTGCACCGCCATCCGCCGCATCATCGTGCCGCGGGCGCAGGCCGATGCCGTGGCCGAGCGCCTGCGCCACCGGCTGGCCCAGGTGGTCGTCGGCGACCCGGCGCTGGAGACGGTGCGCATGGGCGCGCTGGCGTCGCATGCCCAGGCCGCCGATGTGGCGGACCGGCTGGCACTGCTGCGCGAACAGGCCGAGACCCTGTACGACGGTGGGCCTGGTTTCGCGCCGCTGGGCGAGGGCACGGCGCAGGGCGCCTTCGTCGCGCCGACGCTGCTGCGCGCGCGCGACGCCCATCGCCATGCCGCCCACGACGTCGAGGCCTTCGGGCCGGTGTCCACGCTGCTGGCCTACGACGGCGACATGGACGAAGCCCTGGCATTGCTGGCGCGCGGCCGCGGCAGCCTGGTGGCCACGCTGGTGACACGCAGCCCGGCGATCGCTGCCCAGGCCATACCGGTGGCCGCGGCACAGCATGGCCGGCTGCTGGTGCTGGATGCCCAGGCCGCGGCCGAGTCGACCGGGCACGGCTCGCCGCTGCCGCAGCTCAAGCACGGTGGCCCGGGCCGCGCCGGCGGTGGCGAGGAACTGGGCGGCATCCGTGCCGTGCGCCACTACCTGCAGCGTGCAGCGGTGCAGGGCTCACCGACCATGCTGGCGGCCGTCACCGGCGAGCATGTGCGCGGCGCACGGCTGGTCGAGACCGAGGTGCACCCGTTCCGCCGCCACTTCGAGGACCTGCAGATCGGCGAGTCGCTGCTGACGCATCGGCGCACGGTCGGCGAGGCCGACATCGTGGCCTTTGGTGGCATATCGGGTGACTACTTCTACATGCACTTCGACGAGGTCGCGGCGCGCGAGAGCCCGTTCGGCAAGCGCATCGCACACGGCTACTTCGTGCTGTCGGCGGCGGCGGGGCTGTTCGTCTCGCCCGCGCCCGGCCCGGTGCTGGCCAACTACGGCCTGGACACGCTGCGCTTCGTCAAGCCGGTGGGCATCGGCGACACCATCCAGGCGCGCCTGACCTGCAAGCGCAAGATCGACCGGCGCAAGACCGATGCCAAGGGCGTCGGCCAGGGCGTCGTGGCCTGGGACGTGGAGGTGACCAACCAGGCCGGCGAGCTGGTGGCCAGCTATGACATCCTGACCCTGGTGGCCAAGCGCTCCTGATGCCCGCTTCGACACCCAACCCCGCAGCTGCCATGACCGACCTGTCCCTGCTGAAGATTGCGCACCACGATGGCGGCGTCGTGGTCGTCTCGATGAACCGCGCTGAACGCCTGAACGCGTTGAGCCGCGCCCTGATGCACGAACTGACCGCCTTCGCCCGCGCGCACCGCCGCAATGCGGCGCTGCGCGCGGTGATCGTCACGGGTGCCGGGCCGCACTTCAGTGCCGGCGCCGACCTGAAAGAACGCGCCGGCCAGAGCGCCGCGGCGGACCGGCCCAGCCTGCTGGAGCAGCGCAGCGCGCTGGCCATGGGACCGGACCTGTGCGAGGCCTGGGAGCAGATGGAGTGCATCACCATCGCCGCCATCGAGGGCCATTGCCTCGGCGGTGGCTGCGCGCTGGCACTGGCTTGTGACTTCCGCATCGCCGCACGCGGCGCGCAGATCCGCCTGCCCGAGGTGCCGCTGGGCATGAACATGAGCTGGCAATCGCTGCCGCGGCTGACCGCACTGGTCGGCCCGGCCCGTGCCAAGCGCTTCACGCTCTACGGCCGCGCTCCCAGCGATGCCGAGCTGATGAGCTGGGGCCTGGTTGACGAGCTGACCGAACCCGGCCAGGCACTGGCGGCGGCCCAGCGCTGGGCGGTGGATACCGCCGCGCTGCCGCCGATTCCGGTGCGCATGACCAAGGAAGCGATCAACGCCCATGCCCTGGCGCTGCGCCAGGCCACCAGCGTGATGGACCGCGACCAGTTTCTGCTGGCTTCGGTCAGCGCCGATCTGCGCGAAGGCGTGCAGGCGTTTCTGGAAAAACGGGCGCCGCGCTTCGAGGGCAATTGAGCGGCGGTCGGGCGCGGCAAGGCCCCGGCCGTCTCAGGGCGTCAGACGCGCCGGCCCCAGTCGCCCTGGTCGAACCCGACCGTGATCGCGCCATCCGGCCACTCGACCACTGGCCGTTTGATGACGCTGGGCTCGGCCAGCATCAAGCCATGGGCCGATGCGGCATCGGTCACCGCCGCGCGGCGCGCCTCATCGAGCTTGCGCCAGGTGGTGCCGGCGCGGTTGAGCAGGCGCTCCCAGCCCGCGGCGGCGGTCCAGGCCTGCAGGCGCTGTGGCGGCACGCCGGCCTTCTTGAAGTCGTGGAAGTTCACCTCGACGCCGGGCTGTGCGGCGAGCCAGGCGCGGGCGCGCTTGACCGTGTCGCAGTTGGGGATGCCGTACAGGGTGACCGCCTTGCCGGTCATGGTCAGGCCTCCTCCTGCCACTGGATGCGCGCGCCCAGCGCCGTCAGGTTCTCGACGAAGCCGGGGTGGGCGCGGCGGATGGGTGCGGCATTGCGGATGCGGCTGGGGCCCTCGATGCTGGCGGCCAGCATCAGCAGCGCGATGGCCACGCGGATGATGTAGGGGCTGTCCACCGTGGCCGGCTGCAAGGGCTTGCCGCCGAAGATGATGACCCGGTGCGGGTCGCACATCACGGCATGGCCGCCGAACTTGGACAGCTCGGCGGTCCAGCCCATGGCGCCGTCGTAGACCTTGTTCCAGTACATCATGCTGCCCTCGGCGCGCACCCCCAGCGCGACGAAGATCGGCAGCAGGTCCACCGGCAGGTAGGGCCAGGGCGCGGCCTCCACCTTCTGCAGGATGTTGCGGGTGAAGGGTTCGCGCACCTTGAGCGGACCGTCGACGATGCCGCGCGACCAGCCGTCACGGTGCTCGATGCGCACGCCGAACTTGGCGAAAGTGCGGTCGATCAGCGGAAACTGCTCCGGCGCCGAGTTGCGCACCTCGACCTCGCCGCCGGTGATCGCGCCCAGTGCCAGGAAGGTGACGATTTCGTGGAAGTCCTCGTCGAAGGTGAAGTCCGCGCCGCCGAGCCGGTCCACGCCGTCGACGACCAGTCGCGATGTGCCCAGGCCCTCGATGCGCGCGCCCAGCTGCGCCATGAAGCGGCAGAACTCCTGCACATGCGGCTCGCTGGCGGCGTTCATCAGCTCGGACCGTCCGCCGGCCAGCGCGGCACACAGCACGAAGTTCTCGGTGGTGGTGACGCTGGCGTAGTCCATCCAGTGGCGGGCCGCCTGCAGCGGCCGGTCGGCGCGCATCACGATGCCGTCGGGGCGGCGCTCGACCTGGGCGCCAAAACTCTGCATCACCTCCACATGCGGGTCGATCTCGCGCATGCCCAGGCTGCAGCCCTTGACGTCATCCTCGATGCGGGCCACGCCGAAACGGGACAGCAACCCCGGCACCAGCATGATGGAGCTGCGCATCTCCTCCGGCAGCCGGTGCAGCGCCTCGTCGAAGTGCGTGTCGGCATGGTGGACGCGCAGGTCGCGGGCCTGGAAATCGACGCTCACCTGGCTGCCCAAGGTGCGGAAGATGTCCAGGATCTTCTTGACGTCGGTGATCTCGGGTATGCCGCGCAGGCGCACCGGCTCGCGGGTCAGCAGCGTCGCGCACAGGATGGGCAGGACGGCGTTCTTGTTGGCTGAAGGAACGAGGCGGCCGCGCAGGGGCGTGCCACCGTGGACGATGAGGTCGGACATAGAGGGAGGCGCCGCAGCGCACGCCGAGTGGAGCCGCGATTGTCCTCGCAGCGCGCGAGCCGGGCCCGTGCAGGGCGTCTGCCCAGGTCAGCGCCGGGCGGGCGGACGCTCGCGGCACACCGGGCAGTCGGCCTGGCGCGGCATGGTCACCTGGTCCCACTCCATGCTGCGGGCATCCAGCATCAGCAGCCGCCCGGCCAGCGAGCGGCCGGTGCCGGCCAGCAGGCGCAGCGCCTCGGCCGCCTGCATGCTGCCGATGATGCCCACCAGTGGCGCGAACACACCCATGGTCGCGCAGCGCGTCTCCTCGAACGTGACCTCCGGCGGAAAGATGCAGGCATAGCAGGGCGCTGTTTCCTGCCGGGTGTCGTAGACCGAGATCTGGCCGTCGAATCCAATTGCCGCGCCCGACACCAGCGGCACGCCGTGCCGCACGCAGGCGGCGTTGACCATCTGCCGCGTCGCGAAGTTGTCGCAGCAATCCAGCACCACGTCGATGTCGGGCAGCAACTCGTCCAGCAGGGCCGCGTCGGCGCGTTGCACCCGGGCATCCACCACCACGTCGGGGTTCAGTGCGGCGATGCTGGTACGAGCCGATTCGGCCTTGGGTTGGCCGACGCGCGACAGGTTGTGCGCGATCTGGCGCTGCAGGTTGGTGACATCGACCCGGTCATGGTCGACGATGACGATGCGGCCAACGCCTGCCGAGCCCAGGTACAGCGCCACTGGCGAGCCCAGGCCGCCGGCGCCGACCACCAGGGCGCGGCCGTCCAGGATGCGCTGCTGACCCTCGACGCCGATCTCGTCGAGCAGGATGTGCCGCGAATACCGGAGCAGCTGGTCGTCGTTCATGGATGAAAACGGCCCGCGCGAGGCGGGCCTGGCCGTACGGTGCTGAAGCGGGGCTCAGCGGGTGGTGAGCTCAGCCTTGCGCTCGCTCTGGGTCTTGCTGACCATCACCGGCCGGCCCTTGAGCTGGTTCAGTGCCTGCATCAGCGGGAAGTCCTGCGGGCTGCCGAACTCGGGCAGCGGCTTGGGCGGCTCCTTGGACTTGGACAGCTGCTCCTCCAGCTTGGCGCGGGCCTCCTCGCGGGCCTTGGTGCGGGCCTCGTCGACCTTGTCGCCGTCCTTGTCCAGATGCTTGGCCAGGTCGGCCTCCCGCAGGCGCAGCGCAGCGAAGACGTTGCCGTCGGCGGTCTCGTCCAGCCAGATGTCGGGCACGATGCCCTTGGCCTGTATCGAGCGGCCGCTGGGCGTGAAGTAGCGTGCCGTGGTGATCTTCAGCGCCGTCTCGGCGGACAGCTGGCGCACCGTCTGCACCGAGCCCTTGCCGAAGGTCTGCGCCCCCATCACCGTGGCGCGCTTGTGGTCCTGCAGCGCGCCCGCGACGATCTCGCTGGCGGAGGCCGAGCCCTCGTTGACCAGCACCACCAGCGGCAGCGACTTGACGCTGGCCGGCAGGCGCTTCAACGGGTCGCCGTTGCCGCGGCGTACGTAGAACTCGGGCGCGGCCTTGTAGGTCTCCCGCGAGCTGGCGATCTGGCCATTGGTGGACACCACCACGGTGTCGGCCGGCAAAAAGGCGGCGCTCAGGGCCACCGCGGCCTCCAGCAGACCGCCCGGGTCGTTGCGCATGTCCAGCACCAGGCCCTTGAGCTGGGGGTCGGCCTTCAGCAGTTCGTCGAGCTTGCGCACGAAGTCGTCGACGGTGCGGTCCTGGAACTGGCTGACGCGGATCCAGCCGTAGCCGGGCTCGATCAGCCGCGCACGCACGCTCTGCTGGCGGATCTCCTCGCGCACGATGGTGACCGGGAAGCTGCGGTTCTCGTCCTTGCGGAAGATCGTCAGGTTGACCTTGGTCGCCGGGTCGCCGCGCATGCGCTTGACGGCCTGGTCCATGGTCAGGCCCTTGACCGGCGTGTCATCGATGCGGGTGATCAGGTCGCCGCTCTTGATGCCGGCGCGGAAGGCGGGCGAGCCTTCGATCGGCGACACCACCTTGACCAGCCCGTCCTCCATGCCGATCTCGATGCCCACGCCGACGAACCGGCCGGTCGTGCCCTCGCGGAATTCCTTGAAGCTCTTCTTGTCGAAGTACTGGGAGTGCGGGTCCAGCCCGGACACCATGCCGCCGATGGCGTCACCGATCAGCTTCTTCTCGTCGACCGGCTCCACATAGTCCTGCTTGACCATCTGGAAGACGGCTGCCAGCTGCTGCAGTTCCTCCAGCGGCAGCGGCGCGTTGCGCGCCACGGCGGTGAACTGCATGGTGGCCAGCGCACCGGCGACCGCGCCCAGTGCCATCCAGCCTGCAACCTTCATCCGACGGCCCATGTTGACCCACCTTCAGCCCCAGACGGAGCATTGAAAAGAGTGCCGTCCAGTATAGGCGGCCACCCTGCATGGAGGGGCCACGGGCGGCATTAGTTCCACCCCTGTTCGAGTGGGGTCGGCCGCCGCGCGCCGCCCCGGGTTGCGCCCGGCGGGTTGTCGCCCGGCCGCAGGATCGCTCAAACTACGGCCCTGGCACCCCGCATCGACCTGACCCTGGCGCAAACCCTATGGCCTCCAACTATCGGCACATCCTGTTCGCCCGCGAGGGCCGTATCGGCTTCGTCACCATGAACCGCCCGGACAAGCGCAATGCACTGTCGGTCGAGCACATGCAGGAGCTGATGGCCTGCTTCCGGGCCATCGGCGACGACCGCAGCCTTGCCGTCGTCATCCTGGCCGGCAACGGACCGGGGTTCTCAGCCGGCCACGACCTGCAAGAGATGCTGGGGCGTGAGCCGGACTTCTATCGCCACGAGTTCGCGGTGTGCACCGAGCTGATGCAGACCATCCAGTCCATTGCCCAGCCGGTGATCGCCCAGGTCCACGGTATTGCCACGGCGGCGGGTTGCCAGCTGGTGGCCACCTGCGACCTGGCGGTGGCCGAGGAGGGCGCGCGCTTCGCCACGCCGGGCGTCAAGGTCGGCATCTTCTGCACCACGCCGATGGTCGCGCTGACCCGGGCCGTGGGCCAGAAGAAGGCCATGGAGATGCTCCTGACCGCCGATTTCGTATCAGCACCAGAGGCGCTGGCCCACGGCCTCATCAACAAGGTCGTGCCCGCCGACCAGCTGGCCGCGCAAACCCTGGCGCTGGCGCAGAAGATCGCGACGGGCAGCAGCGCGGTCATCGAGACCGGCAAGCAGGCCTTCTACCGCCAGTACGGATTGCCGCAGGCCCAGGCCTATGCCTATGCCACCACCGTGATGGCCGACAGCGCGTCGCATGCCGACGCGCAGGAGGGCATGGACGCCTTCGTGCACAAGCGCAAGCCGCAGTGGCAGGGGCGCTGAGCGTCGACCGAACTCCACCGGGCCCCGTGGCGGGCGCGGTCGTGGTCAATCCAGCCAGACCGTGAAGGCGGGTGCCGGCTCGCGCGTCGGCCGGTAGGCATTGACCTTGTCCGCTTCGTCCGCATGGCCGATGGCCATGCCGCAGACCAGGCGCTCGTCCGGCGGCGCGCCGATGTGCGGCAGGACCACGCCGGCAAAGCCGCGCCAGGCGCCCTGGGCGCAGGTGTGCAGGCCGCGGGCGCGGGCCGCGACCATGATGCTCTGCAGGAACATGCCGTAGTCGACCAGGCTGCTGTTCGCCAGATGGCGGCTGATGGTGAACATCAGGCCGACCGGCGCATCGAAGAATCGGTAGTTGCGCTGGTGCTGGGCGTGCATCCGATCGCGGTCGCCCTTGGCGATGCCGAGCACGCCGTACAGGCCCCAGCCGTTGGCGCGCCGCCGTTCGATATAGGGGCTGACCATCGGCTCGGCCTCGGCGCCGTCGGCGTCCGCCGGGTCGCGGTAGCGGGCGGCGGTGTCCGGCCGCGCGCGGACCGCGTCGTGAGCGGCGCAGACGTCGGCCACCAGGGCGTCGCGGGCCCGGCCCAGCAGCACATAGACCTTCCAGGGCTGCGAGTTGGTGCCGGATGCCGACCAGCGCGCGACGTCCAGGATCTCGGCCAGCAACGCGGGTGCCACCGCTTGGGCGGTGAAGGCGCGGCAGGACATCCGGCTGCCGATGGCGGCGTCTACGATGCTGATCGGATTCATGCCTGAATTCTCCCGCCCGCGCCGCCCTGAACCGATGACGACGTCCCAGCCATGAGCGCCCTTGCTGCCCTGCCGTGGCGCCTGCTGCTGTGGGGCGCCTTCGGCGTGGCGTTGCATGTGGGCATGGCCCGCCTGGCCTACGGCGTGGTGCTGCCGGCGCTGCGCGCCGAGCTGGTCATGGGCTACACCACCGGCGGCGTGCTGAACGCCATTCACCTGGCCGGCTACCTGGCCGGCACGTTGCTGGGCCCGGCGCTCGCCCGGCGCGTCGGCATGGCCCGACTGGCGCGGTATGCCCATGTGCTGGTGGCGGTGGGCGCCCTACTGTGCGCGCTGGTGCCGGCGGCGCCGGGCCTGGGCACCGCGCTGCTCGGGCTGGGCCGCCTGGCCACCGGCCTAGGTGCCGGAGCTGCGGTCATCGCCATCATGGTGAGCGTCCTGTCGGGTGTGGCCGAGGCGTCGCGCGCCAGCGCCAGCGTGCTGATCTGGACCGGCATGGCCGCCGCTGCGGTGGCTTGCGGCGCGGCCGCACCCTGGTTGCTGGAGCCGGGCGCATGGCGCCTGGTGTTCGTGGCGGCGTCGGTCATGGCCCTGGTGTTGGCCGTCGGCTTGCCGACGCCGGCGGCCGTGCCGGGCGATGCCGCCGGCGGCATGCACTTCACGCTGGCCTCGGTGGCATCGCACCGCTGGGCCTGGCTGGTGGCCTGTTACCTGTGCTTCGGCTTGGGCTACATCGCCGCTGCCACCGTCGCCGGCACCCGCCTGGCGGCCATCCAGGCGCCGGCTGCCCTGGTGGCGCTGACCTGGTCCACCCTCGGCCTGGCCATGCTGGGCGGCAGCCTGGTGACGCTGGCGCTGCTGGCGCGGCCCGGGCTGCGGTCGCTGGCCTTGCCGGTGGCCATGGGCGTCGCTGCCGTGGGCAGTGCCGTCGCGGCAGCGTCCGGCTCGGTCGCCGCACTGGCCGGCGCGCTGGGCGTCGGGCTGGGGCTGGCCGCGACGCCGGCGCTGGTGACCGCCGCGGCCCGGGCCCGCAGCAACGCGGCAGACTATGCGCGGGCCTTCAGCATTGCCACGGCGGCCATGGGCATCGGCCAGCTGGCCGGGCCGGTGCTGGCCGGTGCCCTGGCCGACCGCTTCGGCAGCGCAGCCGCGCCGCTGTTCGCGGCTGCGGCCTATGCCCTGGGTGCCGGGCTGGCGGTGATCGACCGGCGGCTGGCACGATGACCACCGACCATCTGCATCGGAAGGAAAGACCCATGTCGTCACCCGACGCAAGCCCGCGCCTGGTTGCGCGGACCACCTTGTTTGTCGATGACCCGGCAGCGCAGGCGTCCATGCGCAGCTCACGCCCGGCGGGACACGGCCCGGTGCCGGCCTACGACTGGTTGGCCCAGCACCGGGCGCACCGGCCGGCGAAGGAGGCGGTGCGCGAGCTGTCGCCGCCGCGCAGCCTGAGCTACACCGACCTGGACATCCGTGCCGACGCGCTGGCGGCCTACCTGGCATCGCTGGCCATCGGCCGCGGGGACCGGGTCGCCTTGCTGGCCCACAACGGCGTCGAATACTTTGACCTGCAGTTCGCCTGCGGCCGCACCGGCTCGATCGCCGTGCTGCTGAACTGGCGGCTGACCGTCACCGAGCTCGAGTACATCCTGAACGACAGCACGCCCCGGCTGCTGATCCACGATGTCGAGTTCACCGACAGCGCCCGGGCCCTGCAGGCGCGCTGCGGCATTCCGGCTTTGCTGTGCATCGACAAGCGTGCGGGCGCGGCAGCGCCGGGCAACACCTACGAGACGGTGATCGATGCCTTCACGGGCCGGCCGGCACCGTGCGAGGCCCTGACCCACGACGACGTGGTCACCATCATGTACACGTCGGGCACTACGGGGCATCCCAAGGGCGCGATGATCACCCACGGCATGAACTTCTGGAACTGCGTCAACCTGGGCACGCCGGCCGGGGTGGGGCTGGACACCGTGCACCTGTCGGTGCTGCCGCTGTTCCATACCGGCGGCCTGAACTGCTACTCCAACCCGGTGCTGCATGCCGGCGGCACGGTGGTGATCATGCGCGCCTTCGACCCCGGCCGGGCCCTGCGGCTGATCGGCGATGCGGCGCAGGGCATCACCCACTTCTTCGGCGTGCCCGCACCGTACCAGTTCATGATGCAGCACCCGGAATTCCCGGCCACCGACCTGTCGCGGCTGCGGCGCGCCGGCGTCGGCGGGGCGCCCTGTGCACTGCCCATCCTGCAGGCCTGGGCCGACCGCGGCGTGCTGCTGATGCAGGGCTTCGGCATGACCGAGACCAGCCCGGCCAGCATTGCACTGGACCCGGCGGACGCCATCCGCAAGCTGGGTTCCACCGGCAAGGTGCTGATGCACACCGAGGCCCGCATCGTCGACGCCACCGGTTCGGATTGCGGGCCGGACGAGGTCGGCGAGCTGTGGGTGGCGGGCCCGAACATCACGCCCGGCTACTGGAACCGGCCCGACGCCACCGCGGCCGCCTTCGAGGGCCGCTGGCTGAAGACCGGCGACGCGGCCCGCATGGACAGCGAGGGCTTCATCTACATCGTCGACCGCTGGAAGGACATGTACATCTCCGGCGGCGAGAACGTCTACCCCGCCGAAGTCGAAAACGTGCTGTACCAGTTGCCGCAGGTGGCCGAGGCCGCGGTCATCGGCGTGCCCAGCGACCGATGGGGCGAGGTCGGCCTGGCCGTGCTGGTGCTCAAGCCCGGCGTCCAGCTGGACCGTGACGCCGTGGTCGGCCACTGCAGCGGTCGTCTGGCGCGCTTCAAGTGCCCGCACGACATCGCCATCATCGACGTCCTGCCGCGCAACGCCACAGGCAAGGTGCTCAAGCGCGAGTTGCGCCGGCAATTCGTTGGCAGCCAGGCGCCTGCCATTTCCTGACCGCCGGCCCTACCATCCCCCAAACCCTGACCGGAGCACACCATGGACCCCACCGACAAGGCCGCCATCGAGCAGACCATCCAGACCTACTTCGACGGCCTGTATGAAGGCGACGCCGACAAGCTGGCCGGCGTCTTCCACGACACCAGCGCCCTGACCTACGAGCAGGACGGACGCCTGGTGGTGCTGCCGCTGGCGCAGTGGTTGCAGGCGGTGCGCGACCGGGGGTCGCCCAAGTCCAAGGGTTTGGCCCGCGACGATGCCATCCTGTGGCTGGACCAGTCGGGGCCGACCACCGCCTTCGTCAAGGTCAAGTGCCAGATTCCGCCGCGCTATTTCACCGACTACCTGAGCCTGCTCAAGATCGACGGCCGCTGGCGCGTCGCGCAAAAGGTGTTTGCCACCGTCGTCCGTCCGTAGACGGGCGCTGGCCGACCTGTTGGCGACAGGCGTCGTGGCAGCGGCTCCCTAGACTGGCGGACCCTGCGGCGCGCGGCGCCGCGGGCCCCTCTGGAGAAGGCATGGCGACGCTGGTTTTGCGCGACGACCGGGACGGCCTGGCGGTCCTCACCCTGAACCGCCCGGACAAGCTCAACGCGCTGACGGTGGCCCTGTTCCAGGAGCTGCGGGCGCATGTGCAGCAGCTCGCCACCGAGACCGAGACGGTTGGCCTGGTGATGCTGCGCGGCGCCGGAAAGTGTTTCTCGGCCGGGCATGACCTGTCGGACATCGCGCATGGCGAGCATCCACTGGTCCCCAACCTCCAGGCTGACACCATCGAGATGCTGGCCGCGCTGCCGCAGCCCGTCATCAGCGCCGTGCATGGCCACTGCTACACCGGCGCCCTGGAGCTGGCGCTGGCCGGCGACATGATCGTGGCCGCCGCGTCGGCGCGCTTTGCGGACACCCACGCGCGCTGGGCCCTGACACCCGTCTGGGGCATGAGCCAGCGCCTGCCGCGCCGCGTCGGCATGGCCCGTGCCCAGGAGATGACCTACATCGCCCGCACCTACAGCGGCGCCGAGGCCCAGGCCATGGGCCTGGTCAACTGGTGCGTGCCCGACGATGCCTTCGACGCGGAAGTCGAGCGGTTCGCCAGGACCATCCTGGCCAACTCCTGGTTCAGCCTGCGCGCCGGCAAGCGTCTGTACCGTGACACCGAAGGCCTGCCGCTGCGCGCCGGCCTGAGCCACGAGATCCACCGCACCGAGGGCCGCGGGCCGGACATGCAGGCGCGCATCGCGCGCTTCATGGACAAGTCCGGCCAGCGGTCCTGACCAGGGACGCAGACATGTCCGGTTCCCTCTACGACAACTGCTCGGTCGGCGATCTCGTCGTCAGTGCCATCGCCCGCGGTGGCGACCGCACGGCCTTCATCTGCGACGACATGCGCTGGACCTACCGCCAGCTCGGCGCCAAGGTGAGCCAGGTGGTCCAGGTGCTGCAGGCCCGCGGCCTGCAGCGTGGCGATGCGGTGGCGACGCTGTCGGCCAACCGGCCGGAGGCCTTCCTGATCACCGCGGCAGCCTACGTGATGGGCCTGCGCCTGACCTGGGTGAACCCGACCCTGTCCGAGGATGACCATGCCTACATCCTGGAGGACTCCGGCGTGCAGACGCTGTTCGTCGACCCGCGGGCCTTCAGCGACCGGGCCCGGGCCCTGGCGCGGCGCGTGCCCGGCGTGGCCCGGCTGATGTGCTTTGGCGCCGGTGCCGACGTGGGCGAGGACCTGCTGGCCGCGGCCGCAGCCTGCACGCCGGCACGCCTGGTGCCCCAGGCCCATGCCGACGATGTCTGCGTGCTGATCTACACCGGCGGCACCACCGGCCGGCCGAAGGGTGTGGCCCACACCCACCGGGTGCATGTCACGATGATCCTGACCGAGATGGCCGACTGGGACTGGCCGGCCGAGGTGCGCTTCCTGGCGCTGACGCCGATCACCCATGCCTCGGGCGCGATGATCATGCCGGTGCTGCTCAAGAGCGGCACCTATGCCATGACGCAGGGTTTCACGCCCGAGAAGTTCGTGCGGCTGGTCGAGCAGCACCGCATCACGGCCACTTTTCTGGTGCCGACCATGATCTACGTGCTGCTCGACAGCCCGGCACGCCAGGGCGCGGACCTGTCCAGCCTGCGGCTGGTCATCTACGGCGCGTCGCCGATGTCGCCGGCGCGGCTGGTCGAGGGCATCCAGGCCTTCGGGCCGGTGTTCATGCAGCTGTATGCCCAGTCCGAGGCGCCCAACACCGTGACCGTGCTGCACCAGCATGAGCACGACCCGGTGCACCACCCCGAGCGACTGGCCTCCTGCGGCACGCCCTGCGTGGGCACCCAGGTGCGGCTGCTCGACGACGCCGGCCAGGAGGTGGCCGACGGCGCCGTCGGCGAGATCTGCGTGCGTGGCCCGCTGGTGATGCAGGGCTACTGGAACAAGCCCGAGGAGACGGCCCAGGCGCTGCGCCACGGCTGGCTCTATACCGGCGACATGGCGCGCCGTGACGCCGACGGCTACCTCTACATCGTCGACCGATCCAAGGACATGATCATCAGCGGTGGCTTCAATGTCTTCCCGCGCGAGGTCGAGGACGCCCTGTCGCAGCATCCGGCCGTGGCCGCAGCTGCGGTGGTCGGCGTGCCGGATGCCAAATGGGGCGAGGCGGTGCGGGCGCTGGTGGTGCTGCGCCCCGGCAATGCCGGCCCCGCCGGCGCGGGCCAGCCCTTGGACCCGCCGGCCCTGGCTGCGGAGCTGATGGCCTGGGTGCGCGAGCGCAAGGGCGCGGTGCAGACGCCCAAGGCCATCGATTTCGTCGAGTCCCTGCCGGTCACCGGCCTGGGCAAGCTGGACAAGAAGGCCATCCGCGCCCGCTTCTGGCAGGGCCAGCAGCGCGCCGTGCACTGACGCAGCCGCCGACACGGCCCACTGACAATCTCCCATCCACTCGCTCAACCTTCGATCCCATGACCGCACCCGCCCGCTATCTGCCTCCCGTCCTCAAGAACCTCCGGTTCCCGGTCATCGGTTCGCCGCTGTTCATCATCAGCAACCCCAAGACGGTGATTGCACAGTGCAAGGCCGGCGTGGTGGGCTCGATGCCGGCGCTCAACGCGCGGCCGGCGTCGCAGTTGGATGAATGGCTGGCCGAGATCACCGAAGGCCTGGCTGCGCACGACCGGGCGCATCCGGAAAACCCGGCCGCGCCCTTTGCCATCAACCAGATCGTGCACAAGAGCAACGACCGCCTGGAGCACGACATGCAGGTCTGCGCCCGGTACAAGGTGCCCATCGTCATCACCAGCCTGGGCGCGCGCGAGGACGTCAACCGGGGTGTGCAGGCCTGGGGCGGCGTGGTGCTGCATGACGTGATCAGCAACGTGTTCGCGCACAAGGCCATCGAGAAGGGCGCCGACGGGCTGATCCCGGTGGCCGCCGGCGCTGGCGGCCATGCCAGCGTGAAGAGCCCGTTCGCGATGGTGGCGGAGCTGCGCGAGTGGTTCGGCGGGCCAATTGCGCTGTCAGGCGCCATCTCCTCGGGCGGCGCCATCCTGGCCGCGCAGGCCATGGGCGCCGACCTGGCCTACATCGGGTCGGCCTTCATCGCCACCGAGGAGGCGCGTGCGGTCGACGGCTACAAGAAGATGATCACCGAGTCGAACTCGGACGACATCGTCTACAGCAACTTCTACACCGGCATCCACGGCAACTACCTCAAGGGCAGCATCCGCAACTCCGGCATGGACCCGGACAACCTGCCGCAGAGCGACCCCAGCAAGATGAACTTCGCAACCGGGGCGGGTGCCACCGCCAAGGCCTGGAAGGACATCTGGGGCTGCGGGCAGGGCATCGGGGCCATCCGCGAGGTGATGACCACCGCGGACATGGTCGCCCGCTTCAAGCGCGAATATGCCGAGGCCAAGGCGCGCATCTGCGGCGGCTGACATTGACCAGATGGTCCGCCCGCACACCGCCGCACCTGTCCTGATGCGACAAATGAGCCCCACATGAACAAGCCCGTGTGTCTGATCCTGGGCGCCGGCGCCGGCATCGGCGGCCATGTCGCCCGGCGTTTTGCCCGCGACGGCTACCACGCCTGCCTGGCGCGGCGCACCGACAAGGCCGGCTTGGACCGGCTGGTCGCCGGCATCGAGGCCGAGGGCGGCTCGGCCAGCGGCTTCATGCTCAACGCGGTGGAGGAGGGCAGCATCGAGCAGCTGGTCACCCACATCGAAGCCGATGTCGGACCGATCGCCGTGGCGGTGTTCAACCTGGGCGCGCAGATCGGCGACCGCGGCCTGGCCAGCACCTCGCTCAAGGCCTTCGAGATGGGCTGGCGCATGGCCACCTTCGGCCTGTTCCGGTTGGCGCAGGTGTTGTTTCCGCACATGGAGCAGCGCGCCAAGGGCGTGCTGCTGGTGACCTCGGCCACCGCCGCCCTGCGCGGCAATGCGGGCCAGCATTCGCATGCGGCGGCCATGGGCGGGCGGCGCATGCTGTGCCAGTCGCTCAACGCCCAGTTCGCCTCCAAGGGCATCCACGTCGCGCACATCGTCATCGATGGCGCCGTGGATGCGCCGGACACCCTGGGCAAGATGCTCGGCCCTGACCGCTTCCAGGCGCTGCGCGAGAAGAAGGGCCTGGACCATGACGGCCTGCTGCTGCCGTCCGCGGTGGCCGACACGTACCACTACCTGGCGCACCAGCACCGCTCGGCCTGGACCTTCGAGCTGGACCTGCGGGCCCATTCCGACCTGGCCTGGTGGAACCATGCGGCCAGCCCCGACCTGAGATAAGGCCGCACCGGCCCCCACTGGAGATGACATGACCACCGACCTTATCGAGACCATCGATGCCGGCATTGCCACGCTGACCATGAACCGGCCCGAGGCCCGCAACGCCTTGTCGACCGCGATGTTCGACGCGTTGTCCGAGGCCCTGCCACGGCTGGCCCAGGACCCGGCGGTACGCCTGGTGGTGTTGACCGGCGCGGGCCGGGCCTTCTGCTCGGGCGGCGACGTGAAGGGCTTTGCCCGGCGTGCGGCCGGTGACACGGGTGCCGTCAGCTTTGACCACCGCGTGACCGACCTGCGCGCGCGCATGGAGGTCAGCCGCTGGCTGCATGAGATGCCCAAGCCCACGCTGGCCGTGATCCCCGGCCCGGCGGCCGGCGCCGGACTGTCGCTGGCGCTGGCCTGCGACATGCGCATCGCCGCCGACGACGCCAAGCTGACCACGGCCTTCTCCAAGGTCGGGCTGTCGGGTGATTTCGGCGGCAGCTACTTCCTGAACCATCTGGTGGGCGCGGCCCGGGCCCGCGAGATGTACTTCACCGCCCAAGTGGTCACCGGCGAGGAGGCGCAGCGCATCGGCCTGGTCAACCGGTCCGTGCCCGCGGCTCAGCTGGCCGAGGCGGCCCGCGCCTGGGCGGCCGAGCTGGCCGCCTTGCCCACCATCGCCGTGGGCTACATGAAGCGCAATCTCAACGCCGGGCTGCGGGGCTCGCTGGCCGACGTGCTGGAGGCCGAGGCCATCCACATGATCCGCACCTTCGACACCGAAGACCACAAGGGCGCCGCCGCGGCCTTTGTCGACAAGCGCGCGCCGCAGTTCAACGGGCGCTGATGGCGTCGCGTCCGTGACCCGGGTGTCGGGCGATCCGCACGACACTGCGGGCCGGCCCAGGCCTGGGTGCAGGCCCTGCACCCGCCATGTCACCCGGAGACCGCCTCGATGTTCAAGGCCCTGCTGCTCGAAAACACGCCCGCCTTCTCGGCGTCGGTCCAGATGGTCGACCCGGCGCGCCTGCCCGCCGGCGATGTGACGGTTGCGCCGACATATTCGACGCTCAACTTCAAGGACGGCCTGGCCATCACCAACCGCAGCCCGGTGGTGCGGCAATGGCCGATGGTGGCCGGCATCGACGGCGCCGGCACGGTGCTCGAGTCGTCCCACCCCGACTGGCAGGCCGGGGACAGCTTCGTGCACAACGGCTGGGGCGTGGGCGAGACCCACTGGGGCTGCCTGGCCGGGCGGGCGCGGCTCAAGGGGGACTGGCCGGTGCGCCTGCCGGCCGCCTTCACGCCGCGCCAGGCGATGGCCATCGGCACCGCGGGCTACACCGCCATGCTGTGCGTGCTGGCGCTGGAGGACCGCGGCGTCAAGCCAGGCAGCGGCGAGGTGCTGGTGACCGGCGCCACCGGCGGCGTGGGCAGCGTGGCCCTGGCCTTGCTGTCCGGGCTGGGTTACACCGTGATGGCCTCCACCGGCAAGACATCCGAAGAGGCCTACCTGCGCCAGCTGGGCGCGGCCGGCATCATCGACCGCGCCAGCCTGTCGGCGCCGGGCAAGCCGTTCCAGAAGGAACGCTGGGCCGCGGTGGTCGATGCGGTCGGCTCGCACACGCTGGCCAACGCCATTGCCCAGACCCGCTACGGCGGCACGGTGGCCGCCTGCGGCCTGGCCCAGGGCATGGACCTGCCGACCACGGTCATGCCCTTCATCCTGCGCGGCGTCAGCCTGATCGGCATCGACTCCGTCATGGCACCACGTGCGCTGCGCCAGCGGGCCTGGGACCGGCTGGCCCGTGACCTGGACCTGGCCAAGCTGGAGGACATGATCGAAGAGGTGGCACTGGAAGGCGCCATCGCCCGGGCCGATGCCCTGATGGCGGGCCAGGTGCGTGGCCGCGTCGTCGTTCGGATCGACTGAACACGCCCCGGGTACCGCATCTCAACCACACACGGAGAGCATCCATGGACATCCAGGGCCAGGTGGCCATCATCACCGGCGGGGCCAGCGGCATCGGCGCGGGGCTGGCGCATCGATTCGCTGCCGAGGGCGCCCGCGGCATCGTCGTCGCCGATGTGCAGCAGGCCGCCGCCGAGGCGGTGGCCGCGGCCATCAATGCCGACGGCCGCGACCGCGCGCTCGCCATGCGCTGCGATGTCAGCCGCGAGGCCGACATCCAGGCCCTGGTGGCGGCCACCCGCGGACGCTTCGGCCAGGTCGACATCTACATGTCCAACGCCGGCATCGGCGGGGCCGGCGGCGGCTTCGAGGTCGACGACGCGCAATGGGACCGCATGTGGCAGATCCACGGCATGGCCCACATCTGGGCCGCGCGCGCTGTGGTGCCGGAGATGGTGGCCCGCGGGCGTGGCTACTTCGTGGTGACGGCGTCCGCCGCCGGGTTGCTGTCCATCGTCGAAAGCGCGCCCTATGCCGTCACCAAGCATGCGTCGGTGGCCTTTGCCGAGTGGCTGCGCATGGCCTACGGTCGCCGCGGCGTGGGGGTGTCCTGCCTGTGCCCGCAGGCCGTGGCCACGGCGATGACGGCCCAGGGCGCGGGCTCGGCCGGCGTGGACGGCATGCTGTCGCCCGAGCAGGTGGCCGCCGACGTGGTGGCCGCGATGCGCGACGAGACCTTCCTGGTGCTGCCGCACCCGGAGGTGCTGGACTACTTCCGCGGCAAGGGGCAGAACTACGACCGCTGGATCGGCGGCATGCAGAAGCTCTATGCTCGGCAGGTGCTGGGGCAGTAGCCCGACCGCGGCCCCCCGCGCCACCCTCTCACCCACCCAGACCCACCACACGAAAGGCCCGCCATGAAGATCCCGTCACTGCGAGAAGTCGTCAGCGCCCAGGAATGGGCCCTGCGCGTGGACCTGGCCGCAGCCTACCGGCTGGTGGCGGCCTATGGGTGGAGCGACCTGATCTTCACCCACATCTCGGCCCGCATCCCGGGGCCCGATCACCACTTCCTGATCAACCCCTACGGGCTGATGTTCGACGAGATCACGGCGTCGAGCCTGGTGCTGATCGACCTGAACGGCGACAAGGTCCGCGAGTCACCCTTCCCGGTCAACCCGGCCGGCTTCACCATCCACAGCTGCATCCACGCGGTGCGCGAGGACGCCGGCTGCGTGCTGCACACCCACAGCCGCGCCGGCGTGGCCGTGAGCGCGCAGAAGGCCGGCGTGCTGCCGTTGAGCCAGCAGTCCACGCTGGTGCTCACCTCGCTGTCGTACCACGACTACGAAGGCATCGCGCTCAACCCGGACGAGAAGCCGCGGCTGCAGGCGAGCCTGGGCAAGTCGCGCTACCTGATGCTGCGCAACCCTGGCCTGCTGACGGTGGGCCGCAACATCCCCGAGGCGTTCCTGAACATGTACACGTTCGAGAACACCTGCCGCATCCAGATCGACGCGCAATCCGGCGGTGCCGAGCTCAACTACATCGGCCCGGGGCCGATCGAGGCCAACCGCGACGTGTCGAAGATGGCCACCGCCGGGCAGGGCCCGATGCTGGCCTGGCCGGCGCTGCTGCGCAAGCTGGACCGCGAGAACCCGGGCTACGACGCCTGAGGTCGGCTCCAGCGCCCGCCGCGGCGGGCGCTCGGTGGGGCACGCGGTGCGCGCTGAGCGCGGTCAGGCGCGCGGCAGGCGGTGCAGGCCGCAGATCTTGTTGCCGTCCGGGTCGCGAAGATAGGCCAGGTACAGACGGCCGGCCGCACCCTCGCGCACGCCCGGCGGGTCTTCGCAGGTGGTGCCGCCGCTGGCCAGGCCGGCGGCATGCCAGGCGTCGGCCTGCTCCGGCGACGAGCAGGCAAAGCCGATGGTGCTGCCATTGCCCACCACGGCCGGCTTGCCGTCGATCGGCACGCTGACCGAGAACACGCCCGTCGGCGTGCGCCAGAAGACGCGATGGCGGTCCACCACGCCGGCCGGCACGCCCAGGGCGCCCAGCACCGCGTCATAGAACGCCTTGGCGCGAGGCAGGTCGTTGGTGCCGATCATGATGTGCGAGAACATGGATGCGAGCCTTCAGTCGGGCGCCCGAGGCGCCGGTGGATGGGGGATGCCGGTGTGGCGCTACGGCCTACGCCGCGGCCGATTGTGGCGAGCCCAGTGCGGGCTGGTATCGTCTGCCGTGGCCGGTGTCCCGGTATGCGGACTTGGGTAGCGCGAGCCGGCCGGTGGCGCCCCCGACAGGAATCGAACCTGTATCTAGCGCTTAGGAGGCGCTCGTTCTATCCATTGAACTACGGCGGCGCGGCGGGGCATTCTCGCACCGAGGGGCCCGCCTACTGCCATCGCCAGGACCAGATGGCGTCCATCGAGCTCTCGGCCCCCCACTGCGCCCGCAGCGTGAAGCGTTGCGCGGCGCGATAGACCAGCTGCCAGGTGCCCAGGGTCTCGTTCAGGCTGCGCTCGTAGCCGACATACCAGCGCCGCGTCAGCTGGCGGCCGAGGCTCACGACGGTCTCGCGCGATTCGCCGTCACTCTGCCGCACCGAGAAGTCGGTCAGGCCGATGCGCGCCAGCAGGTTGTCGTCGGCACCGGCGCCGTCGCCGGACAGCAGCGCCACCGCGGCGCGCTGGATCAGGGCTGTGTCAGCGCGGCCCAGGGCGTCAGGGCCGCGGCCCAGCACCAGCCAGGACAGCTTGTCGAACTCCGGCAAGTCCGGCTCGCTGAACAGCCGCACGCGCGGGTTCTGCGGCGTGCCGGTCACCGCCACGCCGACGCGGACATCCAGATGCGGCCTGATCGCCCGCACGTCCAGGCGGGCGGCCTCCGGCGGGCCGTTGAAGGCCATCTCGCCGCGTTCGATCTCCATCGTCTGGCCATAGGCCTGGTAGGTCCCGCCTTCGGTGCGGACCGTGCCCTGCAGGCGCAGCCGGTTGGCCGGCGTGGTGATGCGCAGGCTGCCGCGCAGCCCGGTGTCCAGACCGCGGCCGCGCACCCGCAGCTGGCTGCCCAGGTCGATGTTCAGGTCGACATCGCTGCGCCAGCGCTGGGCCACCGGGACGTCGGCCGCATCGGCGGCGACGGCATCGGCGGGGCGGCGCACCACGACGTCCTCGTCCAGCGCCGGCGCATCGGCCCGACTGAAGTCAATCAGCCCTCGGTCCACGCCGAAGCGGCCCTCGACCTGGACGCGCTGCGGCCAGAGCCGCAGGTCGCCGCTGCCGCTGACGACCAGCCGCCGGTCCAGCCGGCCCAGCAGCTGGAAGCGTTCGGCCTGCAGCGACAGGCGCGCCTGCGGCTGCGCACCCAGCACGGCCTCGCCGCTCAGCAGCAGCCGGCCGTCGCCGCCGCGCAGGCTGCCGCGCTCGAGCGTGGCGCGCTCGCCCTGCAGCGCCAGTTGCAGCTCGCCATCGACCCAATGGAAGCCCTGCACCAGGTTGCGCAGGCTGAAGTCCTGCACGCTCATGCGTCCCTGCAGTTGTGGCGCGTTCAGTTGGCCGGCCAGGGTTGCGCTGCCCAGCAGCCGGCCGCCGATGCGCCAGCCCGCCGGCACCCAGGCACCCCAGGCACCGAGGCGGGCCACCTGCAGCTCCATCACGCCTTGCAACGGCGCCGTGGCATGGGGCCAGCGGGCGCGGGGGTCGGTGGTGATGACCGCGGCCGCCGCCATCGCGCCGATGCTGCTGCCCGCCAGGCCCTGGGCAAACTGCCATTGCCCGTCCTTGGCGCTGAAGGCCAGCCGCAGCTCGGTCAGGCCCAGGCGCTTGCGCTCGACGGCGTCGTCCTGCAGGTCGAGATCGCCGCTCTCGCGCTCGAGAACGAGCTCGGCGCTGAAGTGCTCCGCCGCGTCGATTGCCAGGCGCCCACCGAGGCGCAGGTCGCCGCTCCAGCCCAGCTCCGGCTGCAGCCGGTCCAGCACGCGCGCCACCTGGATGGCATCGAGCGTGGCCGACAGGCGCAGCCGCGACGGCCGGCCCCCGGCCGCGGCCTGCCAGTGCAGGTCCTGCCAGCGCAGGCCCGTGGTCGGCAAGGCCACCCGCCCGGGCTCCATGCGCATCTGGGTCGGTGCGCCGCTGGCGTCGAAGTGCAGGCTGCCGGCCAGGCCCTGGCCCGCCAGCCAGTCGACCGGTGCGGCCACGGCGCGTGCGCGCAGGGCCAGACCGATGTCGCTGAGCGACCAGCGCGCGCCGGTGCCGTCGCGCTGCCATCGGCCCTGGCCGCGGGCGTCCAGGCGTGTGCCGGTGCCGGTGGCGCCGAGCAGAGTCTCGGTCCAGGCGGGCGGGCGCACCGGGCTGTCCACGGTCAGCGCGATGCGATGGTCGCCCAGGCGGCCGTCGATCTGGGCGTCGATGCGGTCCAGGCGCTGTCCGCCCATGTCCAGGCCCTCGGCCTTCAAGGCCAGGCGCAGGGGCGCGTCGTCGGTCATGCCGGCCTCGAACTGCGCCGTGGCCTGTCGCAGAACCAGGCGCCGGCTGGCCAGGCCACGGGCCTGCATGTCGCCGCGAAGCGTCCACTGCGGCCAGCGGCCGGCCGCGTGCAGCGTGGCATCGAGCTGCCCCGCAGAGGGCTGCCAGGCCTCGTCCAGGGCCAGGATGCGCAGCAGGGGTGCCAGACGCTGCGGCGAGTGGATGCGGAGCTGGGCCGAGGCCTCGACCGTGGCCGCCAGGTGCTGCCGGATGTCGGCGGCTGTGGTGGCGGCTGTGGTGGTGGCGGACCGTGGCGGATCGGGCACCAGCCGGGCGTCAACGGTGGTGGCGTTGCCGCCCCAGTCGAGTTGGCCGTGCAACGTCCATGCGCCCTGGGCCGGCCGGCTTGCCTTCAACTGGCCCTGCAGCGGCTCGCCACCGACGCGGCTGTCGTCGAGCAGGACCTCGGCCTTGCCCACCAGCCGCTGCCAAAGTGGCGTCCCCGGCGCAGCGGCAAGTGGCGCCGCATCGACATCCCAACGGCCCTGCAACCGTTGCAACTGCGACCAAGGGCTGCCTGCCAGGCCGGGCCAGAGCCGGTCCGGCGTCAGTGCGGCGACACGTCCGTCGGTGCGCAGCGACCAGCCGGCTGCACTGCGGCGGGCCTCCAGCTGGCCCGTCAGGGTGGCCTCGCCTACCTGGGCCTGAAGCTTGCGCAGGGTCAACTCGTCGGCACGCGCCGACAGGTCGGTGCTGGCCGTGATCGCTATGGGCGCCTTGCCACCGCGCAACTGACCGTTCAAGTCCAGCCGCGCGGTCAGCGACCAGCCTGGCGCGATGCTGGCGCTGCCGTCCAGCATCGGCAGGCCGTCCGCGGACAGACGCCCGCTGCCGTCCAGCACGACTGGCGGCGCGCCGGCCCACCAGCGGGCGGGTTCGGCGGCCGACAGGCGCAGGTCCAGCGCAGCCTGCCGGCCGGTCCAGTGGCCCTGGCCAGTCAGGCGCCCGGTCGCGCCGGTGCCGTCGGCCAGGTCGACCTCGAGCTGCTCGATGCGCAGTTGCTGACGCTGGTCGGGCTGCGCGGCCAGCCGGGCCTGCAGGCGACGCACCGGCAGGGCGCCGCTGTCCCAGCGGCCGGGCCGCCCGTTGCGCAGGTCGATGTGACCCTTCGCCGGGCGGTCCCAGCCGGCCAATTGCAGGTCGACATCGGCGTCGATCAGGCTGCGTGGCCAGCCGGCGGCCAGCAACTGCAGGTCCAGCCCCCGGGTCTGCAACTTCAACATCGGCACCGGCCAGGGCTTGAAGGGCTCGATACGGGCCTGGGCCTGCAGCGCTGGCGCGGCGGCATCGGCCGAGCGCTGAATCTGGGCCTGCACCTCGATGCCCGCCAGCGGGCCTGTTGCCTGCAGCTGGCCCGTGGCCTGCGACCACTGTCGCGCCGCCACCGCCGGTGTGTCCTGGGTCGCGTTGACCGACAAGGGCGCGGCCTGCATCTGCACGGACAGAGCCATGTCGCCGCCAGTGGCCACCGTGGCACTCCCTGTCGCGCGCCAGTGGTCGAGCGTGAAGGCCAGGCGCGGCAGGCGATGCTGGCGACCCGCATCCGCGCCCAGACGCACGCTGGCCGACAGGTCGCGCAACGGGGGCAGCGCATCCACCTGGACCCGGCCCACGGACAATTCGTCGATCGACAGAGCCAGGAACAGGCGCAGGTGGGTTGGCGGCGGCGGGCGTTGCGCGGCGGCGGGGCCGCTGGTCCACTCGGCCGACGCCGCAGACACGCGCGCCGCACCGATGCGCAGCGGCCGCGTGCTGTCCAGCCGCCACTGCAACTGTGGTTGCTCGATCACCACCTGGCGCAGCCGCAACTGGCCGGCACCGGGTGCGGCCTGCCAGGTCATGGCGTCGACGGTGATGCGCCCGTCGGCCAGGCGGCCTTGCCAGCCGTCGATGGCCAGGCCGGGCACGGCTGTCAGCAGCCGGTGCAGGGGCGCCTCGACATGGGTGAGCGTCAGCAGCGCCGCCAGTGGCACCAGGGCCACCGCGACGATGGCGGCGGCCACTGCGCCGACCACGCGCCGCCAGGCCGGGCGCCGGGCGCGCGGCGGGACGGCCGCGGGCGGGTCGTCCGGCAGGACCACGAATGGGTCCAGCGGCGGGTCAGCGGGCGGCGCAGCGGCAGGCGTCATGGCGATCCGCGCTCAGAAGGTCACGCCCGCGGTGACGTGCAGGCGCAGCTTGCGCTCGCGACTGCCCCAGGCCAGGTCGGCGCGCAGCGGCCCGACGGGCGAGCGCCAGCGCAGGCCGACGCCGCCGCCCCAGGCTGGCCGCAGGGCGCTGGGGCGCTGCGCGGCATCGCCCACATCGACGAAGGCCGCACCCCAGACGGTGGGCAGGCTGGCCGCCACCGGGTGCGCCACCTCGACGCTGGCGGTGACCAGTGCGGCGCCGCTGACCTGGGCGCCATCCACCACCGGCGACAGGCTGCGCCAGGCATGGCCGCGCACCGAGTCGTCGCCGCCGGCGCGGAAACCCAGCGCATCGGGCACGGCCACGGCATCGCGCTTGAACAGTTGCCCGGCCTCGGCACGGGCCTGGCCAAACCATTGCCCGCCCAATGGCCGGTAGACCGTGGCGCGCAGCCGCGCGCGGCCGAACCAGCCGTTGTCGGCCGTGTCGCTGCGGGCCTGACCAGCACCGGACTCCAGCGCCAGGCTGACGCCGCGCGTGGGCAGCAGCAGGCTGTCCAGGTCGCGCCAGACCAGGTGCAGGTTGACGCTGACCGCGGCCGAATGCTCCACGCTGCCGGGCGTGCTGCGCCGCGATTGCAGCGCCTCGGCGAAAGCCAGACGCTCGATGCGCGGCGTGTCCTGGGTCCGTCCGAGGCGCAGGCGCTGCGATGCCACGTCGTCGGTGTCACCGCGGTCGCGCTCCAGTTGCATCGCCATCAACCAGCGACTGAAACCGCGGCCTGGGTGGGTGGAAATGTCCGAGGACAGGCGTTGGCGGTCGCGGCCCCACTCCGCCTTGTGGCGCGCCACCACGGCCAGCCCGAACGGGCGCCGGTGCTGGTGTTCCAGCGACATGCGCGGGCCGGTCTCGGCTGCAAAGCCAACGCCGGTGGTGGCTTGCTGCAACGGCAACTCGCGCACGCGGATGCGCAGTGGCGTGGTGCCGGCCTGATCCGGCTGGGGGTCGTAGGTCACGGTCACCGACTCGAACAGCCCGGCCTTGGCCAACCTTTCCTGGAAGTCGAGGATACGGGTCTCGGTGAGCGTCGTTCCGGTGTCGATCTGGGCCAGCGCTCGAATGACCGCGTCGGCATGGCGCTGCAGGCCCTCGATCTGCAGCGGTCCGGCGCGGAACAGCGGTCCGCTGTCGGTGACCACATACAGCTGCGCACGCTGTGACGCGGTGTCGACCTGCGCGTTGCTGCCGGCCAGCGTGGCTGCCGCATAGCCGTGCTCGCGCAGCCGCGCCAGCACATGCTGCTTCAGCGCGGACCAGTCCGCATTGCGCATCGGCTGCCCTGGCTGCAAAGGGGTGGCGGCAGCGGCTGCGACGGTGGCCAGGGCGTCGGCGTCGCCCTGCTGGCGCCGCTGTTCCAAATCGCCCTGGTGCACGATGCGGACAGAAGCGACCGCGGTCCGCGGGCCTGGCTGCACGGTCATCACGATGCGCCGTGCGTCGCGCGGCGTGAACGGCACCTCGACCACCGCGTCGAAGTAGCCCTCGGTCTGCAGCAGGCCACGCGCCTGCTCGCCGGCCGCCGCAACCAGGCGGGCTCGCTCGGCGCCGTCCAATGACGCCGCCTCGGGCAGCGCCGCCAGCCGCGCCAGGTCCAGATGCTGAGCCAGCAGTTGACGCAGGGGCTCGGGCGCCTGTATGTCCAGCATGAAGGCCGGGGCTGGCTCGGCAGCGCTGCCGGCGCCTGTGCCGGCGACTTCGGGGCCGGGCCCGAGCTTCAGGCGGGCCAGCCCGCCAGACAACCCGCCAGCGCAGCCGCCCAGCAGCAGGGCCGCTGCCAGCGACGCGACCGCCCCTGTGCAGCGCCACCCATGGCGGGTGGCCGCATGCACGTTCACTTCGTCAAGGTGCGCATCGCCGACTCCAGGCCGGTCAGGCTCAGCGGGAACATGCGCTGGTTCATCAGCTGCTGGACCACGGCGATGCTCTGGCGGTACTGCCACACGCCGATCGGCTCCGGGTTGATCCAGGCGAACTTCGGGAAGGCATGGGTCAGCCGCTGCAGCCACTCGGCACCCGGCTCCTCGTTGTTGTATTCCACGCTGCCGCCCGGCTGCAGGATCTCGTACGGGCTCATGGTCGCATCCCCGACGAAGATGAGCTTGTAGTCGTGCCCGTACTTGTGCATCAGGTCCGCCGTGCGCGTGCGCTCGGCGTGGCGGCGGCGGTTGTCGCGCCAGTCGTGGTCGTACAGGCAGTTGTGGAACTAGTAGTGCTCGAGGTGCTTGAACTCGGTCTTCGAGGCGCTGAACAGCTCCTGGGCGAGCTTGATGTGGTCGTCCATCGAGCCGCCGACGTCGAGGAACATCAGCACCTTGACCGCGTTGTGCCGCTCGGGGCGCATGT
>JBJXHB010000435.1:0-4676 GCA_046160725.1 Aquabacterium sp.
CCAGGTTCATGCAGCGCCGGCCCGTGCGTCGGCCAGCGCGGCACCGCGAACCAGGGCCTCGAGCTTGGCCTGGGCCACCGCACGGTTCATCGGTGCCATGCCGCAATTGGTGCAGGCGATCAGGCGCTCCCGGCTCACGAACTGCAGCGCCCGGCCAATCGTGTCGGCCACCTCCTCGGGTGTCTCCACCGTGTCGCTGGCCACGTCGATCACGCCCACCATCACCTGCTTGTCGCCCAGCAGGCGCATCAGTTCCAGCGGCACCTTCGAGTGGATGCACTCCAGCGACACCTGGTCGATGCGGCTGGCGGCCAGCGCCGGGAACACCTGCTCATACTGCCGCCACTGCTCGCCCAGGGTCCGCTTCCAGGCCACGTTGGCCTCGATGCCGTAGCCGTAGCAGATGTGGACCGCGGTCGTGCAGGTCAGCCCGGCACAGGCCCGCTCCAGCACGCGCACGCCCCAGTCGGCGGCGTCCTCCATGTAGACGTTGAAGGCCGGCTCGTCGAACTGGATGATGTCGATGCCGTCGTCCTGCAGGCCGCGCGCCTCCTGGTTCAGCAGGTCGGCAAAGGCCTCGGCCAGCCGCAGCCGGTCGCCGTAGTGGCGGTCGGCCACGGTGTCGACGATGGTCATCGGACCGGGCAGCGTGAATTTGGTGCGGCGCGTGGTGTGGGCGCGCAGCAGCCGGGCCTCGTCCTGGTGCACCCGTCCCTGCAGCGACAACGGTCCCACCACCTGCGGCACCATGGCCTTGTAGCGGTCGCGCCGGATGCCCATTTCGACCTTGTGCTCGAAGTCGATGCCCGATACCCGCTCGACGAAGCCGTGCACGAAGTGCTGGCGCGCCTGCTCGCCGTCGCCGATCACCGCCAGGCCGGCGTCCTCCTGCATCTTGATCCACAGCAGCGTGGCGTCCATCTTGGCCTGCTGCAGCACCGGCCCCTCG
Source organism: Aquabacterium sp. (assembly GCA_046160725.1). Taxonomy (GTDB): domain Bacteria; phylum Pseudomonadota; class Gammaproteobacteria; order Burkholderiales; family Burkholderiaceae_C; genus JBJXHB01. Next base: position 950 of record JBJXHB010000435.1, read on the forward strand.
TGGCGCCAGCGCGGCCAGAGCTTGTGGGTCTCGGCCAGCCAGTCGGGCTTGGGCAGGCTGCCGGCGATGGCGGTGCTGATCATGGATGTCCCGTTTTCCGCGGGCCAGGCGCCGCATCGGCATTCTGCACAGTTGCGGCGCAGGCAGGCCCTGTGCGCAAGACCCTGGCTATAGACTGACCATCCTCATGTCCGACGCCAGCACACCGTTGCCACCCGACGCTTTCGACCCGTCGGCGGCGCAGTTGCAGCTGGCGGCGTCGCTGGCCGGCATCGGCCTGTGGCGCGAGAACATCGGCGCGCCAGCACTGGTCGCCAATGCCCAGGTCTGGGCCATGCTGGGCCGACCCTTCCAAGCCGCCGGGATCACGATGGCCGAGGTCCTGGAGGCGCTGCATCCCGACGACGCCGCCGAGTTGACGGCCGAGCGTCAGCGGCTGCTGGCAGGCCAGCCGGTGGGCGACCGCATCCTGCGCATGCGGCACCCGGACGGCCGCTGGCGCCGCCTGCTGGTGCGGCGCGTACTGCTGCGCGACCTGGCGGGCAGGCCCAGGACCGTCGCCGGCGTGGTGATGGACGTCAGCGAGCGCATGGAGCATGCCGAGCACGAGCTGGAGATCGGACGCCACCTCGAACTGGCTGCCGATGCCGCGGGCCTGGCCATCTGGACCTGGTCGCCGGGCAACGACGATGCGCACTGGAACGACCGCATGCTGCAGCTGCACGGCCTGCCGGCGACAGCGGCGGTGCCGGACTTCAGGGGCTATTTCGACCGCTTCGTCCACCCCGACGACCGGGAGGCGGCGCGCGACGGCATGCGCCTGCTGATGAGCCGGGGCCGGGGCATGACCGACCTGGACCTGCGCGTCATGCCGGCCGATGGTGCGCCACTGCGCCGCCTGGCCTCGCGCACGACCGCCCAGACCCGCAACGGCAGCCTGCAGCTGCACGGCATCATGATGGATGTCACCGGGCAGCACGAGGTGCAGGAGCAGCTGCGCCGGGCCGATGAGCGCGCGGCCCTGGTGGCACGCGGCGCCGGCATCGGCACCTGGGATCTGGACGAGACCACGGGCGAGACCTGGTGGAACGAGCAGATGTGGTTGTTGCGAGGCCTGGAGCCGGCGGCCACCCCACCCGGTGCCGATGCACGCGTGGCGCTGGTGCATCCGGCCGACCGCGAGGCCCTGGAGCTGGAGTATCGGCAGGCCGAGGCCGAGCGCCGGTCCAGCCATGCCGAGTTCCGCATCCGGCTGCCGGACGGGCGCTGGCGCTGGCTAGCGTCACGCGCGTCGGCCCTGCACGACGCCACCGGGCGCATCACGCGGCGCATCGGCATCAACTGGGACATCACCGACATCCGCAATGCGGAGGCGGCGCGACAGGACCGGCTGCTGGCCCTGCGCGAGAGCCAGGCCAAGTCGCGCTTCCTGGCCCGCATGAGCCACGAATTGCGCACGCCGCTGAACGCCGTCCTGGGTTTCACGCAGCTGATGCTGGACGACGCCGCCAGCGGCGATGTCGACCGCCGCCGCGAGCGCCTGGGCCATGTGCAGCAGGCCGGCCAGCACCTGCTGAGCCTGATCAACGACGTGCTGAACCTGTCCAGCCTGGAGTCCGGCGACCTGCTGCTGGAGACCGTGCCTGTCGCCCTGCAGCCGCTGGTCGCCAGCGCCCTGCCCCTGGTGGCCGATGACGCAGCCCGCAAGGGGATCGCGGTGACCACGGGCGAGCTCGGCCTGTGCGTGCGCGCCGACCCGCGCCGGCTGAAACAGGCGCTGCTGAACCTGCTGTCCAACGCCATCAAATACAACCAGCACGGCGGCACGGTCCGGGTCGAGGCTGTGGCTCGTGGCGCCATGGTGGCGCTGTGCGTGTCCGACACCGGCCGCGGCATGACCCGCCAGCAGCAGGCCGGGCTGTTCGAGCCCTTCAACCGGCTGGGTGCCGAGCATTCCGGCATCGAGGGCACCGGCATCGGCCTGGCCATCGTCAAGGCCACCGTTGAGCGCATGGGCGGGTCGGTGGCCGTATCCTCGGAGGCCGGACAGGGTAGCCGGTTCGAGCTGCGCCTGCCGACCACCGATGAGCCGGCGGCGCCGGTCGACACACCATTGGCCGCAACACCCGGCGCCGTGGCGGCGGACACCGGAGCCCCGGCCATCAAGGCGGCCCAGGCCGCACCGTCCCATCGGGTCCTGTACATCGAGGACAACGCGGTCAACGTTCTGATCGTGCGCGAGCTGCTGGCGCGGCGTACAGACATCGCCTTCGAGTCCGCCGAGTCCGGCCTGGATGGCATCGCCCGAGCCCGCGACTGGCAGCCGGACCTGGTGCTGCTGGACATGCAACTGCCCGACATCGGCGGCGACGAGGTGCTGCGCCGCCTGCGTGCCGACCCGGCCACGGCCGGCATCTGCTGCATGGCGCTGTCGGCCAATGCCGTGCCGGAGGACGTCGAGCGCGCGCTGGCCAGCGGCTTTGCCGCCTACTGGACCAAGCCGCTGGATTTCGACGCCTTCATGCACGCGTTGGGCCGGCAGCTGGCATCGCGTCGATGAGGCCGCAGCGCCCGCGACGCATCGCCTGCGTCGGTCATGCCGCGCTGGACCATGGGTTCCGGGTCGCCGCGCTGCCGGCCCAGCCGGTCAAGACGCCGGCCACGTCCTACCACTGCAGCGGCGGCGGCATGGCCTTCAATGCGGCGCTGGCGCTGTCCCGGCTGGGCGCCACGGTGCGGCTGCTCAGCCGTGTCGGCGACGACGCGCCGGCCCAGTCCCTGCGCGCCCAGCTGGCCGCCGAGGGCGTGCAGGTGCAGGGCGTCGAGACGGTTGCGGGCACGCACACCTCGGTGTCGGCGGTGGTGGTGGACGCGCGCGGCGAGCGCTACATCTTCAACCACCGCGGCGATGCCCTGGCACGGGCGCATGCCCTGGACCCGCGCCAGCTGGCCGGTGCCGATGCCGTGCTGGCCGACCCGCGCTGGGCCGATGGCGCGGCTGCCGCACTGCGCTGGGCCCGCAAGCATGATCTGCCGGCGGTGCTGGACGCCGACCTGGCGCCGGCGGCTGACCTGCAACGGCTGGTGCCGCTGGCCGGCTGGGCCGCGTTCTCGCAGCCGGGCCTGGCGGCCTTTGCGCCGGGCCTGGACGAGCGCGCGGCGCTGCTGCAGGCCCGTGCATCGGGCTGTGCGGTGGCGCTGGTGACGCGCGGCGCGGCCGGCGCATGCTGGACGCGCGACGGGCAATGGTTCGACTGCCCGGCGCCGAGGGTGGAGGTGCAGGACACCACCGGCGCGGGCGATGTGTTCCATGGCGCGCTGACCCTGGCCCTGGCCGAGGGACAGCGCGACGCCGATGCGGTGGCCTATGCCTGTGCCGCGGCGGCGCTCAAGTGCCGGCGCGGGCCCGGCGTGGCCGGCGCTCCGCGGCGCGCCGAGCTGGAACGCTTCCTGCGCGCATCGGCGGCGTGAGGAGCGGCCGGGCCCGCCGCCACGGCCGGCCCTGACGGCCGGCCGCGCCCCGGCAAGGTCAACGGCCGACCCGGGCGCACTCCGGATGCTGGGCCAGCTCCGGCGCACTGCGGCACTGCTGCTCGATGCAGCTGGACAGCGCCATCAGCACACGACCTTCGCAGCGCTCACTCGGGCTCAGCGGCCGGGCCCGCAGCTGGACCGCCTCGCGCGGCGCTGGTGCCGCCGGCCGGTTGGCCGAGGCCGCCGCAGCGGG
>JBJXHB010000436.1:0-10025 GCA_046160725.1 Aquabacterium sp.
GCAGGTGTTGCACCGTGTGGCCGCCGCCGGCTGCCGGGCCCGGGTGTTGATCTGCAGCGGCGCGGCCAGCGTCGATCTTGACGAGGCGCTGGCCCTGGCGCGGCAGCTCGGGCTGCCGACGGCCGGCACCCTGCCCAAACCCTATCGGCTGGCGCAGCTGCGCCAGCTGCTGGACGGCGCGGCGCCCATCGACGGCTGACCGGGCCCGCTGCGGGCCGGCCGCGGCCGCGTGGTCAGCCAGGCCCTTGCGCGTTGCCCGCACGCGGCCCGCCGCGCGCCAGCACCGCATCGCCGACGAAAGGGTTGTGCCGCCGCTCGGCGCCAAAGCTGCTGCGCGGCCCGTGGCCGGGCACGAAGACCGTCGCATCGCCCAGCGGCCAGAGCCGGCCCGTGATGGAATCGACGAGCTGCGCATGGTCGCCGCCCGGAAAATCGGTGCGGCCGATCGAGCCGGCGAACAAGACGTCGCCGACGAAGGCGACGTTCGCCGATGCGCTGTGGAACACCACATGCCCCGGCGTGTGGCCCGGGCAGTGCCGCACCGTCACCACCTCGTCGCCGAGCGCCACGGTGTCGCCGTCGGCCAGCCAGCGCGTGGGCGTGAACGGCTCGGCCGCCGGGAAGCCGAACATCTGGGACTGCTGCGCCAGCCCGTCGATCCAGAACTGGTCACCCGGATGCGGCCCGATGATGGGCAGGCCCTGCTCGCGCGCCAGCTGCCCGGTGGCCCCGGCATGGTCGATGTGCGCATGCGTCTGCCACAGCGCCGTCAGCACCAGCCCGCGCGCGCGCACCGCAGCCAGCAGCCGTGGCACCTCGCCACCCGGGTCCACCAGCGCGGCCTGCAGCGTGCGGTCGCACCAGACGAGCGAGCAGTTCTGCTGGAAGGGTGTGACGGGGAGGGTGTGGTGCTGGAGCATGGCGGCATTGTCCACACCGAGGTCGCTGCACATGGCGAGCGACCGAACGTCCAGGCCGGTCGCACCGTCGACTCGGCATCCCCGCGGTCCACGCAAGTCTCCGCCTGAAAGCCACCGGATACCCGCAGAACGCGCTGCCGTGGCACGACGCGGACGGTCTTGGCGGACACTGCGGCCTGGTCAATGGCGCGCCCTTGACCATGGGCCCGGCCTAGACGGCGGCCATCCGGTTGTCACACTGGGGCCGCGGCCGCAGGCGTCGACCCGGTGCATGTGGCTTGACCTCTCCAGGGATACCGATGAACCGTCGTCGCTCACTTCTCACGCTTCTCGCGCCATGCGCGGCACCGCTCACGGCCCGCGCGCAGGAGGCCGTGCGGCCGCGGCGTGTGGGATGGCTTGGGCTGGGCAATGCCACAGCACCCGTGACCCTGTTGTTCCTGGCCGCGTTTCGCAAGGGGATGGGCGAGCTGAACTGGGTCGAAGGGCGCGACTACGTCATCGATGCCCGACATGCCAACGACAACCTGCCCGACGCGGCCGGCCTGGCCGACGCCTTGGTGGCATCCCGGCCCGATGTGCTGTTCGCCCCGGGGGACGCCAGCGCACGCCTGCTCAAACAGCGGACATCGACCATCCCCATCGTCTTTGCCATCGCGGCGGACCCGGTGGGCAGCGGTCTGGTCGAGAGCCTGCAGCGACCCGGCACCAACTTGACCGGCATGACCAACCAGTTGCGCGAACTCGGGCCGAAGCGCCTGCAGCTTCTCAAGGAGGCCTTTCCGAAGGTGATGCATGTGGGCATCCCGTTCGAGCCGAAGGACCTGGCCAGCACGGCACAGGCGAAGACCGTTGAGGAAGCGGGCAAGGTGCTGGGCATGCGCACGTCGCTGATCGCGCTGACGGAGGCCGCCGATGTCGAGCCGGCCCTGCTGCGCGCCGCCGCCGCCGGTGTCCAGGCCTTCCTTCCCGTCTCGGGGCCGCTGGTGGTCAGCCAGCGCCAGGCCATCGTCGACGCTGTTCAGCGAACCCGGCTGCCGGCCATCTACGCGGTGGCGGAGTTCGCCGGCATCGGTGGGCTGATGTCCTATGGACCCAACATCCCTGACAACTTTCGCCGGTCGGCAGGCTTCGTGGACAAGATCCTGAAGGGTGCCCAGCCCGGCGATCTCCCGACCCAGCAGCCCACCTTGTACGACCTGGTGCTCAACCTGAAGACCGCCAGAGGCCTGGGCCTGGCCTTTCCCCAGTCGGTGCTGTTGCAGGCCGTACGGTTGATCGAATAGGTGCCGCCCGGCCCCGCAGGGGCCAGGCAAGCGCTCAGGTCATCGCCAGCCCGGCCAGGAACACCTCGCGCGCCTTGGCGTACTGCGCCGCCAGCTGGTTGGCCTTGTCGATCTTGGCCTGGCCCTGCAGGGCGCCGATCTTGTTGCGCTCCAGCTCCGACGGGGTCCAGAACTTGGTCATGCCCTGCTCCCAGAACTTGCGCCCCTTGACCAGGCTGGTGTCCTTGGTGGTTTTGTTGTTCAGCCCGTTGCCGGGGCTCATGGCCTTCAGGCGCACGGCCTCCATGTTGGACATGGCCTGCTTGACGCGCTCGGCCAGCTTCGCCGCCTCTTCGTCCTCGGCCGCCTTCTTCGCGGCCTTGGCCTTCTGCTCGGCGGCATGCTTGCGCTCGGCCGCGGTCTTGGCCAAGGCCTGCGCCATGTCCACCCAGCCGCCGGTGGGCGCCTCGCCGCGCAGCATCCGGTCGCGGTCGGTCTCCAGGGCCGCCTGCACGGCATTCCACTCCGCCGCGCTGCGGTGCCGCCCCAGCGCCTGGTCCGGCCACATTTGGAGCGTCGTCATCACCTTGGCGAACTGCTCGCCGGTGGCGTTGAGCATCTCCATGTTCTTCTCGATGCGCGCGGTGGTCTGGGCGCTGGTCTCGTCGTCCTTGCTGTCGCGCACCAGGTAGGCCACCACCTCCTCGATCTTGCCGCCGGCGTCCACGCCGGTGGTCTTCTTGAACTGCTCCAGCCCGCCGCCGACGATGTCGGCGATGGCCTTGGCCTTGTCGCTCTCGGCCGCCCATTTGGCCGCGTCCACCGCGGCCTCCTTCACCGCCTTGGGGGCGTACTTCTCCACTGCCGCGCTGATCGCCGGGCCGGGCGTCTGCAGCATGGCGATCAGGCGCAACAGGTCCTTGCCCTCGCGCCAGGTGATGTGGTTGAACCAGTTGTCCTTCCAGTCGGCCAGCTCGATGACGTACAGCTCCCAGTCGGCCAGCTTGGACTCCGCGGAGATGCTGATCTTGGGGTCGGTGTCGTCGACCTCGATCTTGATGCCGACCTTGCCGGTGCCCTTGATGACCACCTGCAGCGGGTCCACGTAGAAGCCCTTGGCCCGCGTGTAGTTCACCTGCAGTCCCAGGTTGGCGCTCAGCTCGGCCGAGCCGAACGGCCCGGCGGTCAGGCCGTCCACGGCAGCGCCCACGCCCAGCTCCAGCACGCCGGCCACCGAGCCGTTGACCTTGAAGCTGGCCTTGCCCTCGCGCTTCTGGTTCTGCGTCAGGGCCACCTCGCCCTCGATCGCCGCCTTGACCGTGGCCTTGACATAGCAAGGCACCGGCCCGACCAGGAAGGTCTTCTTGGCCAGGTCCTTCTTGATCTCCTTCTTGACGTTCAGCGCGTCGCCGCCCTCGACCTTCTTGACGCTGACGCTGGTGCCACCCTCGGCCACCTTGATGGCGTCGACGTCCAGCCCCAGGCCGCCCATCCACTGGTCATGTTCCTTGCCCATGTCGCGTGCTCCCGAGTCAGGCGATGGCCTTGGCCACCTGGTTGAGGCTGTTGGTGATCAGCGTCTCCAGCTGCGTGGCCACGCCGAAGGGGTTGCGGTCGATGTGGTCGACCATCGGTGAGTCCTTGATGTACTTGACGTACTCGCCGACGATGGCGCGGGCCTTGGCCAGCTCGGCGGCGCGCTTGTCGGGCGGCGCCTTGGCCGCACTGGCCAGCGCCGCGCTCAGCCGGTCGTCCAGCTTGTCGGTCACGTCGTCGAGCTTGTCGATGTTCTTGTCGATCTCGGCCAGCAGCGCCTCGCCATGGCCCTTGTAGTGGGCGCGCACCGCCTTCTTGAGCAGGCCCACCCGCTGCTGGATGAGCTGGCGCGTGCCGGTCCACAGGGCCGGCGTCTTGACCAGGTCGACCTTGGGCTTGGGCGGGGCCGGCGGCGGCTTGCCGGCGCCCGGCTTCGCGCCGGCCGGACCCTCGTCCTGGTCGTCGGCCACCTCGCCGCCGAGGATGATCTTGAAGCGCACGCCGGCATGCTTGACCAGCGCCTTCTGGATGCGCGTGGCCATGCCGCCGCCGGCGCCGGGCAGGTCGATGGTGAGGATGTTGTCCACGCGCGTCACCGTGCCCAGCTTGCTGTACTTCTTGCTGGCGGTCAGCGCGGTGATCTTGGCCCGCACGCCGCCGCCGATGGTGGCGCGCGACACCCAGACGAAGTCGATCGGCTTGAGCTCGTTGACGATCAGGTTGTACGGTGCCTTGGCAGTGCGCAGGTTCTTCAGGCTGGACTTCAGCCGCTCCTCCAGTGTGCCTTCCTCCTCGTCCTTCTCGGCCTGCGCCTGCGCGTCGCGCGCCTTGTCCTTGTCGGCCTTGGCCTTGGCCGCCGCCTCGGCCGCCGCCGTGGCCTTGCGGCGCGGCAGATCGGTCTTCTCGCCCTGGGCGGCGTCGACGATGGCCTCCAGTTGCTTCTTGAGGCCCGCATGGGCACCGGCCTCCTTGCCCTTGAGCAGGGTCTGCGCCGCCTTGAGTACCGCATCCACGGTCTTGAGGCGGGCTTCGAAGTCGTCATCGGCCAGTTTCTCCAGCGCCACCAGCGCCTTGCCCAGGTCGATGTCGGGCACCTTGAACTTGCTGGCCGCCGCCTTCCAGGGGGCGGACTTCAGGGCATCAGTGGCCATGGTGTCGTGCTTTCGCGCCCGCCCGCCACCGGGCGGCATGGGGCGGATTGTCGGCATCCCGTGATTCAGGCGTGCGTTAAATCCTGGGGTGTTGTTTCAGTTGTTCGGCCCGCCCGGCATGCCCGATACCATGCCCGCATGTCCTGGCTTCCCCGTTACTACGGCTGGCGCATCACCGCCGCCAGTTTCGGGTTGCAGATGCTGAACGCCACCCTGCTGATGCAGGCCTTCGGCGCCTACGTGGCGGTGTTGTCGCAGGAGCTGGGCTGGAGCAAGACCGCCCTGTCCGCCGGCGCGGCCATCCAGGCACTGGAGGGTGCGCTGATAGGGCCCTTGCTCGGCTGGATGATCGACCGCGTCGGCCCGCGGCTCGTGGTGCAGGTCGGCGTGGTGCTGTTCGCGGCAGGGCTGGCGCTGTTTTCGCAGATCGGCAGCCTGCCCGGCTTTTACGGCGCCATGCTGCTGATCGCACTGGGCGCCAGCATGTGCGGCTACTTTCCGCTGTCGGTATGCCTGGTGCACTTCTTCCGCCGCCAGCGCACGCGGGCGCTGGCTCTGATGTCGCTGGGCCTGGCCGCCGGCGGCCTGGCGCTGCCGGTGATCGGATGGGCCATGCAGAGCGGCGGCTGGCGCCACACGGCACTCGGCTCGGCGGTGGTGGTGCTGCTGGTCGGCCTGCCGCTGGCCCAGGTGCTGCGGCGCCATCCGGGCGAGGTGGGCCAGTTCATCGACGGCGAGCCGCAGGAGCAGGCCGCCGCGTCCGCGGCCGCGTCGGCCGCGCAGGGGCGTGATTTCAGCGCCATGGAGGCGGTGCGCACCCGGGCCTTCTGGCTGCTGGGCGTGGCCCACGGCCTGGCCCTGCTGGTGGTCACCGCCGTCAACGTGCATGCCATATCGCACCTGACCCAGGGCCTGGGCTACACGCTGCAGCAGGCCTCGTTCATCATCACGCTGATGACGGTGGCGCAGGGCGGCGGCATCCTGCTGGGCGCGGCCACCGGCGACCGCTGGAACAAGCGCAAGGCCGCGGCGGCCTGCATGCTGGCACATGGCGCCGGGCTGCTGGCCCTGACCTTTGCCAGCCATCCGGCGCTGCTGGTGGCCTTCGGCCTGCTGCACGGCGTCGCCTGGGGCCTGCGCGGGCCCTTCATGCAGGCCATCCGGGCCGACTACTTCGGGCTCAAGGCCATCGGCACCATCATGGGCTTCTCGGCGGCGATCATCGCCGTCGGCCAGGTGGCCGGCCCGATGGTCGCCGGCGCCCTGGCCGACGCTACCGGCAGCTACCAAAGCGGCTTTGTGCTGCTGGCGCTGCTGTCTGCGTCCGGATCGGCCATGTTCATGCTGGCGCGCAAGCCGGCCTGACCGGCCCGTCTGGCTGGCATCTGCGGGACATGCCCGCCGGGCTGGCATCTGCGGGACATGTCCGCAGGGGGCCTGCACCTACGATGTGCACGATCCCAGCCCACCCGAGCCCGCCCATGTCCGACACCGAAGTCCTGTATGACGTCGCCGACCGCATCGCCACGGTGACGTTGAACCGCCCGGACCGCCTCAACGCCTACACCGCAGCGCTCGGCGCCGGCCTGCGCGCAGCGATGCGCCGCGCCGCCGACGACCCGGCCGTGCGGGTGATCGTGCTGACGGGCGCCGGGCGTGGCTTCTGCGCCGGCGCCGACATGGACAGCCTGGCCCGCAACAGCAGCCAGGCTTCCGACGCGGACCGGCAGGCCGCACGGCCGACCGTCGCGGTGCCGCCGTTCGACCCGGACGCCAGCCCGGACCACCAGACGCCGCATGGCTACTTTCCGGCCGTGCCCAAGCCGGTGATCGCGGCCATCAACGGCGCCTGTGCCGGCCTGGGGCTGGTCTATGCGCTGTACTGCGACCAACGCTTTGCGGCCGCGGGCGCCAAGTTCACCACCGCGTTTGCGCGCCGCGGGCTGATCGCCGAGCATGGCATCAGCTGGACGCTGCCGCGGCTGGTCGGGCTGTCCGCGGCGCTGGACCTGCTGATGTCGGCGCGCAAGTTCGACGCCGACGAGGCCCTGCGCCTGGGCATGGTCGACCGCGTGCTGCCGCCCGACGATCTGATGCCGGCGGTGCGGGCCTATGCGCGCGACCTGGCCGACAACGTCTCGCCACGGTCGATGGCGGTCATCAAGCGTCAGGTCTGGGCCGTGGGCCTGCAGTCGCTGCGCGAGGCCACCAACATCGGCGACCGCGAGATGGCGGCCAGCTTCAAGACCGACGACTTCAAGGAGGGCGTGGCCCACTTCGTCGAGAAGCGGCCGGCGCGCTTCACCGGCCGCTGACAGCCGCCGCGGCGCCGGTGACATGCCCGACTTCCTGCCACCCGACCTGCAGGCCCGGCGCGACGCCGTGGCCGACCTGGCCCGGCACGTGCTGGCACCCCTGCGCGACGACACGGCGCTGGGCACGGCCGAGCGCGCCGCCCGGGTGCGCGCCGCGTCGCAGGCGGCCGGCCTGTACGGCCTGACCCAGGCCGACGACAGCGCCGAGTTGCTGCTGCTGGTGGTGCGCGAGACCCTGGCCCGGCACTGCGTGGCGCAGTTGCCGGGGCTCTTCGGTGCGCCGGCGGGCGTGCTGGCCGGTGTCGGCGAGCCGCTGCGCAGCAGCCATCTGCTGCCGCTGCTGGCCGGCGACAAGCGCGGCGGCTTCGCCTTCACCGAGCCGGCCGACGCGCCACGGCCGACCTGGGCCCGGGTCGACGGCGATCGCCTGCTCGTGACCGGCCGCAAGAGCTATGTCACCGGCGGCGCCGACGCCGACTTCATGACCGCCCTGGTCGACATCGAGGGCCGCGGCCCGGCGATGGTGGTGATCGACACCGCCACACCGGGGGTGACCCTGCAGCGGCGCTTCAGCTCGCTGGACGGCAGCCACCACGCGGCCTTTGCATTCGACGCCGTGGCCGTGCCGCTGTCGCATGTGGTGGGCGCGCCGGGGGATGGCCGCAGCCGCGCGCTGGCCACCATCAGCCGCATGCGCCGCGCCATCGCCGCCGAGGCCGCCGGCACGCTGGCCTGGGTCGTGGACGACCTGGCGCGCGAGCTGCAGCGCGAGAGGCGCGGCGGCGCGCGGGCCGACAGCGAGCGCATGCGCCTGCGCTACGGCGAGCTGCGCATCCAGGCCTTTGGCGTGCGCGCTGCCGTCTACCGCGCCGCGCGGCTGGCCGACGCCGGCGAGGACGTCGTCAACGAGAGCATCGCCGCCAAGGTGCTGGCCACCGAGGCGGTGCACCAGGGCGTGGACATGGCGGTGCAGCTGGTCGGCGGCGAGGCGCTGGTCGACGACCATCCGCTGGCGCAGGCCCTGCGCCGCGTGCGCGCCTGGCGCCTGGCCGAGGGCGAGACCGACACGCTGCGCATCAACGTCGCCCGCGGCCACCTGGACCTGGCCAAGGGCCGCCTCTGATAGCGTCGGCGGCGCTGCCCGCTGGCACGCCCGCCAACACCGGCGCCACCGCGAACCGGCGCACCCCGACACCCGACCGATACCACCATGACCACCACCATCGACAAGGCCGCCCTGCGCCAGAAATACCTGCAGGAGCGCGACAAGCGCCTGCGCGCCGACGGCAACGGCCAGTACCTGCGCGTGGCCGGGACGCTGGCGCATTACCTGCACGACCCCTACCTGCCGGTGCAGCCGCGGCCGCCCAGGACCGGCCATGTCAGCTTTGCCTTCGTCGGCGGCGGCTTTGCCGGCCTGGCCACCGGCGCCCGCCTGAAGGAAGCCGGCATCGGCGACGTCTGCATCATCGAGAAGGGAGGCGACTTCGGCGGCACCTGGTACTGGAACCGCTACCCCGGCGCGCAGTGCGACACCGCGTCGCTGATCTACATGCCGCTGCTGGAGGAGACCGGCTACCGGCCGACCGAGAAGTACGCCCACGGCCCGGAGATCCAGGCCCACTGCCGCCGCATCGGCGAGCAATATGGCCTGTACGACGGCGCGCTGTTCCACACCGAGGTCACGGCGCTGTCCTGGGACGAGACGGCGCGCCACTGGCGCATCCAGACCAGCCGCGGCGACGACTTCAGTGCCCAGTACGTCGGCCTGGGCACCGGGCCGCTGCATGTGCCCAAGCTGCCGGGCATACCGGGCATCGAGCAGTTCCGCGGCCATGCCTTCCACACCAGCCGCTGGGACTATGCCTACACCGGTGGCGACCCGCTGGGCGCGCCGATGACGGGCCTGGCCGACAAGCGCGTGGCCATCATCGGCACCGGCGCCACGGCGGTGCAGGCCGTGCCGCACCTGGCGCGCGCCTGCCGCGAGCTGCTGGTGGTGCAGCGCACGCCGTCGTCGGTGGACGTGCGCAACAACGCGCCCATCGACCCCGAGTGGTTCGCCAGCATCGCCACGCCGGGCTGGCAGCTGCGCTGGCTGGAGAACTTCACCGCCAACCAGGCCGGCGGCACGGCCGAGATCGACCTGGTGCAGGACGGCTGGACCGACCTGGCGCACCGCATCCGCCGCGCCATCGCCCAGCTGCCGCGCGAGCAGCGCACCGTGCCCAACATGCTGGCCGCCTACGAGGACGCGGACTACCAAAAGATGGAGGAGATCCGCGCCCGCGCCGAGGTCGTGGTGCGCGACCGCGCCACGGCCGATCGGCTCAAGGCCTGGTACCGGCAGCTGTGCAAGCGGCCCTGCTTCCACGACGCCTACCTGCAAGCCTTCAATGAGCCCAACGTGCGCCTGGTCGACACCGACGGCCGTGGCGTGGAGCGCATCACCGAGGACGGCTTCGTGGTCGCCGGCCAGCACCACGCGGTGGACTGCATCATCTACGCCAGCGGCTTCGAGGTCGGCACCGCGTTCGAGCGGCGTGCCGGCTTCGACCTGGCCGGCCGTGGCGGGCTGAGGCTGTCGCAGCACTGGGCCGAGGGCATGCGCAGCCTGCACGGCATCCATGTGCACGGCTTCCCCAACGCCTTCTTCGTGCAGCCGACCCAGGGCGCGAACCTCATCTCCAACGTGCCGCACAACCTGACGGAGGCGGCGCGCACCATCGCCATCATGGTGCGCCATGCGCGCGACCAAGGCGCCCGCGAGATCGAGGTCACGGCCGAGGCCGAGGAGGCCTGGGTGCAGCTGATGCTGACCAGCGTCGGACGCATGAC
>JBJXHB010000437.1:0-9226 GCA_046160725.1 Aquabacterium sp.
AGGCGGCCAGCAGGGAGAGGGGGGCTCGGTTCGACATGAGACGGGGTCTCCGTGGAGTTCGGTGGCGTGAAAGACGTGAAAGCGCTTTCACAAGCTTAGTGTTGAATGCCCCGGCAAGGCAAGAGGCCCTGACCTGAGGCTTTCCCTAGATCGGAGGCCGCCCGGGCCTCAGTTGGTGCGGCCCAGCGCGCCCGGCTCGACCGCCAGCACCTTGCCGTCGCTGAACCGGACCGTGATGGCGGCCTTGCCGGCGTTGTAGGCCATGTAGGTGCGCCGGCCATCCGGCCGCTTCATCACGGCGTAGAACGGCGTGTCGGCGCGGACGCCGATGTCCGGCGTACCCATCTCGTTGAGGCTGAGCAGCCAGTGCAGCGTATGCGCACGCGTCTCGCCCAGTTCGACCGCTCCCCAGCGGTTCCATTGGGCCAGCGCCTGCGCGGGGTCGGCCAGGGCCAGGTACTTGGCAAAGACGTCCTGCCAGATGTCCGGCGGGTCGACCTTCTTGCCGCGGCCGGCCCAGATCACCTGCTCGTCCTTCAGGCCGTCGAGATTGCGGCGGATGTAGCCCGGATGGCCGGCCATGTAGGTCGACGCGGTGGTCACCGGCAGCAGGTTGATGCCGGTGGCCTGCCGCGGGTCGTCGGTCCACCAGGTGTTGTGGATGTACTTGCCGCCGAAGAGCTGCGCCACGTCGACGTTCTTGTACTCCTTGGCCAGCACCAGGCCATGCACGTCGAACCAGTAGTGGTTGATCGCCTGCGCCTCGGTGGCATAGAGGTACGCACCCAGGTCGCGCAGTGCACGGTTGCCCGTCACCTCGCCCCAAAGGATCAGGCCGACCCAGGCGTTGATGGCCTCGGACGACGACTCCTGGTTGTTGCCGAACATGCCGTACTCGCCCACACCACCCAGACCGTTGGCCCAGGAGTGGCCCTCGTAGGCATCGAAGTTGCGCAGGAAGGGGAAGTCCGCGCGGCCGCGCTCTGTCGTGGCAATGTCGGCAATCAGCAGGTCGACCATCGCGCCCCAGCGCTCCTTGGCCGCCCAGGCCGGGTCGCGCAGCGCGATCTCGGCGGCCGCGCGGATCCAGTAGCCGTACCAGAAGTGGTGGTCGTTGATCTCGGCGATGGCGAAGAAGTCGTCCGGGTAGCTGGCGACCGCGCCCAACGCGCTGTCGACGAAGAAGTAGCGTTTGCGGTCCTCGCCGCTGAACCACTCTTCCATGCGCTTCTTCAGCATCGCCAGCAGTGCCTCGCGGGACTCCTTGTCGCCCTGCTGCTCGGCGACGTCGAGCAGCTTGGTGATGCGCTGCAGCCCCTTGCCCTGCCAGTAGGCGCTCTGGCCCTCGGGCAGCATCAGCCGGCGGGCGTTGCGCACGTCCGCCTTCATCACGTCGGCCAGCTCGGCCTTGCGGGGCGAGTCACCGACGCCGGGCCAGAACGGCACGAAGCCGACATAGGGGTGGACGGTCGCAAACTGGCGCGCCGCATGCAGCTTGATCGCGCCGCGCACCGTGTCGTAGGCCGGCCCGAGCTTGCCGGCGACCGACGCGTTGTCGTGCCAGTGGTGCGGGTACAGGCCGTACAGCGGGCCGGTATCGGCACCCTCCATCACGCGCGTGGCCGCGGTGAAGGTGGTCTCGACCTTGCTGCCGGCGACGTCGTAGCGCCAGTCGACCCGGCTGCCGGTCAGGTGGACATGGGCATGGCGCGCCAGCAGGGCCAGTGTCTCGGGTTTGTCGTCGGGCAGCACGGCGGCGGACAGGTAGCGCTTGTCGGCCGGCAGGCGGGCGATCCACTCGGTGGCGGACACCGCCTCCCAGCGCGCGCCCGTCGGCCCGAAGAGGGCATAGGCCTTGCCCTTGACCCGCAGGGCCAGCAGTCGCGGGTCGGCCCCGCCGTCGTAACGCTCGCCCGGCGCCGGCAGGCGCAGCCGCAGGTCGCCGCGGGACAGCTGGAGGTAGGCATAGGGATTGCCGTGGGCGACGGTGACGCGCATGTCGTCGGCGCCACGGGCGAACGCGATATCGATCGACCAGTCGCCGATACCCGCCAGCCTGGCCGGCCCGGGCTCGAAGCCGGTGGGCGACAGCAGCAGCGGGTCGCGGTGCAGGTAGGCCACCTCGGTGTCGCGCCGCTCGGTGTTGGTCACCTCCTTGCTGGGCAGTGCCATCTCGAAGCCCTGCGCCGTGGTGCGCACGGTCATCGGCTGGACGAAGATCGGCAGCGGCGTGGGGTTGAAGATCAGCGTCGAATACCACTGGCTGGTTGGCGCGGCCTGCTTGAGCATCGCCTCGGTGCGCAGCGGGGCAGGGGGCAGGCCCTTGTCGCCGCCCTTGGGCCCGAGGTGATAGCTGCCGGCGCCGGCCTTGACGGGCTGGGCCAGCGTGGAGCTGGTGCCCAGGCATGCTGCTGCGGCGAGCAGGGCCGATGCACAGGAAGCGGTGAACCTGACGAATGCCATTCGGACACCTGCGATAGGTTTGGGACGGGTGGGTGGAATTCTTTATGAAAGCGCTTTCATGTCACTGCTGGTTAACCCGGAATGCGACGGTTCCGCTGTCGAAAAGCCGGGTGCCGTGCATGGCCGAGGGAAAACACGGACGCCTCAAGCGTTGACGATCGATGGCCCGGCTCGCTATCCTGTGAAAGCGCTTTCACACTGGCGGGCGGCCGGTGCGGTCAGCAGACCGGCGCAGCCCCTCCTTCACCCACCGCCGAGCGAGACGCCATGCACTGCCAGCCTCAACGGAAGACCCGTCATGCGCAGCCGATTGTCGCGAGCAGGTTGGCGCGCGCTGCGGCGGCGACCGTCACCGCCATCGGGCTGGCGGGTTTCGCCGGCAACGCCGCTGCGATCGACTTCGGCCCGTTCAGCCTGACGGGCTTCGCCAAGGTCGATGTCGCGCGCATCAGCACCGAATGCAAGCTCGCGACCTGCCAGGTCGAGAAGTTCGCCGGCCGGGAGTTCGTCTGGTCCGACGAGATCGTGCAGGGCGTCGGCTACGGCGCCGGCACCACCCACGTGAACCTGTTCCAGCCGTACCTGGGCGCGAAGTTCGACCTGCCGCGGGGCTTCAAGCTGTCCGGGCTGGTCAGCCAGCGCTGGCGCGACGGCACGGAGGACTTCAAGGGCTTCTGGTACGACAAGAGCGTCGGCGTCAGTCACGAGGACTGGGGCCGCCTGAGCGTGGGTGCGATGCAGACGCGCGCCTGGAGCATGGCGGACTTTCCTTTCGGCAGCGACATCGGCGTCGGCGACCCCTGGGCCTCCTCGGGCGCGGGCTATGGCCTGCTGACCCGTGCCGTGCGCTATACCTCGCGCCTGCTGGATGTGGCCGAGGGCGACCTGGTGATCGAGGCCACCTACGATTTCGGCGAGCGTGGCTGGAAGCGCAACAAGCCCCGCTTCTGGGAACTGTGGTTCCAATACCGGCGCGGCGACCTGGGCCTGGACATGATGATCCAGGAAGGCCGCAACGGGCCACCCGTGGCCTTCGGGCACGCGCCCTTCAGCAGCCTGTTCTACGACAAGTCGTTCGACCAGAAGCTGGGCGGCTCCGGCCAGAGCATCGCCATGGTGATGGGGCGCTACAGGGTCGACGCCAAGCTGGAGCTGTCGGCTGGCGTGCGCGCCAACCGTTGGAGCGGCGCCTATGCGCAGTTCCTGCAGTCCAAGACCGACAACCCCGGTGGCTTCGACATCTGGAACAACCCGTTCAACGTCGACTGGAGGACCGACCTCGGCGGCGGTGTCTACAAGGCCTACCCGGCCCGGTCGTTCGATCTGGTCCTGGGTGCCCGCTACCGTGTGATGGACAAGCTGGACGCCTACACCGGCATGGTCCACCTCGGCAAGGCGTCCACCGCCAACCCGTCGGAGCGTGGCCAGTCCAACAGCGCCACCTTCAACACCCTGGGTCTGAGCTACGACTACGGCCGTGGCCTGCGCCTGAACGCCGTGGTCGGCACGGTGAACTACGGCCACCGCGGCCTGGCGCCGACGAGCATGCCCGGTCACCAGGCCTTCAGCGGTATCGACGCCCGGGTGAAGAAGAGCGGCAACTGGTTCGGCGCCGGCGCGACCTTCACTTTCTGACCTGCACATGCACGAGAGCCCCGTCATGACACATCAACGGTCCGGCATCGCCGCGATGCGACTCGTCCTGAGCCTCCTGCTGGCCTTGTCGGCCGCGTTGCTCGCCTCTTGCGGCGGTGGGGGCGGCGTGCCCTACACCGGCGTCACCGTCCGCCCCCTGAGCACCGACTTCACATCGCGCAAGGCCGTGGCCTACTCGCCGTTCCGAACCGCTGCCAACGAGGCCGGCCTGGCCGCCGAGGTCATCCCCAAGGCCAACATCAAGGAGGACCTCGACCTGCTGCTGGCCGCGGGCTTCCGCGCCATCCGGCTGTTCGACAGCTCCGACAAGGTGGCCCTCCAGACGCTGGAGGTCATCCGCGACAACAACCTCAACATCAAGGTCCAGCTGGGTGCCTTCGTGCTGGGCAGCAGCGATGCCGCCAGCCGGGCCGAAATCGCGCGTTGCGTGGCGCTGGCCAAGGCCTTTCCGGAGATCGTGCTGGCGGTCAGCGTCGGCAACGAGACCATGGTCAGCTGGGCCTTCAACCGCATCGCGCCGGCGTTGATGGCGGATTACATCCGCAGCGTTCGCAGCCAGGTGACGCAGCCGGTGACCACGGACGACAACTATGCGTTCTGGGCCAGTGCGCCGACCGTGATCACCGACGAGATCGACTACGTCGCGCTGCACACCTATGCCAACCTGGACACCTGGTTCGACCCCACGCGATGGGAGTGGCGGTTCCGCAACGTCGGTGCCTCGCAGCGCGCGGTCGCGATGATGGACGCGGCCCTGGTGGAGACCCGGCGCCAGTACCAGGAGGCGCGGGACCACCTTGACCGCAAGGGCCTGTCTTACCTGCCGATCATCATCGGCGAGACCGGCTGGAACGCGGTGGATATCGGGCGCCAGTTCTTCCGCGCGCATCCGGTCAACCAGAAGATGTATCTCGACCGCCTGCAGGCCTGGGTGACCGAGGGCCGTGCCGGCAGGGGCCCCTCGCAGATCTTCTACTTCGAGGCCTTCGACGAGCCCTGGAAGCAGGGCGACGACAAATGGGGGTTGTTCAACAAGGACCGCCAGGCCCGCTATGCCGTCCAGGCGCTGAACCTGCCCGGCGCCGTCTTCGGCAGCGCCACCTGGATCTACGAACCGGTGATCCCGGCCAACGATGCCGACAGCAACGGCGTCTACACCGATGCCGACGCCACCTACTTCCGGCCGCCGGTGGTCAATGCGGCGGTCACGGCGACGCGGTTCACCCTGCTGTCCGACCTGCCGATCGGCCCCACCGAGGTGCGGCCCACCGGACTGCGCTGGGACGCCTTCGACGGCAACACCGCAAGCTATGCCGAGGTGGCCGGCATCTTCGGCCCGGGCGATGCCAGCAACAGCCTGCGCATCGGCCCGCAGCCGGCCAGCTATGGCTGGGGACTGCTGCGCCAGTCGCCGACGGCCGTGACCGAGAACCTCTCCGGCTTCGCGGACAGCGGCAAGCTCAACTTCCTGGTCAGCACCACCTATCCAGGCAAGATCGAGATCGGCATCTCGTCCGACACGCAGGACCGTGAAGGCCAGGAGGCCTACTTGCAGATCAGCGCCGGCGACTTCGGCTACTGCAACACGGGCGCCTGGTGCTCGGTGTCGATCCCGCTGTCGGCGTTCAAGGCGGTCAACCCGAAGCTCGACCTGTCCCTGGTGGCGTCCCGCTTCATCATCGCCGACCGCTACGCGCTCACCGGCAAGCCCAACAGCGCGGGCTTCACCAACCCGATCTACCTCGACGCCATCCACTGGACGAAGTAGCGCGATACACCGCGGCGCCCCGGCGGCTTCAGCGCAGGGGCGCGCCCTGTCTCCCATGAGCACCTACTCCTTCGTCCGCAGCGTGCTCAGCGCGAAAGAGGGCGGGCCGCTCATGGGTGAGCAGCGGCTGCCTCTGGATGAAGCCCATGCGCCTGGCCACCTGCCGCGCATCGTGGTGGACACCACGCGGCGCTTCCAGACCCATCTTGGTTTCGGCGGTGCGTTCACCGAGGCGGCGGCCAGCGTCTGGCAGCAGTTGCCGCAGGCCGCGCGCGATCAATTGGTGCGCGACTACTTCGACCCGGTCCACGGCCATGGCTACACCCTGGGCCGGGTGCACATCAACTCCTGCGACTTCTCGCTCGGCCACTATGCCCATGTCGAGCAAGCGGACGACTTTGCGCTCAGCAGCTTCAACATCGAACGCGACCGCCGGCATGTCCTGCCCTTCATCCGCGCCGCGCAGCGCGTGGCAGGCCGCCCGCTGCAATTGCTGGCGTCGCCATGGAGCCCGCCGGCCTGGATGAAGACCAACGGCCGCATGGCCCACGGCGGGCAGTTGAGGCCCGAGTGCCGGACCGTCTGGGCGCAATGCTTCGTGCGGTTCATCCAGGCCTATGCGGCCGAGGGCGTGCCGATCTGGGGCGTGACGGTGCAGAACGAGCCGGCGGCGCATCAGGTCTGGGACTCCTGCCTCTACAGCGCCGAGGAGGAGCGGGACTTCGTGCGCGACCATCTCGGCCCGGCGCTGCAACAGGCCGGGCTGGCCGAGGTCCGGATCGTGGTCTGGGATCACAACCGGGACCAGATGGTCGAACGTGCCCGGGTGATCTATGCCGACCCTGAAGCGGCGCGTCATGTGTGGGGCCTGGGCTTCCACTGGTACGGGCCCGAGCTGTTCGACCATGTGCAGCAGGTGCACAATGCCTGGCCCGACAAGCACCTGATCTTCACCGAAGGTTGCCAGGAGGGCGGGCCGCATGTCGGCGATTGGGCCGTGGGCGAGCGCTATGCCCGCAACATCATCAACGACCTGAACCGCTGGACCGTGGGCTGGATCGACTGGAACCTGCTCCTGGACGAGCGCGGCGGGCCGAACCATGTCGGCAATCTGTGCAATGCGCCCGTCCTGGCGGACACCGCGCGCGGCGTGCTGATGCATCAGAGCGGATACGGGGTGCTCGGGCATTTCGCGCGCTACATCCGGCCCGGCGCGCAGCGCCTGCTGTCCGAGGCGCCGGCCGGGACGCTGGCCACCGCCTTCGCCAACACCGACGGCGGCATTGCCGTGGTGGCGGCCAACCCGCAGGACCATCCGCTGCAGCTCACGCTGTGCATCGACGACACCGCGGGCCTGGTGGATCTGCCCCCGCGGTCCATCGCGACCTGGGTCGCGTCGGCCGCCACCACATGACCACCGCACCGGCCATGCAGGGTCGCTTTGTCGACGACGACGGCGAGTCCTGGTATCGCATCGACGGCTATGACCAGGCGCCGCCGTTCTTCATCGCCCTGGCCAGCGACAGCGACATCTGGGCCTTCATTTCCACTGCCGGTTCGCTCGCGGCGGGCCGGCGTGACGCCGAGGGCGCCTTCCTGGCCTACGAGACCGTCGACCGCATCCACCTGCGGTGGGAGCACACCGGCCCGCGGACCTGGATCCGCATCCACGACGGCGACCGGGTCGAGCTCTGGCAGCCCTTCGCGCCTCGCCTGCTGGGTGGCGCGGGCCAGCGCTCGGTATGGAAGAACCTCTCGGGCACGCGGCTGCGGTTTCGCGAGGCGCACCCGGGCGGGCAGCTGGTTTTCGAGCATGAATGGTCCAGCGCGGCGGGCCTGGGGCTGGTGCGCACGGTGCGCCTGCGCTCGACCCGTGGGGCCGTCAGGGTCGAGGTGCTGGATGGCGTGCTCAACCTGTTGCCGCCCGGTGTCAGCGTCGCGCACGCGACCACGATGAGCTGCCTGGCCGATGCCTACAAGTGGAACGAGCTGCATGCCGGCGGACGTCTGGGCCTGTACACGCTGTACGCGCAGATCTGGGACCGCGCCGAGCCGAAAGAGTCGTTCCAGGCGCTCGTGGCCTGGCATGCCGGGCTGCCGGCGGGCAGCCGAACGCTGCTGTCGGACGTCCAGGTCGACGCGTTCTGCCGCGGCGAGGACGTCCAGGAGGAGACGCTGACGCGAGGCCGGCGCGGTGCCTTCCTGGTGCATGTCGCGGCCACGCCGGATGCGCAGGGGCTGGTCTGGCACCAGGTGTTCGATTCGCCGCGCTCGCAGGTGCAGGCCGCCGAGCTGGCCGCCTGGCTGGAAGCCGGCCAGGGCGGGCCTGGTGCCATCGCAGACGCGGTGGTAGCCAACACGGCGGGGCTCGATGAACTGCTGGGGCGCGCCGACGGCTTCCAGCATTCGGCCGACACGATGGCGGCCGCCCACCATCGGTCCAATGTGCTGTTCAACATCATGCGCGGCGGTGTCTTTGCCGATGGCACCACCTTTGAACGGGACCAGCTCCATGCCTACATCGAGCAACGGCACCGGCCCACGGCGGCGGCACTGGCCACCACGCTTGCCCGGTGGCCTGATCGCGTCGAGCGCCGCTTCGCCATCGAGGCCGCCCGTTCGGCCGGCGGCGCGCAGGCCGAGCGCCTGGTGCTGGGATACCTGCCGCTGACCTTCAGCCGGCGCCACGGGGACCCGAGCCGTCCCTGGAACAAGTTCTCGATCCGTGTCCGCGACGCGGCCGGTCGCCGCGTGATCGCCTACCAGGGCAACTGGCGCGACATCTTCCAGAACTGGGAGGCCCTGCTTGCCAGCGAGCCGGCCTATGCCGGCTCGATGATCGAGGCCTTCCTCGGCGCGATGACGCCGGATGGCTACAACCCCTATCGCATCGGCCACGACGGCATCGACTGGGAACTGGTCGAGCCCGACAACCCGTGGAGCCAGATCGGCTACTGGGGAGACCACCAGGTGGTGTACCTGCTGCGGCTGCTGCAGGCCGTGCAGGCGCGAGACCCGGGCCTGCTGCCGTCGCTGTGGGACCGCGCGCTGTTCAGCTTTGCCGATGTCCCGTATCGGTTGCGGCCGCATGCCCGGCAGGTCGCGAACCCGAAGGACACCATCACCTTCGACGAGGCCGCGCATGCCAGCGCCCTGGCGCGTGCCGGGCGCATCGGAGCCGACGGCCGCATGGTGTGCGATGCCGACGACCGGCCGGTGCTCGCCACCCTGGGCGAGAAGCTGGCGACGCTGCTGCTGGCCAAGGCGGGCAGCCTGGTGCCCGGTGGCGGCCTGTGGCTGCACACCCAGCGACCCGAGTGGAACGATGCCAACAACGCG
>JBJXHB010000438.1:0-2769 GCA_046160725.1 Aquabacterium sp.
GCCTTGCAGCGTGCACAACATGTCGGCAACGGCGGCGAAGCGGCGCTTGGTCGTGCGCAACGATTGCAGCGGCCGCTCCGCCAGCTGCCGTGCCCAGCTCTGCGCCGCCGCGTCGAGTTCGGCCGCCGGCAGCACGCGGTTGACGAAGCGCCAGGCCAGCGCCTGTGGTGCGTCGAAGGGCCGGCAGTCGAGCACCAGCTCCATCGCCAGCGCGGGCCCGAGCAGCCGCGTCAGCAGCGGCACACCGCCCCAGCCCAGCGGAATGCCCAGGGCCATCTCCGGAATCCAGAAGCGCGCGTCGTCGGCCGCCAGGCGCAGGTCGCAGGCTGCGGCGAGCAGTACACCGCCGCCGACACAGTGGCCCTGCACCGCGGCCAGGGTCGGCACCGGGATCGCCAGCCAGGCGGCGATCAGGCGCCGGCCCAGGTCGGTGGCCTCGCGGTCGGTGCCGCCGCGCGAGGCGCGCATCGCCTCCAGGTCGAAGCCGGCGCAGAAGGCGCGCCCGCTGCCGGCCAGCACGACGATGCGCAGCGTGGGCAGCGCCGCCAGCCATTGCGCTGCGGCGATCAACTCGTGCATCAGCGCCGGCGTCAGTGCATTCAGCTGCTGCGGCCGGTGCAGCTCGACCGTGGCGATGCCGGCGTCCAGCTGCAGCCGCAGCGACTGCACCGGCGGTGGCGTGGCGTTGTCTGCGATCATCACGGCATGATAGGCAACGCCGGCCGCGCACGATGCAGCACTACGACGTGATCGTCATCGGCGGCGCGGTGATGGGCAGCGCCGCGGCCTACTTCCTCGCCGGCGACCCGGCCTTCGGCGGCACGCTGCTGGTGCTGGAGCGCGACGCGAGCTACCAGACCTGCGCGACCACCTTGTCGGCGGCGTCGATACGGCATCAGTTCTCGACGCCGGAGAACATCCGCATGTCGATGTTCGGCACGCAGTTCGTGCGCCGCGCCGGCGAGCTGCTGGCGGTGGACGGCGTGGCGCCGGAGATCGGCTTTCACGAAGGCGGCTACCTGTTCCTGGCCACGCCGGCCGGCATGCACACGCTGCGTGCCAACCAGCGCCTGCAGCAGGACCTGGGCGCGCAGGTGGTGCTGCTCGAGCCCGCGGCGTTGCGCGCACGCTTCCCGTGGCTGGCCACCGACGACCTGGCCGGCGGTGCGCTGGGCCTGTCGGGTGAAGGCTGGCTCGATGCCTATGGCCTGATGATGGGCTTCAAGCGCAAGGCGCAGTCGCTCGGCGCGCGCTACCGCGAAGCGTGCGCCGTGGGCCTGCAGCGCGACGGCCGGCGCGTGAACGCGGTGCGGCTGGCCGACGGCAGCGTGGTCGGCGCCGGCAGCGTGATCGTCACCGCCGGCAGCGGCAGCACCGCGCTGGCCCGCAGCGCCGGCCTCGCGCTGCCGGTCGAATCGCGCAAGCGCAGCGTGTTCCATGTGCGCAGCCCGGCCGCCACGCCCGGCTGCCCGCTGGTCATCGACCCCAGCGGCGTGTACTTCCGGCCCGAAGGCGACGGCTGGATCTGCGGCGTGTCGCCGCCGGAAAACGACGACCCGCCGTGCGAGGACTTCGAGGTCCAGCACACACCGTTCGACGACACGGTGTGGCCGGTGCTGGCCGCACGCGTACCCGGCTTCGAGGCGCTGCGCGTGCAGCGCGCCTGGGCCGGGCACTACGACGTCAACACGCTGGACCACAACATGATCCTCGGCGCGCACCCCGAGGTGGACAACCTGCACTTCGCCTGCGGCTTCAGCGGCCACGGGCTGCAGCACTCGCCTGCGGTCGGCCGTGCGCTGGCCGAGCGGGTGCTGCACGGCGCGGACCGCAGCCTCGACCTGCGGCGGCTGGACTTCGCACGCGTGCTCGCGGATCAGCCGCTGCTCGAAGCCAACGTGGTGTGACGATGAAGGTGCTGATCGCCGGGTGGCAGGCGTGGTCATGACCGCCGACCCGACCACGCTGACGCTGGCCTTCGGCAAGGGGCTGCTGTTCGCGCTGGCGACGATGCTGCCGTTCCTGAACCCGGCGGCGACGGCGCCGATCTTCCTCGGCCTGACCGCCGGCGCGAGCACGCCGGTGCGCGCGTTGCTGGCGCGGCGCATCTCGCGCTACATGTTCGCGATCGTCACGGTGTCGATGCTGGTCGGCTCCTACGTGCTCGACTTCTTCGGCATCTCGTTGCCGATCGTGCGCGTCGGCGGCGGACTGATCGTCGCCAGCGCCGCCTGGCGGCTGCTGAACGCCGCGGCGCCGGTGGCAGATGGCCGCAGCGCGCCGACCGAGCCGCTGACGCCCGAGCAGGCCAAGCGCCAGGCGTTCTATCCGCTGACGTTCCCGATCGCCTGCGGGCCGGGGTCGATCGCCGCGGCCATCACCGTCGGTGTCTCGCTGCACCACCAGCGGCTGCCCTTGACGCTGGCCGGCACCGCCGGCGCGCTGGTCGGCGTGGCGTTGATCGGCGTGGCGCTGTACCTCGCGCTGCGTTATGCCGAGCAGCTGCTGCGCCCGCTGGGCGAAGCGGGCACGGTGGTGTTCCTGCGGCTGTCGGCCTTCATCCTGCTGTGCCTGGGCGTGCAGATCGTCTGGACCGGGGCCAGCGAATTGCTGGGCGAGCTGCTCGCTGGCGCGGCCACCGCGCGCCACTGACCGGCCGCCACGGCCCCTACTGCAGCACCAGGCGGTCGCGCCCGCCGGCCTTGGCCTGGTACAGCGCGATGTCGGCGCGCGCCAGCGCCACGCGCAGCGGCTCGTCCGGCGGCCAGG
>JBJXHB010000439.1:0-5740 GCA_046160725.1 Aquabacterium sp.
CCGGCAGCAGGGCTGACCGCACGCGCCCGCTGACGGCGATGGGCCGCACGCGCCCGGACTGGATGTGCGGCATCACCGCCAGCACGCTGCCCTGGGCGGCGGTGATCTGGCCGCTGGCCAGGTCCAGCCACATCGGCGCTTCGCCCTTGTAGGGCACCGGCTCCACCTGGCCGCCCAGGCGGGATGTCATCTGTTGGGCCAGCATGTGCGGGTAGGAGCCGGGTGCATAGTTGCCCAGCGTGATGCGCTGCTTGCGCGACATCTCCAGCAGGTCGCGGAAGTTGCGCACCGGTGAATCGGCCTTGACGGCCATCGGCAGCGGGCCGGAGTCGAAACCCGCGACGTAGACGAAATCCTTGTCCGGGTTGTAGGGCATCTTCTTGAACAGCACCTGGTTCTGGTTCATGGTGCCGGTGATGGTGAACCAGAAGGTATGGCCGTCCGGCGCCGCCTTGGCCACCTCGGCGCCGGCCAGCATGCCAGCCGCTCCTGCGCGGTTTTCCACCACCACCGGCTGGCCCAGCTTGCTGCCGATGAACTCGCCGTAGGCGCGCGCGAGTCCATCGGTCAGCCCGCCGGCCGGGTAGCCGACGACGATGCGGATCGGCTTGTTCGGCCAGGTCGCCTGGGCCGGCGCGGCAGACGGCGCCAGGGCGCCCGCGCCCAGGGCCTGCAACAGATGACGGCGATTCAGCATGCGATCTCCACGGCCACGCGGGATGACGCGGCAGGTGCCGCATCCTAGGCAGGCGGCCCTGCGGCGGGCCTAGGGCCTTCCCTGCGGTTGGCGGCAGGCGGTACGCGGCACGGCGGCACCGCAACGCCGCCGCAACGCCACCGGGGCAGGATGCAGCATGGCCGAAAAGCACCCGATGGGTTCCCCGCCCCAGCCCGGCCCGCCGGGCCCCGCCTCGTCGCCGACCGCCCGCGCCGGCCCCCGCGGCACGGCGCCACGGGTCATGCTGCTGAGCGTCTGGACGGGCGACGATGCGGCCTGGCGCGCGCGGCTGGTGCTGCCGGACGCGCGCGCCCATGAGTTCGCGAGCCCGTTCGAGCTGGCGCGCTTCCTCGCCCAGCCGCCCATGCCCCCCGCCGCGCCGGGCGCCGCGTCCCCCGGGCTGAGATAGCGGGCGCGGCCCGGGCGGTATAAACGCCGCCACCTGCCGGCCGGGGGCGGGCCACCCGCCGCAACCGTGGCGGGCCTTGCGCCCCGCGGCCCGCCTGGAGGAGTGCCTGGACATGCCCGCTGCATTGAACCGCCTGGCCGGCAAGGTGGCCATCGTCACCGGCGCGGCCTCGGGCATCGGCCTGGCCACGGCCCGCCTGTTTGCCGACGAGGGTGCCCGGGTGCTGGCCGTGGACCGGCCGGGCAGCGCCATCGCGACCGTCCATGCCGGCGTCGAGCGCATCGTCGCGCTGGCGCAGGACGTCAGCACGCCCGAGGCGCCCGAGGCCATCGTCGCGGCCGCGCTGCAGGCCGGTGGCGCACTGGACATCCTGTTCAACAACGCCGGCGTGTCGGCCAACGCTTTGGGCGAGCTCACCACCGACGCGCAGTGGGACGACACCTTTGCCGTCAACGCCCGGGCGGTGTTCCGGCTGTGCCGCGCGGCCATCCCGGCGCTGCGCCAGCGCGCTGCAACCACCGGGCGCGCCCGCATCATCAACACCGCGTCGGTGATGGCCGAGCGCACCGACATCGGCCTGACGGCCTACACCGCCAGCAAGCATGCGGTGGCCGGCATCAGCAAGACGCTGGCGCTGGAACTCGGCAAGTACGGCATCACCGTCAACTACCTGCTGCCCGGCGCCATCCAGACCGGCATGACGGCGGCCGGCTTTGCCGACGAGAAGATCCGTGCCGTCGGGGCGAAGAAGGCGGCGCTGCGCCGCCTGGGCCAACCCGTCGACATGGCGCGCGCCGTGCTGCTGCTGGCCAGCGACGACGCCGACTTCATCACCGGCCACGGGCTGGTGGCCGACGGCGGGCTGACGCTGCGCACCTGAGGACACCCATGAGCGCAACCACCGCCACACTGCCGGACGGCGTCAGCGTCGACACCGCCGCGCTGCGCGCCCGCTACGAGGCCGAGCGCTTGCGCCGCCTGCGGCCCGAGGGCAATGCGCAGTACGTCGGCGTCGAGGGCGGCCATGCCCACCTGCTGGACGACCCGCATGCCGACCCCGGCTTCACCCGCCCGCCGGTGGTGCGCGACGTGCAGGTGCTGGTGGTCGGCGGCGGCTTCGGCGGGCTGCTGGCCGCGGCCCGGCTGCGCCGCATCGGCGTCACCGACCTGTGCATCATCGACAAGGCGGCAGACTTCGGGGGCACCTGGTACTGGAACCGCTACCCCGGCGCCGCCTGCGACACCGAGAGCTACATCTACCTGCCCCTGCTGGAGGAGACCGGCTACATGCCGGTGTCCAAGTACGCCCGCGCGCCGGAGATCATGGCCCATGCCCAGCGCATCGGCCGCCACTTCGACCTGTACCGTGAGGCGCTGTTCCAGACGATGATCACCGGCATGCGCTGGGACGACGCCGGCGCCCACTGGCGGGTCGAGACGGACCGCGGCGACACCCTGCGCGCGAGCTTCGTGGTGCTGGCCGGCGGGCCGCTGAACCTGCCCAAGCTGCCGGGCATACCGGGCGTGGCCGACTTCAAGGGGCACCGCTTCCACACCAGCCGCTGGGACTATGCCTACACCGGCGGCGATGCTCACGGCGGGCTGGCCGGGCTGGCCGACAAGCGCGTGGGCATCATCGGCACCGGCGCCACGGCCGTGCAGTGCGTGCCGCACCTGGGCGCGGCGGCGCGCGAGCTGTTTGTCTTCCAGCGCACGCCGAGTTCGGTCGACGTGCGCAACGACCGGCCGACCGACCCGGCCTGGGCCGCATCCCTCCAGCCGGGCTGGCAGCGCCAGCGCATGGACAACTTCACCACCGTCATCTCGGGCGGCCGCTTCGACGTCGACCTGGTGAACGACGGCTGGACCGACATCATCGCCGGCATCTACATCAACACCCGGCGCCAGGCCGGGGCCGACGCCACCGAGGCCGACATCCTGGCCCTGATCCAGCATGCCGACGACCTGAAGATGCAGCGGGTGCGGGCCCGGGTGGACGCCGTGGTGCACGACCCGGCCACCGCCGAGGCGCTCAAGCCCTGGTACAGCCAGTTCTGCAAGCGGCCGTGCTTCCACGACCAGTACCTGGACACCTTCAACCGGCCCAACGTGCACCTGGTGGACACGCAGGGCCAGGGCGTGGAGCGCATCACCGAGTGCGGCGTAGTGGTGGCCGGCACCGAGTACCCGCTGGACTGCCTGATCTTCAGCACCGGCTTCGAGGTCGGGACGGACTTCACCCGGCGCCTGGGCTTCGAGGTGCATGGCCGCGACGGGCAGACGCTGACCGACAAGTGGAAGGGCGGCGCCCAGACTTTCCACGGCCTGTTCACGCGGGGCTTTCCGAACCTGTTTGTCATGACGACGCAGCAGTCCGGCCAGAGTGCCAACTTCCAGCACATGCTGGACGAGCAGTCGCAGCACATCGCCTACGTGATGGGCGAGGTGCGCCGGCGCGGCGTGGCCACGCTGGAGGCCAGCGCGCCGGCCGAGGACGCCTGGGTCCGCACCATCCTGAAGTACGCCGCGACCCGGCGCGACTACCTGGCCGCCTGCACCCCGGGCTATTACAACAACGAGGGCAAGCCCGACGCCCGCATGGAGCGCAACTCGCAGTTCTGGCGCGGGCCCATGGCCTTCATCCGCCTGCTGGATGAGTGGCGCCGCACGGGCACGCTGGACGGGCTGGAGCTGACGCAACGCCCTTGACGGGTGGGCGCGCCGGCGGCTCGCATCCGCCGACGGGCGGGCGGCCGAGTGCGGCGTGCAACAGACCGGCACGCCCCAGGGTGAAACGATGGCGCCATCAGGACCGATCCATCCGTATCCGGACCGGCCCTGACCGCGGCGAGGCCTTGACTCCAGGGCCGCGCCAACCGTCCGTCACCAAGGAAATCCACCATGAAATTCAAACTTGCGGCACTCGTCGCGGCGAGCACGCTGGCCTTCAACGCGCAGGCCGTCACCATCGACTGGGGCAGCCATGACCCGCTTGAGACCGCGGTCGGCATGTTCAGGACCGGGGTCTTTTCGGACACGTTCCTCTTCACGCTGACGGACGGCGCGAGCCTGTTCAACACCTCCGTCTCCAACAACAACGCGCCGGTCCTGGCGCTCACCGACGGGCTGGTCCAGCTGTTCCGCGAGACCGGCCCTGTCGACACCCTCGTCGACAGCTTCGTCTTCACCGGTTCGACGGGCGTCAGCTCGCATGCCTTCGGTGCACTGGCCGGTGGCGCCTACTACTACATGGTGTCCGGCAACGGCTCGGGAACCCAGGGCGGCCTGTACAACCTCACGTCGATCATGACCCCGGCCGTCCCGGAGCCCCAGACCTACGCCATGCTGCTCGCCGGGCTCGGCGCGGTCGGATTCCTGGTGCGCCGTCGCCGGCCGCAGGCCTGATCGACTGAACGCGCCCCCGCCCCACGGGGGCGCGTTGCCGCGGCCCTACATCTGCTTGAACAGGTGCAGGTAGGCGCGGCTGACTTTCAGCACCTCCGGTCGGTTCTTCAGGAACAGATCGGCGGTCTCGTGCTGACCGCGCCGGACATGGCTGACGGCACCGAGGTTGACCACCACCGAACGGTGGACCTGCACGAAGCGCGCCGCATCCAGCCCGGCCCGCAACTCCTTCAGCGGCGTACGGATCAGCGCCTCCGCCGGCTGGCCGCCATCGCCGCGCCAGCCGATCAGGGTGTACTTGTCGTCCGATCGCAGGAAGTCGATGTCCTCGACCGCGATCAGCCGCACCGCCGTGCCCACGCTGGCGCGAACCCAGCGCAGAGGCTCCGTCGAGGCCACCTCCGGGACCGGCGCGGCTGTCAGCGCCGTCGCAGACGTTTCGCCCGACGTCGCGGCCCGCCCATCAGGCAAGGCCCGCCGCAGCTGGGCCGCAAGTTGCTCCAGCAGCGCCGCCGTGGCCTGTGCCGGCGCGGCGCCCAGCAGCCGCTGCTGCAGCCGCTGCAACGTGTCGGCCAGCCGTGCCTGCTGCACCGGCTTGACCAGGTAGTCCAGCGCGCCCTGGTCGAAGGCCTTCAGCGCGTACTGGTCGAACGCGGTGACGAACACCAGATGCGCGCGGCGGCCGATGCGCTGCGCCGCCTCCACGCCGGACAACCCCGGCATGTGCACGTCCAGGAAGCAGATGTCCGGCCGCAGCGCCTCGAAGCGCTCCACCGCCTCGCGCCCGTTGCGGGCCAGGGCCACGATGCGCAGCTCGGGCCAGGCCTCGGCCAGCATCTGCGCCAGCTCGTCGCGCAGCAACGGCTCGTCGTCGGCGATCAGGGCGGTGGGCATAGCGGCGTCCTCAGGTCGCGGCGGCCGCAGCGCCAGCGGCATCCGCCTGCGCCGGGAACTCGATCTCCGCCCGCACACCGCGCGGCACCTGGCCCACCAGGCGCAGCTGCGCGTCGCCGCCGAAGGCCAGGCGCAGCCGCTCGCGCAGGTTGGCCAGGCCGGTGCCCAGGCTGCCGCCGCCCTCGGCCAGGCCGGCGCCGGTGTCGCAGACGCTGGCCAGACAGCGTCCTCCGCTCAGCTGCACCCGCACGTCGATGCGTCCGCCGTCTTCGGTCGGGTCGATGCCGTGGCGCACCGCGT
The DNA here is from genome assembly GCA_046160725.1 of Aquabacterium sp. Lineage (GTDB taxonomy): Bacteria > Pseudomonadota > Gammaproteobacteria > Burkholderiales > Burkholderiaceae_C > JBJXHB01. Next base: position 5,727 of record JBJXHB010000439.1, read on the forward strand.
TCTCGACCAGGAGA
>JBJXHB010000440.1:0-3014 GCA_046160725.1 Aquabacterium sp.
CCAGGATCAAGGTGCCGATCAGCGCCGCGCTGGGCGCCAGGGATGAAAGTTGGCTTCGCATGCTTCGTCCTCCTGCAGATGGGTCGTCAGACCGCGCGCACCACGTCGCGGTTGACCACGGGCACGCCCAGCTCGGCCGCCGTGTTCAGCGCCGCCGTCACCAGGTTGTTCACCGCCAGCGGGTACAGCAGGCTTACCGCCCGCGCCTGCGCCGCGACCGTGCCGCCGCGCTGCACCGTCAGGCGCGCGCGCAGCTCCTCCACCGCGGCGTCGTCCATCACCGTGGCCAGCGCCTTGCCGGTGGCCACCATCCGGTGCTCCAGGTAGGCCTTCAGGTCGGCGTCCAGCGGCAGCAGCTGCACCACCTCGCAGCGCTGCGTCACCTCGCGCAGGCCGGCGCGGCGCGGGTCCAGCTTCAGCATCAGCTCGGGCTGCGCCACCAGCAGGATGCCCAGCATCGGCCGGCGCCCCAGGTGCAGCTCGTGCAGCCGCTTCAGGTGCTTCAGCGTGGCGTCGGGCAGGCAGTGCGCCTCCTCGATCACCAGCAGGTGCAGGAACCCCGCCTCCATGCTGGTCGACAGCGCGCGCGCGGCCCTGCGCGACCGCGCCTCCAGCGTCTGCGGCACCGTGGCCAGCGGGTCCAGCGTGGTGATGATGGCCGCCAGGATGTCGGTGGCCTTCAGCTTGGCGCCCTTGCTGTCGGAGTCCTCCATGCCCAGCACGCTGGGCCGGATCACCATCACCTGCTTGCGGTCCCGCGCGATCCGCGCCTCCAGGTCCTGCACGATGGTGGTCTTGCCGCCGCCGCTCTCGCTGACCACGGCCACGAACCGCCCGCCGACCGCCGCCTGCCAGCAAGCCTCGCGCACGAAGGCGATCTCCGCGTTCACGAACATCGACTCCTCGCTGGTCACCTCCGCGTCGAAGGGGTTGACGAACAGGCCGAACGCCTTGCGGGCGGCCATGCTCAGGGATTGCTTGGGTAGCAGCACATCGGTCTCCTGTGGAGCCGGCGGCACAGCGGGCGCGGCCGGCGGGTTGGGGTGGGTTGCAGCGGGCAGGCGGCGCGACCGCGTCACGTGGGCGTGCCACAGGCCCGCGACCGCCTCGGCCGGGGCGCCGCGCTCGGCCAGCAGCCGCTCGACGCCGCCGCGGATGGCCGCCGCGTCCGTGCGCGCCGGCCACTCGTTGTCCGTCACCAGGCGGAACATCGAGGTCTTGCTGATGCCGGCGGCCGCCGCCAGGTCGGCCATCGACACGCCGAGATCGGCGCAGACATTGGCCACCTGCAGGCGCACGCCGCGCGGCGGCTGCGTCGGGTCAAACAGCCTGCGGATGTTGGGGTTCGTGGTCATGCCGCACCTCCGCCCACCAGCCGCAGCGGCGCCGCGGCATCGGCCTGCACCTGCGGGCGCAGGCGCTCGGCCACCGCCTCCAGCTGGTCCTGCGGCACCGCGCCATCGGGCCACTGCGCCGCCACGTATTGGTAGACGTGCGGCCCGTAGTGCTCGCCCAGCATCGGGCGCAGCCGCTTGCAGGCGTCCACCCAGCCCAGCAGCACCGGCGCCAGCGTGCGCCCGGGCACGCCCAGCTCCGTGCCGCGGCGCGGCAGCCAGGCCGGCGCCGGGTTGGCCCGCACATCGGCCATCGGGTCGACCACGCCGGCATAGGCCTGGGCATGGCGGCGCCGGGCCTTCTCGGCCTGCTGCAGCGTCGGCAGGGCGTAGGCCTCCTTGGCCAGCTCGCCGCGCGCCTGGTCGTGCACGCTGTGGGCGGCCGTGCGCATGCCCTGCCCGATCGTCTGCGCCCCGGCCGGGAAACCGAAGTCGTCCTCGCGCAGCGGCTCCACCACGTGCCAGGTCAGCTCGCCGGTGGCCGGGTCTGAGTACTGCACGTCGATCGCCGGCGCCCGGTACAGGTTCATCTGCAGCGTCACCTTCAGCCCCGCCACCACGCCCGGCACCAGCGCCAGGTCGTAGCTGCGCCCGTCAAAGCTCACCCGCCGGTCGTTGCTCACCCGGCGCTGCTCCGGCTCGCGGCAGGCCTGCTCGCGCAGCACCGCCTCCGGCACCGTGCGCAGCTGCGTGGCCTGGATCCGCATGTAGGCGCCATAGCGCGTCTGCCGGTGCCGCGTGTGCACGGCCCGCGCGCAGTAGTCGTGGGCCCACTCCAGCACCTCGTCGTTCAGCGCCTGCAGCGTCACCTGCGACGGGTCCTTGAACCGGAAACGCCGCTCGAAGAACATGCCCACCAGGTCGTGGGCCTTCTCCACCGAGCCCGTCACCCGCGCCGCGCCTGGCGCGTGGTGCCGCAGGTCCACCTGCAGGCGGCGGCAGAAGGTCAGGAACACCTGGCTGCGGTTGGCCGCGCCCTGGTCGCACATCAGCACGAAAGGCACGCCATGCATCGGCCCGCCGGGCTGCTGGCACATGGCCCAGACCATGAAGTCCAGCAGGTTCTCGGCGCTCTCGCCGCCCAGGTAGTAGCGCACCTTGAAGGCGTGCGTCGCGTGGTCGGCGGCGCAGTAGCGCGTCAGCAGGTCCGAGCTGGCCTTGACCAGGTTGTGGGACTTGTTCTTGTAGAACTCGTCCTCCGGCATCCAGCGCAGCTTGCCCTCGGGCAGGTAGTAGTACGCGCCGGTGGTGCTGTCCACCTGCCAGACGTGGTTGGGGTGCTCGCTGCGCAGCGCGATGCTGGCGCTGGGCAGGGCCAGCTGCGTCGGGTGCAGCCCCTTGGCATGCAGCTGGCGCAGCACCGTGCTCGCGCTCACCGTGCTGGCCAGCGCGCCGCTGGCGCGCGCCATGTCCAGCGCCGTGTCCACCGGCAGCCGCTGGCCGCGCTTGTTGGTGCTGGCGGCCAGCATGCCGGCCACCAGGCGCAGCTCGGACTCCGGCAGCGTGCTGCGCCCGGCGTCGCTGCGGCGCTTGCGGTTGGAGTCAAAGCCCGCCGCCTGCAGCTGGCGGTAGGCCGTCGGCACGCTGCAGCCCAGCGCCAGGGCCGCGCGCTGCACGATC
>JBJXHB010000441.1:0-22360 GCA_046160725.1 Aquabacterium sp.
TTCCTTGCCCACTGCGGCGCCCGCTACCCCATCGTGCAGGCCCCCATGGGCTGGATCGCCCGGCGCCAGCTCGCCGGGGCCGTCTCGCGCGCCGGCGGGCTGGGCATCATCGAGACCTCCTCCGGCGAGACGGCGGCCTGCCAGGACGAGATCACCGCCATGCGCGCGCTCGGCCTGCCCTTCGGCGTCAACCTGCCGATCCGCTTTCTCAAGGACGACGCGATGCTGCGCTTCGTCTGCAACGCCGGCCTGCGCTTCGTCACCACGTCGGCGGGCAGCCCGGCCAAGTTCATCGAGCCGCTGCATGCGGCCGGCATCAAGGTCTACCACGCGGTGGGCACGCTGGAGCTGGCGCTGAAGTGCATGGACGCCGGCGTCGACGGTCTGGTGGTCGAGGGCGCCGAGGGCGGCGGCTTCAAGAACCCGGAGGAGGTCAGCACCCTGGTGCTGCTGCAGGCCGTCCGCGAACGCTGCGACCTGCCGCTGGTGGCGGCCGGCGGCATCGTCGACGGTCGTGGCATGGCCGCGGCCTTCGCGCTGGGTGCCGAGGGCATCCAGATGGACACGCGCTTCGTGGCCAGCGCGGAGAGCCCGGTCCATGCGCACTTCAAGCAGGCCATCGTCGACGCCGGCACCACCGGCACCTGGGTGCTGAACAAGAAGGCCACGCCCTGCATCCGCGCCCTGAAGACCGACTACACCGCGCCCATGCACGACAGCGAGATGCTGGCCGCCGACGCCTTCAAGGGCATCCAGGGCGTGTACTTCGGCGGCGACATGAACGCCGCGCCGGCGCTGGCCGGCCAGTCGGCGGGGCTGATCCACGACATCCAGCCGGTCCAGGCCATCATCGACGACACCCTGCGGCAGTTCTTCGCCATCAGCGGCCGCATGGGCGTCATGGCCCAGGCCGGCGCGTTCTGAGCGCCCCCAAGGGCCGGGATGTGCCGGGTCCGCCCCTCGTGGCCGGGTCAGCCGTGCAAATGCACGTGCACGCCCAGGGCCACCCGGTCGGTGCGGCAGGCGTTGGCCGAAACGGCTGTGTCCTCGTAGCCGAAGGACAGGCCGCACAGCAGCTTCATCGAGGCATCGACACCAAAGGCCGCCCGGATCAGGTCGGGGTGCATCGACAGGGCGGTCTGCGGGCAGCTGGCCAGGCCGTGCGCGGTCAGCAGCAGCATCAGTGTCTGCAGGTACATGCCGCAATCCGCCGCCTCGCGCAGGCTGCACCAGTCCGGCATGAACAGGAAGGCCACGTGCGGCGCATCGAACAGCTCGTAGTTGCGCATGAAGCTGCGTGCCCTGGCCGCGCGGTCGTCGCGGGCCACGCCGCTGGCGGCCCACAGCCGCACCGCGGCATCGATCTGGCGCTCGCGGAAGGCGCCCGCATACTTGCCGTCGAACGGGATGTCGGGCCGGGCCTGCGTCGGGTCCTGGGCCGCGAGCACCAGCTGGTTGCGCAGGGCGTCGCGCACGCTGCCGCTGGCCACATGCAGCTCCCAGGGCTGGGTGTTGCAGTTCGATGGCGCATGCTGCGCGGCCTCGAAGATGCGCTGCAGCAGGGACGGCGCCACCGGCTGTGCAAGAAAGCCGCGGACCGAGCGGCGGGCGAGGACGGCCTGTTCAGTGTCGAGCATGGTGGCGCATTGTCCACGCGACTTGGGATGCCCTGACGCGGCACCGCGCCGCAGGCCGTTGAGCCGATGGCGATTGCGGCGACTTGAATGCGGCGCTGGGTGGTGGTAACGAGCAGGCATGCGCCGCATCGGCGGCTGAAGAATACCGGCCCAACGTCGATGCCGCAGCGCGGCCAGGAGCATGCATGTCCGCATCCACTGCCGCCAGCGCCGAAACCGCGCCTGCCGAAGCCGGCGCGCTGCGCGACTACCGGCTCGCCGACAACCTGGGCGCATCCGGCGGCGCGGTGTTCCTGACCGGCACCCAGGCGCTGGTGCGGCTGCTGCTGATGCAGCGCGACATCGACGACCGTGCGGGCCTGCGCACGGCGGGTTTCGTCAGCGGCTACCGCGGCAGCCCGCTGGGCATGGTGGACCAGCAGCTGTGGAAAGCCCGGCCTCGCCTGGACGCGGCCGGCGTGCAGTTCCTGCCCGCGATCAACGAGGACCTGGGCGCCACCGCCTGCCTGGGCGTGCAGCGTGTGTCGCTGGACGACAAGCGTACGGTCGATGGTGTCTATGCGATGTGGTACGGCAAGGGCCCGGGCGTGGACCGCGCCGGCGACGCGCTGAAGCACGGCAATGCCTATGGCAGTGCACGGCTGGGCGGCGTGCTGGCGGTGTGCGGCGACGACCACGGCTGCGTGTCCTCGTCGATGCCGCACCAGAGCGATGCGGCGCTGATGGCCTTCGGCATGCCGGTGCTGCACCCGGCCAACGTGGCCGAGTACCTGGAGTTCGGGCTCTACGGCTGGGCCCTGTCCCGCTTCAGCGGCGCCTGGGTCGGCTTCAAAGCCATCAGCGAGGTGGTCGAGTCCGGCATGACGGTGGACCTGGACGCGGTGCCGCTGGACTTCACACTGCCGGTTGGCCACCAGCCACCGGTGGACCTGCATATCCGAAGCGTGGACCTGCCGTCGCTGGCGCTGGAGGAGCGCATGGCGCACAAGCTGGCGGCGGTGCGCGCCTTCGCGCAAGCCAACAGCGTGGACAAGCACGTGGTCGTCAGCCCGCGGGCCACGCTGGGCATCGTCACGGTGGGCAAGGCCCATTTCGACTTCATGGAGGTGCTGCGGCGGCTGGAGCTGGACCCCAATGCCCTGGCCGCGGCCGGCGTGCGGCTCTACAAGGTCGGGCTGGTCTGGCCGCTGGAGCCCACGCGCATCGCGGCCTTTGCGCAGGGCCTGACCGACATCCTGGTGGTGGAGGAGAAGGCGCCGGTGGTCGAGCGCCAGATCAAGGAACTGCTGTACCACCTGCCGGATCCGCAACGCCCGCGCGTGGTCGGCAAGACCGACGAGGCCGGCCGGCCCGTGCTCAGCGCGCTGGGCGAGCTGCGCCCGTCGCGCATCATGCCCACCGTGGCCGACTGGCTGGCGCGGCTGAACCCGGCGCTGGACCGGCGCCACCTGGTGCTGGACTTCCTGACACCGGACCTGCTGGCCAACGCCGCCGACGCGGTGCGCCGCCAGCCCTACTTCTGCTCGGGCTGCCCGCACAACATCAGTACCCAGCTGCCGGAGGGCTCACGGGCGCTGGCCGGCATCGGCTGCCATTTCATGGCCAGCTGGATGGAGCGCGGCACCTCGGGGCTGATCCAGATGGGCGCCGAGGGCGTGGACTGGGCCGCGCATTCGCGCTTCACCACCGAGCGGCATGTGTTCCAGAACCTCGGCGACGGCACCTACTTCCACTCCGGCCTGCTGGCGATCCGGCAGGCGGTGGCGGCGCGCGCCACCATGACCTACAAGATCCTCTACAACGACGCGGTCGCGATGACCGGCGGCCAGCCGGTGGACGGCAGCATCAGCGTGCCGCAGATCGCGCGCCAGGTCGAAGCCGAGGGCGTCACCAAGCTGGTCGTGGTCTCCGACGACATCGGCAAATACGACGGGCAGCATGGCCAGTTTCCGGCCGGCACCACCTTTCACGACCGCGCGGAGCTGAACAGCGTGCAGCGCCTGCTGCGCGACACCGCCGGCGTCAGCTGCCTGATCTACGACCAGACCTGCGCCGCCGAAAAGCGCCGCAGGCGCAAGAAGGGCGAGCTGGACGACCCGCCGCGCCGGCTGTTCATCAACGAGGCCGTGTGCGAGGGTTGCGGCGACTGCGGCCAGGCCAGCAACTGCCTGAGCGTGGTCCCGGTGGAGACGCCGTTCGGCCGCAAGCGGCAGATCGAGCAGAGCTCTTGCAACAAGGACTACTCATGCGCCAACGGCTTCTGCCCGAGCTTTGTCTCGGTGCACGGCGCGGTGCTCAAGAAGCGCACCGGCGCCGGCTATACGCCCGCCGACCTGGCGCGTGAGCTGGCGGCGGTGGCCGCACCGGCCGCCTGGGCCTGGACCGGCCCGTTCGACCTGCTGGTCACCGGTGTCGGGGGCACCGGCGTGGTGACGGTGGGCGCGCTGGTGTCGATGGCCGCCCATCTGGAGGGCAAGCAGGCGTCGGTGCTGGACTTCATGGGCTTCGCGCAGAAGGGTGGCTCGGTGCTGAGCTTCGTGCGGCTGGCGCCGACGGCCGACCTGCTGAACCAGGTGCGCATCGACACCCAGCAGGCCGACGCCATCCTGGCCTGCGACCTGGTGGTGGGCGCCTCGCCCGATGCGCTGGGCACGGTGCGGCGCGAGCGCACGGTGATCATCGCCAACACCCACGAGCTGCCGACCGCCGCCTTCGTGCGCCAGCCGGACGCGACGCTGCATGCCGATGCGCTGGTGCAGAAGATGCGCCATGCCGTGGCGCGCGACGACCTGCTGCATCGCATCGATGCCCAGGCCATCGCGCAGCAGCTGCTGGGCGACACCATGCCCAGCAACATCATCATGCTGGGCGCCTGCTGGCAGCTGGGGCTGGTGCCGCTCAGCCATGCCGCGCTGATGCGGGCCATCGATCTCAACGGCGTGGCTGTGGCCGCCAACCAGACGGCCTTCGCGCTGGGCCGGCTGGCCGCCGCCGCACCGGCCGCGCTGCAGCGCCTGGCCGGCGGCACCGTGCCGGGGATGGTGGCGATGCCGGTGCCGCGCACCGAGCCGCTGGACGGCGAAGGCGGCCTGATCGAGCGCCATGCGGCGCACCTGGCCGCCTACCGGGATGCGGCCTATGCACGCCGCTACCGCGACCGCGTCGCGCGCGTGCGCGCCGCCGAGCAGGCGCTGGGCGAGGCCGGCGCCGCCTTGCGCCTGACCCGTGCCGCTGCGGTCGGGCTGGGCCGGGTCATGGCGATCAAGGACGAGTACGAGGTCGCCCGCCTGTACACCGACGGCCGCTTCGAGCAGCGCCTGGCGGCGCAGTTCGAGCACTGGGACGGCATCAGCTTCCACATGGCGCCGCCGCTGCTGGCGCGGCCCGGCCCGGACGGCCGGGCCCGCAAGATCGAGCTGGGCGGCTGGCTGATGGGGGGCCTGCGGCTGCTGGCGCGCTTCAAGGGCCTGCGCGGCACCTGGCTGGACCCCTTCGGCCACAGCGACGAGCGACGCGCCGAGCGCCGCCTGCGCGACGACTACGAGCGGCTGCTGGACCAGTTGGCGGCGGGCCTGGACGCGCAGCGCCTGCCGTTGGCGGTGCAGCTGGCCCGGCTGCCGGAGACGGTGCGCGGCTACGGCCATGTCAAGCTGGCGCAGCTGGCCCTTGCACGGGCCAAGTGGGCAGATCTGTGGGCGCGGTGGGAGGGCGACGATGCGGGGCCGGCGGCAGTGGCCGGGCCTGCGGCAACGCCCGAGCCAGCGTCGCAGAATCAGGCCTGAAGGCGGCTCAGGGCGGCGTGCCCAGCCAGCGCACGAAGGCCTCGCCGTAGACCCCGCTGCCAACGGCGGTGAGGTGATGCGAGTCGCGGTAGAGGACCGTCTCGCCGCTGCGGTAGGTGCAACGCGCCGCCGTGCAGAACAACGGCGTCGGATCGAAGACCCGGACCTGCGGGAACTGCTGCTGCAGCCGTTGCAGGATGCGGCGATGCACCGCCTGGCGGGCCTGGACCTGGGCCAGCGGCAACGCGCAGTCGGGCCGCCCCTTCAGGCAGTCCACGGGGAAGAAGGGCAGCTCGGGAATGTCCACCACCAGGACCACCGCCTTGCCGGCCTGCACCAGCCGCGCCACCGTGCGGGACATGCCGTAGTAGAGGATGTCCTCGCGCGAGGTTGCGGATGTTTCCCTGGATGTCAGCCGGGTCGCACCGGGCCCCACGTCGCGCTTGATGTGGTCTGCGGCAAACGATGTCGCATCCGCGTACTGGCCGAGGTAGGAGATCGCCACAGTCCGGACCTCCGGGTGGGCCACCAGCCAGTCGACGATGCGGGCGTACCTGGGCTCGCACCCCGGCTGCGCACCCCGTACGTCGATGCCCAGCGCGGGCGGGCAGCTGGACTGGCCCATCAGGGCCCAATGTCGGGTCTGGTCGGCCTGCTCGATGCCAGGGTACTTGTCGTCGGCATGGCTGTCGCCCAGCAGCACGGCATCCGGCGCACCCCGGCGGCTGACCAGGCAGAAGTTGAAGTCGATGCCATTGCCGAGCAGCCCAGGCTGGGTGCAGCGGGGATACAGCACCTCGGGGCGGTCCGCCCACAACGCCGCGAACGGCTGCACCCAGTCGCGCTGCGGCCCACCGCGGGCCAAGTGGCCGGCAACGCCGATGCCGATCATCGCCAGGCTGGCCCAGCCCGCGAACCGGAACACCGTGCGCCGCGACACCACGCCCTTCTGCCGGAACGGCCGCTCAACGAAGCGCCAGCTCAGCCAGGCCAGGCCGAAAGCCGCCAGCGCCAGCCCAGCCAGCAGCAACGGCGTCGGCTCCTGCCAGGTGCGGTGGCGGGCAAAGGCGAACATCGGCTGGTGCCACAGGTAGGCGCTGTAGCTGATCAGGCCGATGCCGACCAGGACACGCCTGGACAACAGCCGGCCGACCGGCGTGGTCGGCCCGCTGCACAGGATGATGAGCGCCGTGCCCAGCGTCGGCGGCAATGCATGCAGCCCCGGAAACGGCGTCTTCGTGTCAAAGGCCAGCATGCCCCACAGCAGCAGCGCCAGTCCGACGGTCTCCAGGATGCGGCCCTGCGCGGGCGCGGGCCGCCATGCCACGGGCTGGGCCAGGTGCAGCGCCAGCAGTGCACCGATGGCCAGCTCCCAGGCGCGCGTCGGCAGCAGGTAGAACGCGGCGTCCGGCTTGTGCAGCACGCCCCACTGCGCCAATGCCAGGCTGAGCAGGGAGGCCACCAACAGCAGGCCGACGATGCGTCGCCGGCCCCAGCGCCAGGCCGCCATCAGGAACAGCGGAAAGAACAGGTAGAACTGCTCCTCGACCGCCAGGCTCCAGGTGTGCAGCAGCGGCTTGAGTTCGGCCGCGGTGTCGAAGTAGCCGCTGGTGCGCCAGAACAGGATGTTCGACGCGAACAGCGCCACCGCCACCAGGCCCTGCGAGAAGTCCTGCAGGTCCGGCGGCAGCAGCCAGGCCCAGGCGAAGGGCAGGCACACCGCCAGCACCAGAAAGAGCGCCGGCAGGATGCGGCGCGCCCGACGCTCGTAGAAGGTGGTGATCGAGAACCGGCCCTCGGCCAGCTCGGCCTGGATGATGGTGGTGATCAGGTAGCCGCTGATCACGAAGAAGACATCGACGCCGACGAAGCCGCCGCTGAAGGCGCCGAAGCCGGCATGGAACAGCACGACGGGGACCACGGCCAATGCGCGCAGGCCGTCGATCTAGGGACGGTATTGCCTGTAGGCGGCAGTATCGCCGGCCCCCGCCCCACCCCAGCCTCACCCCCCCCGATGCCGGGGGCGACAGGCTCGTCCTGCAGGGCCCGGTCAGCGCTCGGCGGACTGCCGCAGTGTCTCCATCACCGGCCGGCGCAGCACGCCACGCAGGCCCCACCAGCCGGCGGCCAGCGCCAGCAAGGCGCCGGCGGCGGTGCCAGCCAGCGGCACCCACAGCGGCGGCGCCCAGGCGAACTCGAAAGCGTAGCGCGCCAGCACGCCGCCGATCAGCATGGCGGCCAGCGCCGCCATCGCGCCGGCCAGGGCGCCCACGCCCAGCAGCTCGGCCCGCTGCACCTGGCCCAGCAGGCTGGCACCGGCACCCATGGCGCGCATCAGCGCGAACTCCCGGGTCCGGGTCTCGCGCGTGGCGCTGACGGCGGCAAACAGCACCACCATGCCGGCCGCCATGGTGAAGGCGAACAGGAACTCCACCGCCCGGATCACCTGGTCCAGCACCCGCTGCACCTGGGCCACGGAGGCCGAGACATCGACGTTGGTGACGTTTGGAAACCGGCGCTGCACCAGGCTGTCGAAGCCCGCGGTCGGCGGCGCCCGGAAGGCGCTGATCCAGGTCACCGGCAGGCCGTCGAAGCGCGCCCGCGGAAACATCACGAAGAAGTTCACCCGCATCGAGCCCCAGTCCACCTTGCGCAGGCTGGTGATGCGGCCCTCGTGGCGTTGGCCGGCCACATCGAAGGTCAGCCGGTCGCCCAGCTTCACGCCCAGCGTCTGCGCCAGGCCCTCCTCGACGCTGACGGCGTCCGCCTCGTCCGGCTGCCAGCGGCCGCCCGACACCAGGTTGTGCGGCGGCTGCCGGGCGGCGTGGCTGAGGTTGAACTCGCGCTCGACCAGCCGGCGCGGGCGGTCGTCGGTGAAGGACTCCGGCCGCACCTCCTGCCCGTTGATGGCCACCAGCCGGCCGCGAAACATCGGGTACCAGTCCAGCGGCTTGACGCCCTGCTCGCGCAGCAGCGTCTGGAACGCGTCGCCCTGGTCCGGCTGCAGGTTGATGATGAAGCGGTTCGGCGCGTCCGGCGGCGCGGCGTCGCGCCAGGCGCCGATCAGGTCGGTGCGCAGCAGCACCAGCAGCGTCAGGGCCAGCAGGCCCACTGCCAGCGCACTGACCTGCAGAACGGCAAACGCCGGCCGCGCGGCCACCTGGCGGGTGGCCAGCAGCAGCCAGCGCGGCGCCCGCGCGGCCAGGCTGCTGCGGCCCGCGGCATGGCCGTCGGCCACCAGGCGGCGCAGGCCCAGCACCACAACCCAGGCGGTCAGCGCGAAAACAGCGGTGGCCGCCGCGAAGCCACCCACCGCCATGGCGCCCAGCCGCAGGTCCTGGGCCGCGGCGAGCAGCAGGGCGCCGAAACCGATGGCGCCGCCGCCCAGCACCAGCACCGAGGCGGGGCGCAGGCCCCCGACGTCGCGCCGTATCACCCGCAACGGCGGCACCTGCGCCAGCTGCAGGACCGGAGGCAGCCCGAAGGCGCCCAGCAGCGTCATGCCCACGCCCAGGCCGAACAGCGCCGGCCCCCAGCCGGCCGGCGGAAGATCCTGGCCCACCAGGCCCTTGAGCAGCAGCACAAAGACATGGTGCAGCGCCCAGCCGGCGGCCGCCCCGGCCGCACTGGCCATCAGGCCCACCAGGCCGAACTGCAGCGCATGCGCGCCGGCGATGGCCCGCTGCGGCGCGCCCAGCACCCGCAGCATGGCCGATGCGTCCAGGTGGCGCTGCGCATAGTCGCGCGCCGCGATGGCCACCGCCACGGCGGCCAGCAACGCCGCCAGCAGGGCCACCAGGTTCAGGAACCGCTGCGCCCGGTCCAGCGTCTGGCGCATCTCGGGCCGGCCGGTCTCCAGCGTGTCGACGCGCAGGCCGCGCGTGCCGCCCGCGGCCACCCGCTCGTCGATGTAGCGGCGGAAGTCCTGTGCGCGGGCCTCGGCGCCGCGCGGTGCCGCGGCGGCCAGGCGCCAGGTCACCCGGCTGGCCGGCTGGATCAGCCCGGTCGCGGGCAGGTCGTCCAGGTGCAGCAGCACGCGCGGCGCGAAATTCATGAAGCCCGAGCCGCGGTCGGGCTCCAGCACCAGGATCCGGTCGATGCGCAACCGGGCATCGCCCAGCAGCAGATGGTCGCCGACCTTCAGGTTCAGCGCCTCCAGGAGCGCCTGCTCGGCCCAGACCGTGCCCTTGGGTGGCGGCCCGGCCACCACCTCTTCGCGGGCCGCGAAATCGGGCTTCAGCGTCAGGCTGCCGCGCAGCGGATAGGCCGCGCTGACGGCCTTCAGGGCCGACAGCCGCACGGCGCCGCCCTGGGCGTCGGCGGCGCGCGCCATGCTGGGGAACACCGCGCTGGAGGCCGTCGTCAGGCCCATCGCGCGGGCCTGCGTCTCATAGTCCGGCGGCAGCGGGCGGTCGGCCGAGACCACCACGTCGCCGCCCAGCAGCTGCGTGGCATCGCGCAACAGCGCGCCGTTCAGGCGGTCGGCGAAGAAGCCCACGGCCGTCAGGGCCGCCACCGCCAGCACCACCGCCAGCGCCAGCAGGCGCAGCTCACCGGCCCGCCAGTCGCGCAGCAGGGTGCGCCAGGCCAGGGCCGGTATCGACACGTTCATCTCAGGGTGCGCTGGGCTGGTCATGCCGCGCACGGTACCTGAAGGCCGCCAGTTGGGTGCGATCGCTCTCGACTCACCCTGGAAGTCCGGAGGCGACGACATTGAACGCTGGATGCAAAACCCCGCCACTTGGGCAGCCCGTCCCGGTGTTGAAATGACGCCATGACCACTCTCCCGCCGATCTTCGTCTCCCATGGCTCGCCGATGATGGCGCTGGAGCCCGGCGCCGCCGGCGCCTTCCTGCAGCGGCTGGGGCCGGCCGTCGATGCCACCTTCGGCCGGCCGCGCGCGATCCTCGCGATCTCGGCCCACACGCTGACGCGCGAGCCGGTGCTGCTGGCCGCGCCGCGGCACGAGACGGTGCACGACTTCGGCGGCTTCCCGCCGGCGCTGTATGCGCTGCGCTATGACACGTCCGGCGCGCCGGCGCTGGCCGAGCAGGCCGCCACGCTGTTGCGCGACGCCGGGCTGCCGGTGCATGTCGTGTCGCAGGGCGGCCTGGACCACGGTATCTGGAGCCCGCTGCGGTTTGCCTGGCCGGCGGCCGACATACCGGTGCTGCCGCTGGGCTTGCCGCCAGACTGGAGCCCGGCCCGTCTTTTGTCACTGGGGCGCGCGCTGGCACCGCTGGCCGATGACGGCGTGCTGATCCTGGGTACCGGCAACATCACCCACAACCTGCGTCTGGTGTTTGGCCCTGGCGGCCCGCCGGCGTTGGACCTGCCGGAGATCGCCAGCAGCGCCGCGTTCAGGGCCTGGTTTGCCGAGCGGGCGCTGGCATCCGACTGGTCGGCCCTGGCCGACTACCGGCGCCAGGCCCCGCATGCGGTGGACATGCACCCCACCGACGAGCATCTGCTGCCCTGGTATGTGCCGGCCGGTGCCGGTGGCCGCGCACAGCCCGGGCGGCGCCTGCACGACAGCGTCACCTATGGCTGCCTGGGCATGGACGCCTATGCCTTCGGCCCGCAGGCCGCTGCCTTGCAGCAGGCCCTGGCCTGAGTCTACCGCCCGCCCGGCACCGACCCGACCACGCCCTCGACGAACCAGTCCATGGCCGCGATCTGGGCGTCGCTGAGGTCCGCGCCCTCGTGGCGCAGGCGGCCGGTGTTGTCCACCAGCCGCGTGTGAAACGGCTTGAGCTTGCCGGCCAGGACCGCCTGGGTCAGCCGCCCCAGCTCGCTGCGCTGGGCCGGCGGTATCGACGCGTGCAGCGCCGACAGCTGCACATAGCCCTCGGACATGTGGCCCCACACCGGCTGCGGCTTCCAGCTGCCGTCCAGCACCGCCCGCGCGACCCGCGTGTAGTGGCCGCCCCAGTGGTGGGTCACCGCGGCGAGCTGGGCGTCCGGCGCCACCGCGGACATGTCGCTCTGGTAGGCCAGCAGCTTGACGCCCCGCTCCTGCGCGGCCTGCGGCACCGCGGCCGAACCGCTGTGGTTGGTGAGCACGTCCGCACCCTGGTTGATGAGCGCGTTGGCAGCGTCGCGCTCGCGCGGCGGGTCGAACCAGGCGTTGACCCACACCACCCGCAGCTGCGCCCGTGGGTTGGCCGCGCGCAGGCCCAGCGCGAAGGCGTTGATGCCCTGCACCACCTCCGGCACCGGGAACCCGGCCACATAGCCGGCGGTGCCGCTGCGCGTGGCGCGGCCGGCCAGCCAGCCGGCCAGCCAGCGGGCCTCGTAGTAGCGGGCGTTGTAGGTGTTGAGGTTGGGCGCGGTCTTGTAGCCGCCGGCATGCTCGAAGCGCACCGCCGGGAACTCGGCCGCGACGCGCAGGGCGGGCTCCAGGTAGCCGAAGCTGGTGGCCACGATCAGGCCGCAGCCGCTGCTGGCCAGGTCCCGCATCACCCGCTCGGCGTCGGCGCCCTCGGCCACGTTCTCGACCATGCGGGTGCGCACCCGCGGCGCCAGCGCGCGCTCCATCTCGCGCCGGCCCAGGTCGTGCTGATAGCTCCAGCCGGCCTGGCCGACCGGGCTGACATAGACGAAGCAGGCTTGCAGCGGCGCCTGTGCACGCACCGCCAGGGCCGCCAGCAGGACGCCGGCGGCCACGAGGTTTTTCAGCATGGTTGTCCTCGACATGGCCACCGCCTGACAAACGAAATGCGCCCGCAGCGGTGGCTGTACGGGCGCACAGGTGGGCATTCTAGGAGCCGATGCCCCGGCTCACCGGGGCATGGTGCAATGGCCCTTGCCAACGCCACCGCGACTCGCCCACACCGCCATGATTGCTGCCATCTGGATCCTTACGCTGCTCGGCCTGGTGATCTGGACGCTGCTGGCCGCCGGGCTGCATGCGCTGCTGGCGGCGGACACGTCCTGGCTGGTGGCCTTCGGCCAATGGCTGGCCACCATGCCCGGCGCGGGCTGGCTGGAGGAATGGTGGCCGGCCTGGCACCGCACGGTGGTGTGGATGCTGCAGGGCCTGCAAGGCGGGCTGCGTTGGGCCGGTGCCGCGGCGCTCTGGGTGGTCTGGCTGCTGTGGGGCGTGGGCACCCTGCTGGCGCTGCTGGCCGCCGGCGGGCTGCATCTGCTGGCGCGCAGCAGCAGCCGCATGCTGGCGGCGCAGCAGGGCCGGCCGCCGACCGCCGGCGCGGCATGAGATCAAGGGCCCGCTGACAGCGCCCGCAGGCGGGCCTCTTCGTCTGGCGGCAGGCCCACGGCGGGCCGGGCCATCGCGCCGGCCGCGGGTGGCGGCGGGTCGGTGGCGAGCCAGGCGGCGGTGTCGTGCAGCGTCTGCGCCAGCGGCCGGCACTGCAGGCCCGCGGCGGCGGCGCGTGCGATGCC
Source organism: Aquabacterium sp. (assembly GCA_046160725.1). GTDB lineage: Bacteria > Pseudomonadota > Gammaproteobacteria > Burkholderiales > Burkholderiaceae_C > JBJXHB01. Next base: position 12,821 of record JBJXHB010000441.1, read on the forward strand.
CACCGCCATCAGCTGGGCCTGGCCCGCTGGCAGCCACATCGGCAGGCCCATCCAGGGCTGCACGCCCTCGCGCAGCAGCAGCGCGCCGTCGGCCCAGCACAGCCGTGCCGGCGGGCTCAGCGCCTGGCGCGCGGACTCGAGGAATCCACCCATGGTCATGGGGGCGATCGGCCCGGTCAGGTTGAAGGCCCCGGCGTTGGACGTGCCGGCCTGCCGCAGCAACCAGGCGGCCAGGTCGCGCACATCGATGAACTGCACCGGCGCGTCGGCTGGCCCGGGCGCCAGTACGTCGCCGCCGCGCAGCAGGCGCTGCACCCACCACGAGAAGCGTCCGGTCGGGTCGTGCGGGCCGACGATCAGGCCTGGACGCGGCAACAGCACGCGCTCGGGGCCGAAGGCATCGACCGCCGCGTCCTCGCACAACGCCTTGAGCCCACCGTAGGTCGCACCGGTCACGGTCTCGACCGCCGGGTCGTCCAGCACGACGCGCGGTGCGGACTCGTCCATGCCAGCCGCCAGTGGCTCGGCATACACGCTGATGGTCGAGACCATCTGGTACTGCCCGACGCGCCCGGCCAGCCGGGCGGCCACGGCGCGGACCTGGCGCGGCACATAGGCGCTGGTGTCGATCACCGCGTCCCAGGTCTGGGGGCCGTCCAGCACCGACAGATCGCCATCGCGGTCGGCCAGCAGATGACGCGCCTGCGGGAACAGGCCGGTCGCGCTGCGGCCGCGGTGCAGCAGCGTCAGGTCATGGCCGGCGGCCAGCGCCTGCTCTGCCACATGGCGCCCCAGAAAGCGCGTACCGCCCAACAGCAGGACTCTCATGGCCACCCGGCCTCAGGCGGCGGGCGCCAGCTTGGCCTGCACCGCCCGTACAAAGAAGGCCGCGCCCAGGGGCAACGCGGCATCGTTGAAGTCATAGGCCGGGTTGTGCACCTCGCAGGCACCGGCGCCCTCGCCGTTGCCGATGTTCAGGTAGCAGCCCGGCACCTTCTCGAGCATGAACGAGAAATCCTCGCTGGCCATGATCAGCGGCGGCTGGCGGTCCACCTTGTCGGGGCCGACCAGGCTGTCGCAGATGCCGGCGGCAAACGCGGCCTGCGCCGGGTCGTTGACGGTGGGGGCGAACAGCGCCCGGAAGTCGACCTCGGCCCGGGCGCCGAAGCTGTCGGCCACACCGGCCGCGATGCGCCGCATCACGCTCTCGATCTGCGCCATCACCGCACTGGAGAAGGCGCGGACCGTGCCGCACAGCGTGGCGGTCTGCGGGATGACGTTGTAGGCGTCGCCGGCCAGGATGCGGGTGATCGACACCACCGCGGTCTCCACCGGCGGCACGTGACGCGAGACGATGGTCTGCAGCATCGTCGCCATGTGGGTGGCCACCATCACCGGGTCGACACCGGTCTCCGGCCGCGCGCCATGGGCGCCCTTGCCGGTGATGCGGATGTCGAAGAAGCCGCCGCCGGCCATCATCGGCCCGGACTTCACGGCGAACCGGCCCACGGCCAGGCTGGGCCGGTTGTGCATGCCGAAGATGCTGTCGCAGGGAACGCGCTGGAACAGGCCGTCGTCGATCATGGCCTTGGCCCCGCCCAGGCCCTCCTCGGCGGGCTGGAAGATGAAGTGCACCGTGCCGTCGAAGGCCCGCGACCGCGCCAGGGCCTTGGCCGCACCCAGCAGCATGGCGGTGTGGCCGTCGTGGCCGCAGGCATGCATGCGCCCGGCGTTGCGCGACGCATGGCCGAAGGTGTTGGCCTCCAGGATCGGCAGCGCATCCATGTCGGCACGCAACCCGATGGTGCGCGGCGACGTGCCGGCGCGCAGCACGCCGACCACGCCGGTGCGGCCGATGCCGCGGTGCACCTCGATGCCGAACGCCGCCAGCTTCATCGCCACCAGATCGGCGGTGCGGTTCTCCTCAAAGCCCAACTCCGGATGGGCATGAATGTCACGCCGCCATTCCGTCATCTCGGCATGCAGGTCGGCGGTCTCGGTGGGGTTGGGCATGGATGGTCCTGGATGGGCGGGCGAGCCCCGCCCGTGCCTGCATTCTGGGGCCAGCCCGGTGGAGACCAGAAGCACGCCCGAATGAAAGACGGCCGGGCAATCCCGGCCGTGACACCACTGGGCAGCCGGCTGGCTGCCGACCGACCACCAGGCAGCCTTGCGGCTGCCGACCGACCACCAGGCAGCCTTGCGGCTGCCGGGTGATCAGAAGTTGTGGCGGATACCGGCCGAGTAGCCGCCGCCGGCGCTGAGGCCGGACACCTTGTCACGCATCCATACGGCGTACAGGTCGGTGCGCTTGCTCAGGAAGTACTGGTAGCCGGCCGAGATGGTGGTGCGGCTGGCACCGGTGCTCGGAGAGATGCGGCCGTACTGGAACAACACCGCGTTCTGGCCGACCGGGGCACGCACGCCCAGGCCGGTGATCTTGAAGTCGCGATTGGTGGTGCTGTTGTCCACGTTGCCAAACTGGCCGAACAGCTTGGCCACGCCCAGGTCGTAGGAGCCGGCCAACTGCCATGTCTTGGTGTCGTTGGTCGGCCCGCCACTGTCCTTCTTGACGTCCTGCCAGGCAAAGGCCACCGACGCCGGGCCGGCGCCGTAGCTGGCGTTGAGGCCGAAGCTGCGGCCATTGCTGCCCTCGCCCAGTGCGGCGATGGCGCCGAAGCCAAAGCCGCCGAAGCGCGGGCTGAGGTACTGCACCGAGTCGTTCCAGCCGGTGTCGCCGGTGACCGTGCCGCTGGTGAAGTAGTGGCGGATGGCCGGCGAGTAGCCGAACGAGTCGCCGAAGGCGTTGTTCAGCAGCGTCTGCACGAACAGCGGCGTGGTGTTGCGGCCGAAGGTAACGGTGCCGACGCCGTTCTGGCTCAAGCCGACGGTGGAGTTGCGGGCCCAGAAGTTGTCACCGTTGAAGCGGCCGGCCGCGCCAGTGTCGTTGCGCACGAAATGCTCCAGCCGGAACTGCGCGGACATGCCGCCGCCCAGGTCCTCCTGGCCCCGAAAGCCCAGGAAGCTGGTGGTCATCTGGCCGCTGTCGACGCCCTTCACGGCACTGGCGGCGCCCGGCGCCTTGGTCGAGCCCAGGCTCAGGTCGATCAGGCCGTACATGGTGTAGCTGGCCGGGGCCTGCGCCTGGACGGCACCAGTCAACGCCAGCGCTGCAGCGGCGGCCAGGGTATGGAGAACACTCGAACGGGTCATGCAAAGGGCTCCTGTGGAGGTGGGTGAAATCGGGATAGGCGAAAGTGGACCATGCGCGGGTGCCATCTCGGGGCCGCTGTGGCACGGATGCATCGTCAAGAAGCAGTGTCAGCGTCCTGCCAGTTGTCTGTTGCCATGGCCACGCGGCGCAAGAAGGGTGCCAGGCAGGCCGAAACGAGGGTCAATCGGCCCTGGCGCCGCCCTCGAACCAGCGCTTGATCAGCGCCCGCTCGTCGTCGGTGATCTGGGTCGCGTTGTTCAGCGGCATCAGCTTGAGCACAACGGTCTGCTGGTACACCGCCTGCGCATGGCGGCTGATCAGCTCCGGCGTGTGCAGCGCGATGTTCTTCTGCTGCAGCTGGGCGTTATGGCACATCACGCAGCGCTGGTCGACCACCGCCTTGACGGCCGCCATCGACACCGGCGGCGCCCCGGGGGCGGGCGCGGCCGCCGGTGGCGGTGCCAGCCACACCACCAGGGCCAGGATCAGCGCCACGCCACCGGCGGCATAGCCCCAGGGCGCCGGCAGGCCCTTGACATGGGCCTTGTGCCGGGCCACGAAGAAGTGGCGGATCAAGGCACCCGCGGTCATGATCAGCACCAGCACCAGCCAGTTCCAGCGCCCCTGGTACAGCCAGCCATAGTGGTTGGACAGCATGGCGACCAGCACCGGCAACGTCAGGTAGGTGTTGTGCACGCTGCGCTGCTTGCCGCGCTGGCCGTGCACCGGGTCCACCGGCTGGCCGGACGTCATCGCCGCCACCACCTTGCGCTGGCCCGGAATGATCCAGAAGAAGACATTGGCGCTCATCGCCGTGGCCACCATGGCGCCGACCAGCAAGAAGGCTGCACGCCCGGCGAAGAGCTGGCAGGCGGCCCAGGAGGACAGGACGATCGCCAGGAACACCGCGGCGCCGACGATGCGGTCACCGTCCGGCCCCTTGCCCAGCGTGCGGCAGATCAGGTCATAGACCAGCCAGAAGGCGACCAGGAAGCCCAGCGCCGCCGCGACCGCGCCCGCCGGTGTCCAGGCATGGACCGACTTGTCGATCAGGAAGCTGCCGGCGTTCCACAGGTACAGCACCACGAACAGCGCAAAGCCGGACAGCCAGGTGGAGTAGCTCTCCCAGTAGAACCAGTGCAGCTCGGTGTGGATCTTCTTCGGCGCGAGCATGTACTTCTGCGGGTTGTAGAACCCGCCGCCGTGCACCGCCCACAGCGCGCCGTCGACGCCCTTTTCCAGCAGGTCCGGCGACTTGGGCCGGATCAGGTGGTTGTCCAGCCAGACGAAATAGAAACTGGAGCCGACCCATGCGATGGCGGTGATGACATGCAGCCACCGCAGCAGCAGGTTGGCCCAGTCGAGGAGATAGGTGTCCATCTCGAATGCGCTCCAACCTGCTCACCACCGCGGGCGCTCTGAGCAGACCAAGGTTGCCGCCTCCAGGAGCGAGAACCCCGCTCCGCGCCGCTGCGGCCTGTGCACCGAAGTGTATACAGTCAGCGAGAGATCAGCCAGCACATCGCCAGGGCCCCTGCGGCGCGCCGGTCAGGCCGCGGCCCGGCGGGCCCGCTCGCAGGCCAGCAGGATGCGCTCCGGCGTGGCCGGCGCGTCCAGCGACACCGGCGCTGCATGTCCGGCGCTGGCCGACACCGCGTCGCGCAGCGCGAAGAAGGTCGACAGCGCCAACATCAACGGCGGCTCGCCCACCGCCTTGCTGCGGAACGGCGTGGGCTTGATGTTCTGCACATCGGCCAGGCTGACGTTGAAGGCCTCCGGCACGTCGGACGCGACCGGGATCTTGTAGGTGCTGGGGCCGTGCGTCAGCAGCCGGCCCTTGCCGTCCCACACGCACTCTTCCATCGTCAGCCAGCCCATGCCCTGGATGAAGCCGCCCTCGATCTGGCCGCGGTCGATGGCCGGGTTGATGCTGCGGCCCACGTCATGCAGGATGTCCACGCGCTTGAGCCACCACTCGCCGGTGCGGGTGTCGATCTCGACCTCGCTGGCGGCCGCGCCGTAGCAGAAGTAGTAGAAGGCCCGGCCCTGCAGCTTCATCATGTCGTAGCCGATTTCGGGCGTGCGGTAGTAGCCCACCGCCGACAAGCCGACCCGGTCCAGCCAGGCCTGCTTGACGACGTCCTTCCAGGCCATGGTCTTGCCGCCGCAGCGGGCCTGGCCGGCCGCAAAGCTGACCTCCGCCGCTGTGCCGCCCAGGGCCCGGGCCACCACCGCCGCCAGGCGCCCGCGCAGCTCGTCGCAGGCCAGGCCGATGGCGGCGCCGTTGATGTCGGCGCCGCTGGAGGCCGCCGTGGCGCTGGCGTTGGGCACCTTCTGCGTGTCGGTGGCCGTCACGCGCACCAGGCCCACCAGAAGGCCCAGGCCGTCGGCCGCCACCTGCGCCATCTTGGTGTTCAGGCCCTGCCCCATCTCGGTGCCGCCGTGGTTCACGCTGACGGTGCCGTCCTGGTAGATGTTGACCAGGGCGCCGCCCTGGTTGAGCATGGTGGCCGTGAAGGAAATGCCGAACTTCAACGGCGTCAGCGACAGGCCGCGCTTGCGGTGACGGTGCGTGGCATTGAACGCGGCCACCTCGGCGCGCCAGCCGCCATAGGACGACGACCGCGCCAGCTCGTCGATCAACCGGTCGGCGACGAAGTCCTCGATCACCATGCCATAGGGCGTGGTCATGCTGGCCGGGTCGCCGCTGGCGGCCGGGTCGCGGTACAGGTTGGTGCGCCGCACGTCCAGGGCGTCGTGCCCGAGGTCGTGGGCAATGGCCTCGACCACCGTCTCGATGCCGAACATGCCCTGCGGCCCACCAAAGCCACGGAAGGCCGTGGCCGACTGCATGTGGGTCTTGCAGCGGTGGCTGGTGACCTTGAGATGCGGCAGGTGGTAGCAGTTGTCGATGTGCAGCACGGCGCGGTCGTTGACCGGGCCGGAGAAGTCCACGCTGTAGCCGCAGCGCGAGGCCAGCGTCACCTCCAGGCCGAGGATGCGGCCCTGCTCGTCGAAGCCGACCTCGTAGTCGATGCGGAAATCGTGGCGCTTGCCGGTGATGGTGAAGTCGTCGTCGCGGTTGACCCGCAGCTTGACCGGCCGCTGCAGGTGGAAGGCCGCCAGGGCCGCGCTCTGGCTGAAGATGCTGGCCTGGCCCTCCTTGCCGCCGAAGGCGCCGCCCATGCGGCGGCAGATGACCTCCACATCGTGTGTGCCCAGATTGAGCGCCGCGGCGGCCTCACGCTGGTTGCCGTCCGGATGCTGGGTCGATACGAACAGCGTCAGCTGCCCGTCCTCGCGCGGCACCGCATAGGTGATCTGGCCCTCCAGGTAGAACTGCTCCTGCTGGCCGCAGGTGGTGCGACCCTTCAGCCGCCGCGGGGCGGCGGCGATGGCCGCGGCCGCATCGCCACGCGCCAAGGTCTTGGTCGGCAGCACAAAGGCCTGCGCGGCCAGGGCATCGTCGATGGTCAGGATGGCCGGCAGCGCCTTGACCGCCACCTGCGCGCGACGCGCGGCCTCCCTCGCGTACAGCATCTCGCGCGCCACCACCACGGCCACCGGCTGGCCCAGGTACTGCACCACGCCATCGGCCAGGAACGGGTCGTCGTGGATGATCGGGCCGCAGTTGTTCTCGCCCGGGATGTCCCGGGCCGTGAAGACCGCCACCACGCCATGCTCGCGCAGCAGCGCGGCGCGGTCGATGCCCTCGCCGACCAGCTCGCCATGGGCCACCGGCGACAGCACCAGCGCGGCATACAAGGTGCCGCGCAGCTCGGCGATGTCGTCGGTGTAGATGGCCTGGCCGGTGACATGCAGCCGGCCGGACTCGTGTTCCAGCTCCTGGCCCTGGGCGCCGAGCGCGACCAGTTCGTCCAGCGTGTGTGGCGCGTTCATGGCTCAGGCCTCCTCGGCTGCGGTCTCGGGCTGCAAGAAGCGCAGCACCAGGTTGCGCGCCACCAGCGCGCGGTAGGCCCAGGTCGCCCGCAGGCCGTCGCGCGGCATGAAGCTGGCCGCCACGGCGGCGTCCAGCGCCTCCTCGGTGACCTCGGCCGGCAGGCGGCCCTCCAGGACCGCCTCGATCTTCGGTGCCCGCGCGGGTGAGGGTGTCAGGCCGTTGTAGGCCAGCCGCACATCGCGCAGGCGGCCCTCGGCATCGACCCGCCAGCCCATCGCGGCGCAGGTGGCGCTGATGTCCTGGTCGAAGCGCTTGCTGATCTTGTGGGCGCAGAACACGCGCTTCCGATCGCGCGGCACCTCGACGCACTCGATGTACTCGCCGGGCTGCAGCACCGACTTCTTCATCCCGGTGTAGAAGGCATCCAGCGCGACACGGCGGGTCTCGTCCTTGCCGCGCGCGCCGCGCCGGCGCAGCAGCAGCGTCGCGCCCAGCGCCATCAGGCAGGGCATGGTGTCGCCGATGGGCGAGCCGTTGGCGATGTTGCCGCCCAGGGTGGCGGTGGAGCGGATCGGCGGCGAGCCGAAGCGCCGCAGCACCTCGGCAAAGTCGGGCCAGTCGTCGCGCGCGGCGGCCATCACCGCCTCCAGCGGGGCTGCGGCGCCGAAGCGCCATTGCGCCGGCGTGCTCTCGATGCGGCGCAGCTCGGCAATGCCGCCGATGTAGGCGATGTGAGGCGGACGCTCATAGCGCTTGTTGACGGCCAGACCGAACTCGGTCGAGCCGGCCAGCAGCGTCGCGTCCGGATGCTCGGCGGTATAGATCGACAGCTCCGCCAGACTGACCGGCGACACGAACTCGCTGCCCTTGCGGGTGCGCACCACGGGCTGCACCACCATCTCGCCGTCCATGTTGTAGGTCGGCTGGCGCGGGCGGGCGATCTGCTGCAGCAATGCCAGCTCGCGGGCGTCCTGCAGGGATCGGGCTGAGGCCGGCGCCGCGCAGGCCTCGCGGGCGGCGTCGATGATGGGGCGGTAGCCGGTGCAGCGGCACAGGTTGCCCGACAGCGCGTCGGAAATGGCCGCGCGTGTTGGCTGGGCCGGCGCCTGCTCGGCAAAGGCGGCCAGGCTCATCACGATGCCGGGGGTGCAGAAGCCGCACTGCGATCCGTGGCAGCGCGCCATCGCCTCCTGCACCGGGTGCAGGCTGCCGTCGGCGCGCTTCAGGCTCTCGACCGTCTTGATGGCCTTGCCGTCCAGCGTCGGCAGCATCTGCATGCAGCTGTTGACCGGCACCCAGTCGATGCGGCGGCCGTCCGCTGCGGGCTCGCCCACCAGCACCACGCAGGCGCCGCAGTCGCCTTCGGCGCAGCCCTCCTTGGTGCCGGTGCGGTGCAGCTTCTCGCGGACATAGTCCAGCACCGTCGTGGTGCGGCGCTCGCCGCGGGCATGGTGGATCTCGCCGTCAAGGACGAAGCGGACCGCGTAGACGTCGTCGCTGGACATGCGCTTCGACCGGGTGGGTGGGGGAAGCGGATGATTCTAGGCAGCGGCTGGAGCCCCCGGCCTGCGGAAACTACCGCCCGGCCGCATCGGGACACAGCGGGACAGCCGGCCGCGCCAGGTCGCCGCGCCGCCGCTCAGGGCTTCAGGTCCGCCGCCTTGATCGCGGGCTGCCAGTCGGCGACCTGGCGGGCCACGAAGGCGCTGAAGTCGGCCTGGTTCTGGTGGCGCGCGGTGATGCCCAGTTCCTCGAAGCGCCTCACGATGGCCGGGTCGGCCACGATGGCGGCCAGTGCCTTGCCCAGGCGGTCGGTCACCTCGGCGGGCAGGCCGGCCGGGCCGGATACGCCGAAGTAGTTCTCGGCCACGAGTTGAGGGAAGCCCAGCTCCACCACCGTGGGCACGTCGGGCAGCATGGGCGAGCGCTGCGGCGTGGTCACCGCCAGGCCGCGGATCTGCCCGGCCTTGACCATCGGCACGAAGGCGGTGATGACGTCGATACCGACCGGGATCTGGCCGGCGATCAGGTCGGTGGTCATGGGCGCACCGCCCTTGTAGGGAATGTGGGTCATCTGGATCTTCATCGCCGACTTGGCCATCTCACCGACGATGTGGCCGATGGAGCCCGGGCCGCCGCTGCCGAAGTTGTAGCCCGGCGCCGCGGCGGCCCTGGGCAGGTCCTTGAGCGTGGCAGGGCCGGTCTTCGGGTTGGCCATGATCATCACCGGCGCCACCCCCAGCATGGCCACGTGGGTGAACTGCCGGACCGGGTCGTAAGGCGGCTTCGGTACCGTGAACGGGCCGATCGACGTGGGTGTGGAGTTGGACAGCATCAATGTGTAGCCGTCCGGTGCCGCGCGCACCACCTCCAGGCCGCCGATGGTGCCGCCGGCGCCGGGCTTGTTGTCGACCACGACCGGCTG
>JBJXHB010000442.1:0-3199 GCA_046160725.1 Aquabacterium sp.
GTGGGATCAGCAACGCCTGAACCGAGCCGCAGATGGTCACGTTGGTGGCGAAGACCCTCGGGTAGCCGGCCTTGACCATCTGCGGAATCATCACGGAGCCGATCGACGCGGTATCGGCCACCGACGAACCCGAGATGCAGCCGAACAGTGAACTCGCCAGGATGTTGACCAGCGCCAACCCGCCGCGGATCATGCCCACGAACACACGCGCCAGGTTGACCAGCCGGGTTGCCATGCCGCCCTCGGCCATGATCGCACCAGCGAGGACAAAGAACGGGATCGCGAGCAGCGCGAAGTCGTCGGTGCCGTCCGAGATCTTGAGGATCACCGCCTCGAGCGGGATATCGACCCAGGCGGCGGCTGCCATCGCTGCCAGGCCCAGGGCGTAAGCCACCGGCACGCCCAGCGCACACAGCAGGGCGAAGGAGCCAAGCAGGATCAGGGTGTCCACGCGGGCTACTCCAATGCCGCTTGCTGGTCGCTGTACATCATCGAGGTCTTTGGCGGATCACCGGCCCAGACCCGCTCGACGAGGAACAGCAGTGTGAACAGACCGGCCAGGGGAATCGGCATGTACACGATGCCTTGCTTGAGTGCCGGAAACTCCGCCATCGTCTGGTGCCAGGTGATCTGGCACAGCTGGACGCCGTAACCGAGCATGAACAGTGCGGTCAAGGCGACACACAGATCCACACCCACCCGCATCCAACGCCGCATGCCCGCCGTGACGGCGCTGAGCAGCGCCTCGACGGCGACATGCCCATTGGCCCGATAGACCGCTGCACCGCCGAGAAACGAGAACATCACCATCATCACGATTGCCGCTGGCTCGGGCCAGGACAGCGGGCTGTTGAGCACATACCGCGAGAAGACGCCCAGCGGAATGATCAGCGTGATCGCCACCAGGGCGGTACCGGACAGAACGATGCAGGTCAGGTAGAGCCATTCCATGGCCTGGGCGAAGCGTTGCTTTGCGATCATGTTGGACCTGGCAGGCATGTACGGCCGCAAGGCCCCCGAAACGAGGGCCCTGTGGCCGGATGGCACGGGCCTATTTGGTGTCCTCGATGCGCTTCAGGATCGCAGCGTACTTTGAGCCGTACTTGTCGCGAACCGACTGGGTGGCCTTGTAGAAGGCCGGCTTGTCGGCAGCGACAAACCGGACCCCTGCCGCCTTGAGTTTGGTCTCGGCCTCGCCGACGTAGGCATCCCACAACGTGCGTTGTTCCATCTGCGCCTCGCGCGAGAGCTTCTTCACCAGCTCCTGGTCGGCCTTGGACAACGCGTCCCAATTGCGCTTGGAGAACACGAAAATCTCGGGAATGATCAGGTGGCCCGTCAGGCTGTACACCTTGCTCACGGTGTAGTGGTTCTGCGCCAGAAGGGTCGGCGGGTTGTTCTCGGCGCCGTCCACCACGCCGGTCTGCAGCGCGCTGTACAGCTCGTTGAAGCCCATTGCCACGCCGTTGCCTCCCATCGCGTTCATCGTTTCGACGAACAGCGGGTTGCCCATCATCCGGATCTTCTGGCCCTTGAGATCCTCGGGCTTGGTGACCGGCTTGTTGGAGTAGACGTTGCGGGTGCCGGCGTCCATCCAGCCCAATACCACCAGTCGCGTCGTCGGCGAGGTGTTGATGCGCTCGATCAGGTCCTGCCCGATCGGGCCGTCGATCACCTTGCGCATATGCGCTTCGTCGCGGAAGACGAATGGCAGGTTGAAGACGTTGACGTCGTCCACCACCGGCCCCATCGCACCGACCGAGATGCGCGCGATCTGCAAGGCGCCGACCTGGGCCTGCTCGATCATTTCCTTCTCGCCGCCGAGCTGCATCAGCGGGTACATCTGGATCGAGATGCGACCACCCGTCGCCGCTTCGAGCTTCTTGCCCATGCGCACGATGGCCTCGACCGTGGGGTAGCCCAGGGGGTGCACATCGGAGGCCTTCCACACGGTCTGTGCATGGGCGCCGATGGCGCCGCCGAGTGTGGCCAGCGCCACGGTGGCGGCAATCAGGGAGCGACGAATTGGCATGCTTGTCTCCTGGAAAGAGCGGGTCAGGCGAGAAAAGTGGGATCGCTGAACGCTCGCAGCGTCAGGCGAACGGACCCTTGGTGACGAACCCGCCGCCCTGGTGGAGCGCAGCGGGGTGGGTGACATCGATTCGAGGTTGGCGCGCCTCGATCGCGGCGCGGAATGGGTCGGAGCTGTCCTGCGGCCGAAAGCCGATATGGCGGGCCGGTGTGTTGTCCCACCAGGTGACGGTGTTGTCGCTCATGCCGTAGACGATGCTGTGGCCGACCACCGGCGCCGACAGCGCCGCGATGACCAGGCGCTCCAGGTCGTCGTAACTCAGCCAGGTGGCCAGCATGCGGCGGTCGCGCGGCTCGGGGAAGGACGAGCCGATGCGCAGACTCACCGTCTCCAGGCCGTAGCGGTCCCAGTAGAACTGGGCCAGGTTCTCGCCGAAGGCCTTGGACAGGCCGTAGTAGCCGTCCGGCCGCACCGGCATGTTGGCGTCGATGGTCTCGCACTGGCGGTAGAAGCCGGTGACATGGTTGGAGCTGGCGAAGACGATGCGCCGCGTGCCGGCCTGGCGCGCCGCCTCATACACGTGGTACGTGCCGACGATGTTGGCCGGCAGGATGTCCTCGAACGCGTGTTCGGTGCTGACGCCGCCCAGGTGGACAACGGCGTCCACGTCCTGCAGCAGGGCCTGCACCGCGGCCTTGTCCTGCAGCGCCACAGGCTGCAGTTCCTCGCCCTCGGCCGCGGCGCCGAGGTCGGCGATGTCGCTCAGGCGCAGCCGGTCGCAGCAGGCCTTCAGCCGCGGCCGCAGCACGCGGCCCAGGCCGCCCGCGGCGCCGGTCAGCAGCAGGCGGTTCCAGCGCAGGGTGGTGGAGGCGGCGGTGGGCATGGGCGGGGCTTGCGCAAAGACAGCAGTTGTCGTACAACTACGCCATGTTCAGCGAACCTGATCGCCTTGTCAAGCGTGCTGCCCCGCAGCCGGCAACCCGATGAACGCACCGTTGCGGGTACCGCCGCGCCGCGACCGCTCGCTGGCTGAAGGGCTGGTCGACGCCATCGAGGCCGGCCTGCGCGAGGGCCGGGTCAAGTCGGGCACCCGGCTGCCGACCGAGGGCCAGCTGATGGCCGAGCACGGCGTCAGCCGCACCGTGGTGCGCGAGGCCCTGTCGCGCC
>JBJXHB010000443.1:0-3222 GCA_046160725.1 Aquabacterium sp.
TGCCCGCGGCGCTCAAGGACAAGGTGCCCGGCGCCCGGCCGCCGCGGGCGCAGCAATGGCCGCAGGCCACGCATGCGCGCAAGGTGCTGCTGCTGATGGGCTGCGTGCAGCCGGCCATGCTGCCCAACATCAACGCCGCCACGGCGCGGGTGCTGGACGCCTGCGGCATCCAGACCCTGGTGGCGGACGACGCCGGCTGCTGCGGCGCCATCCGCTGGCATCTGAACGACGCCGCCGGCGGCCTGGCCGACATGCGCCGCAACATCGACGCCTGGTGGCCACTGGTCGAGGGCCTGACGGACGCCGGCCCGGTCGAGGCCATCGTGATGAACGCCTCGGGCTGCGGCGCCACCGTCAAGGACTACGGCCACGCGCTAGCCGACGACCCGGACTATGCGGACAAGGCGCGCCGCATCAGCGCTCTGACGCGCGACCTGAGCGAGCTGCTGCCCGGCCTGGTGCCGGCGCTGAAGCAACGGCTCGGCCATGCCGACCCGGCGCGCCGCGGCCGCCTGGCCTACCACCCGCCCTGCACCCTGCAGCACGGCCAGCAGCTGCGCGGCGGCGTGGAGGCCGGCCTGCGTGAGTTGGGCTTCGACATCAGCGCGGCGCTGAACGAGCCCCACCTGTGCTGTGGCTCGGCCGGCACCTACTCGGTGCTGCAGCCGGTGCTGTCGCACCAGCTGCGCGACCGCAAGCTCGGCCACCTGGGTGCGCTGCAGCCGGCGGCTATCGTCTCGGCCAACATCGGCTGCATCCAGCACCTGCAGTCCGGCACCGCGCTGCCGGTGCGGCATTGGGTCGAGGCCCTGGACGACGCGCTGCACGGCGGCTGATCCACCCGCGTCGCGCCGGCTCGCACGATGCGGCCGCTGCCCCGAAACGCTGGCGAAACGCCCGCCGCCTATCGTGGCTGCATGCCGGACCCCGTCCCTGCCGCACCGTCTGCCGCCATGCCTGCCGCGGACTCGACCCTGTTCCTGGTCCGTGTCTGGCCGGCTGGGCAGGGCAGTGCCGGCTGCCGCATCAGCGTGCGGGCCGCCAGCGACGAGCAGCCGCGGCTGTTCCAGCAAGGTGACCTGTTCCTGGACTGGCTGATCGACCGTGCGGCGGCAGGCCAGGAGCCGGGTGGGCCGCCGGGTCAGGCGAAATGACGCGCCGACAGCTTGCCGCTGCGGCGGCTCGTGCCCAGATGCCGCCCGGCCACGCCGCCGGCAAGGCGTGCCCGATGCCGCAGCCGCGCCAGGCCTCATCGACGTTGAAGGCGCCCTCGACCATGCGGCCGCGCGGGCTGTCGAACAGGCAGCCATGTCCCAGCGCATTCAGCCCGGGCGCCCGGTCCGGGGCCCCGGCACCCACAGGACCAAAGGCGCCGACCAGCGCGTCGTGGCGCAGCGGAATCGCGTCCACATACCGCGCGATCCCCGCATCGGTGATCGACGCCTGGGCAAAGCGCAGCCCGCGGTCGTCGCTGTCCAGGCGCTGGAGATGGGCCACGATCAGGTGGCGATGCGCAGCGCCCAGCGGGTGCAGCGCAATGCCGCTCAGGGGTGTGGGCAGCGGGTACATGGTCAGGGTCCTCCTGGCCGTGTACTACGCCCCTGCCGGCCCGGCCCGGACATCCCGCCCCTCTTCTTCCCCCGCCGGAGGGACGCGGCGGCAGCCCGGCCGCCGACTCTCGACCTAGGGGGAGTGGCTGGCAACCCTGTTGCAAGGCGCCGAAACTGAGATCCCAATCGCTCCATCACCATCCGGAGGTTTTCATGATCGTGACCCTTGTCCGCTCCCGCCTGGCTGCCGCCGCCGTGCTGGCCCTGGCCGCCGCTTTACCCACGCAGGCCGCCACCATTAACTGGACCACCGGCCCGACCTTCAACGGCGCCAACGGGCACCAGGGCATCCTGACCAATGGCACGCTGGTCGAAGCGGTCAACCTGCGGGGCAACCCGGGCGCCGCCATCGTGGTGGACCCGACGGGGCTGAACATCAGCTTCACCACGGTCAACTCGCCTTTCTTCGGCGTCAACTTTGCGGGCGCTGGGGGCGGCGGCAACTCGGACGCCGGCTGGGCGACGATCCTAGGCACGTTTGAATGGGCCAACGGCAGCAATGTCTCGGCGCCAAGCTTTCTGTCCGGGCTGAACATCGGCACGCAGTACCAGGTGCAGTTCTTCGCCGCCCGTACCGACTGCTGCACGACGCGCACCCACTGGTATGGCGACGGCAACGGCAACCTGTCCACCGCGGTGGCCGGTGGCAGCTACACCAGCATCGTCGGCAGCTTCACCGCTGACGCAGCGACGCAGTGGATCCAGGTCTTCGACAGCACGCGCAACCCGATCCTCAACGCCTACGTGCTGCGCGACCTGACGGTCGCCGTGCCCGAGCCCGGCACCTATGCGCTGATGCTGGTCGGCTTGGCCGCCGTCGCCGGCGTGTCGCGCCGCCGGCGCGGCTGACCCCCCCTGTTTCGGGGGGTTCCAGAAACCTCGGCGTGACTTCATGCTCGGGCCAGCGGCGTCCGCCGCGCCCGGCCATGCCGGTCCGGCACGCCAGGCCCTCACCCACAGGAGATCGTCATGTCCCCCAAGTCACTCAACCGCATCCTGGCCTTGTCGGCGCTGGCCACCTGCGCCGGCGCCGCCCAGGCCGGCAACTTCCCGGCCGTGCTGTCGGGCAATACCACCGGTTTTGCCGACAGCATCTTCCTCGGGGCACCGGACGACACCTATATCGGTCTCGGCATCGACGAGGTCACCTATGACTTCGGGCCGAACGTGGTGGTCAACCGCAGCGGCCTGGTCGACATCAATGTCTACGAGGTCGACTTCGGCGCCTCTGAGTTCCATTTGATGAACATCCTGGTCAGCCAGGACGGCAGCACCTGGACCTCGATCAAGGGCAGCCAGTCGGCCCTGGTCCGCATGACGGGCGATAGCACCCATGGCAACAACAACTTCGGAAAGTCCTACGACCTCGGCGCCCTGGCATGGGTGCGCTATGTCCGGATCGACGGCACCGGCTCAGGTCGAGCGGGCGGCTCCAACGATTTCGACCTGGATGCCATCGGCGCGCATGAGGTGCGCCTGGCCGTACCCGAGCCCGGCACCTATGCGCTGATGCTGGCCGGCCTGGCGGCGGTCGCGGGCGTGGCGCGCCGCCGGCGCGGCTGATCAGCAAGCGCTGCGCCGCCAACCGGCGCACCCAAGTCCAGCGGCGGCC
>JBJXHB010000444.1:0-7693 GCA_046160725.1 Aquabacterium sp.
CGCGCGATCTCCTTGTCGCTCAGGCCCCGCGCCACATGCTGCAGCACGTCGCGCTGGCGCTCGGTGAGCCGGGGCGCCGTGTCGGTCTGCGCCAGCGCGCCTTCGGTGGACTCCAGCGTGGCCAGGAACTGCGACATCTCGCGCTGCAGGGTCGGCCAGCCCGGGTCGGTGGCCAGCGGCAGGTGGTTGCGCCCGGGCAGGCTCACCCAGCGCGCGCCGGGTATCAGCGAGGCCACGAGCTCGCCCTCGCGCTGCAGGATCATCGAGTCGTCGCGCACGTGCATCACCAGCGTGGGGCAGCGCACCTGTGCCGCGTCAGCCCGCGCGTCGAGCTCGAAGAAGGCCTTCATGTAGCGTGCCGCCATCGGGCCGCTGACACTGTTCTTGTGCAACTCGTCGTAGGCATCGAGCACGCTGGCCGGCGCCGTGGGCAACAGGTGCACGGTGAAGAGGCGGCGGAACGCGCTGGCATCGTGGCCCCAGCCCAGCTCCGCGATGCGGACCATCTCGGTGAACAAGGCCTGCGTGCGCGGCGACAGGCCCTGGTGGTAGACGCCGCGCACGAAGCCCGCGTACAGCACCAGCGCCCGCACCCGCTCGGGGTGGCGCATCGCATAGCGCACGGCGATCGCGGCACCTTGCGAGATGCCCAGCAGCACGAAGCGCTGCTGCCCGCTGGCGTCGGCCACGGCCTCGAGGTCGCGCACCCAGGCGTCCAGCGAGATGTCGTCCGCCTCGCGGTCGGACAGGCCGCAGCCGCGCGCGTCGTACCACAGCATCTGGTGGGTGCGCGAGATGTGGTCGACCCAATGGCGCGTGGAGGGCAACTGCGCATCGGCCTGCAGATTGCCCAGCCAGTTCGCGGCCTTGATGATCAAGGGCCCGCGGCCGACGCTGCGCATCGCCAGCCTGACGCCATCGCCGGTGGTGCAATAACTCAACTGGCCGGTGGGCAGGGGTGCAGGGGCGGCGGCGCTCATCGGGGTGCCTTCTTGCGACGCACGCCGTTGACGCCCTCCGGACCGCCCGGCGGGCTCAGTGGACAGGACGCCAAGCGGCGGGATGGTAGCCGCAGCGGCGGTGCGGGTCACGCCGGCAGCATCACCGCCCGCCGCACCCCGCGGCGCGATGAGCCGGCTGCAACACTCAGTCCCGGCCGCTGGAGATCCAGTCCGCTGCGCGCTGCGCGATCATCGCCACGGCGGCATTGGTGTGCCCACGCGGCACCGCCGGCATGACGGACGCGTCGGCCACCCAGAGCCCGTCCACACCGCGCACCCGCAGACGCGGCGTGACGACCGAGCGCCCGTCGGCGCCCATGCGGCAGGTGCTGGTGGGGTGGTAGACGGTCTGGATGACGCCGTTGAGCCAGGCCCGCAACTCGGCGTCCGATTTCACGCCCGCGCCGGGCAGGGCCTCGCCAGTGTGGTCCGGCGCGCCCATGCGCGCGGCAACGTTGCGGGCAAGGCGGATGGCGGCGAGCAGGACCTTCGCATCGATGTCATCCGGGTCCGACAGCAGGCCGAAGTCGATGCCCGGGGCCTGCAACGGATCGGCACTTCTCAGGCTCACCCGCCCGCGCGAGCGCGGCGCGGCGACGATCGGCCCGATCGTGAAAGCATGCCGGCGCGGTGGCTCGCGGCCCTGGTTGCGCCACTCGAAGGGGCCGAACAGCAGCTCGATGTCGGGTGCAGCCTCCCGGCCGAGACCACTGCGCGCGAAGGCGAAGGCCTCGATCGCGTTGGTGGCCAGCATGCCGTGCTTGAGCAACAGGTAGCGCAACAGGCTGAGCGGCGACTCGGCGTTCTTGAGGGTGTCGGTGCGGGCGGTGTCGAACACCATCGGCACCGTCGGATGGTCCTGCAGGTTGGCGCCGACCTCGGGCGCGTCCACCACCACGGGGATGCCAAAGCGCAACAGGGCAGCGGCCGGCCCGATGCCCGAATGCGCGAGCAGATGGGGTGAGCCGAAGGCGCCTGCCGCCAGCACCACCCCGGCCCCGGCCCGATAGACCTGCTCGGTGCCGCCGCGCCGCAGCGCCACGCCCACCGCCCGGCCGCTCTCGACAACGACCTTCGTCACCTGCGCATCGGTCAGCACCTGCAGGTTGGCGCGGGCGAGTGCCGGCTTGAGGTAGGCGTCGTAGGCACTGAAGCGGCGACCGCGGTCGTGCGCAAGCTGGCACACCCAGGCGCCCTCGTAGGGCCCGCCGTTGTAGTCCGAAGCAGCCTCGTGGCCGGCCACTGCCTGGGCCGCAGCCACGAACGAGGCCGACAGCGGGTGGTGGTTGACGTTGGGGGCAATGCGCATCGGCCCGGTGTGCCCGCGCGGCCGCGTGCCGTTCGGCCCGGACCAGCTTTCCTGGGCCTGGAACACCGGCGCCACGTCGCGCCAGCCCCATCCCTCGGCACCAGCGGCGACCCAGCCGTCAAAGTCCTCCGGGTGGCACCACTGGTGGATCTGTGCGTTCATGTTGGAGCTGCCGCCCAGCATCTTGCCGCGCGGCACCAGGATGCGCCGCCCATCGGTGGTGGCGCCCGGCTCGCTCTCGAAGGCCCAGTCCACGCTGCTGCCGAACAGCCGCGCAAAACCCGCCGGGATCTTGACGAAGGGGTTCGAGGGCTTGCCGCCGGCCTCGATGAGCAGCACACGGTGCTTCCCCGATGCGCTCAAGCGCTCGGCCAGCACGCTGCCGGCCGTCCCGGCCCCGACGATGATGTGGTCGAAATCCATGGTCATGATCCTGGGTTGGGGAGTCGGGCGGCAATCAACCAGCGACCACCGCTGCGGTGCATCACCAGGACTGCCAACGGTGCCCAGTGTCCGGATGAAGCCGCGCGGGCCGAAGTCGGCGCTCTACGGTAAGGAGCACCTCAGGCCAGGCCTCGACTACGGTAGCCCCGGGGCCGGGGCATCATCCGGACTCCCATTTGCTGGAGGCTGGCCGCACCATGTCCGAACCCAATCCCCATGTCAGCCTGCAGAAGCTGGCCGACCATGTCACGCTCGTCACCATCACCCGGCCCGAGGCCCGCAATGCCGTCAGCCCGGACGTGGCGCGCGGCCTGGACGCCGCCATCACCGCCACGGATGCCGACGACGACACCTGGGTCGTCATCCTCACCGGCACCGGTGGCGAGGCCTTCTGTGCCGGCGCGGACCTGAAGGCCATCTCCGCCGGCCGCGGCCATGAGCTGCGCACCGAGCGCGGCGGCTTTGCCGGCTTCGTGCATGCGCCGAAGAAGAAGCCCTGGATCGCCGCCGTCAACGGCGCGGCCTTTGCCGGCGGCTGCGAACTGGTGCTGGCCTGCGACCTGGTGGTGGCCGTGCCGCAGGCGCGCTTCGCGCTGCCGGAGGTCAAGCGCGGGCTGATCGCCTCGGCCGGCGGCCTGTACCGGCTGCCGCGCGCGCTGCCGCCGGCGGTGGCGCGCGAGATGATCCTCACCGGCGACCCGCTGCCGGCCGACCGCGCGCATGCGCTGGGCATGGTCAACCTGATGGCGCCGGACGCCGCGTCGCTGATCGACACCGCGCGCGCCCTGGCCGCGCGCATCACCGCCAACGCACCGATCGCCGTGCGCGAGAGCCTGGGCGTGGCCCGCCAGGCCTTCGACCGCACCGACGCCGAGTTGGCGCGGCTGAGCGACGAAGGCCAGGCCCGCAACATGACCAGCGAGGACTTCAAGGAGGGCCCGCGCGCCTTCATCGAGAAGCGGGCGCCGCGCTGGCAGGGGCGCTGAGAGACGGTACAGGCCCGGCAGGCCTTGACCCGTGGTGTCGATAGTGACACCATTTGCACGCATGGCGGACATCGAGAAGATCCTGGACCGGATGCTGGCTTCGCCTGTCGCCGTTCGCTTCGTCGATCTCATGAAAGTCTGCGAACACTTCTTCGGTCCGGCGCGGCAGTCCGGTTCCAGCCATGCGGTATTCAAGACCCCCTGGCCGGGCGATCCGCGGGTCAACATCCAGAACGACAAGGGCAAGGCCAAGGCCTACCAGGTGCGCCAGGTGTGCGAAGCGATCACCAAGTTGAAGGGCCAGCGCGATGAACATTGACCACTACACCTACCGCGTCACCTGGTCGGCGGAAGACGGCGAGCACCTGGGCCTGTGCGCCGAGTTTCCATCGCTGTCCTGGCTCGCCCCCGCACCCGGAAAGGCTCTGGAAGGCATCCGAAAGGTCGTGGTGGATTGCGTGCGCGACATGTCCGCGAACGGGGAGCCCGTTCCTGAGCCGATCGCAGACCGCCGATACAGCGGCGAGTTCAAGGTTCGCATTCCGCCGCAGCAGCATCGTCGGCTGGCGATCGAGGCCAGCGAGCAGGGCGTCAGCCTCAACCGGCTGGTGAGCGCGAAGCTTGCAAGGTGAGATGTGCACCCAGCCATGACCATCCAGCTCCACACCTTCGACACCCCCAACGGCCGCAAGATCAGCGTCGCGCTGGAGGAGATGGGCCTGACCTATGCGGTGCAGGTGGTCGACATCGGCCGCGACGAGCAGTTCGCGCCATCCTTCCTGGCCATCAGCCCGAACAACAAGATCCCGGCCATCGTCGACCCGGACGGCCCGGACGGCAAGCCGATCAGCGTGTTCGAGTCGGGTGCGATCCTGCTGTACCTGGGCATGAAGACCGGCCGCTTCTGGCCGGCCGGGCGTCGGGCCCAGGTGGCGGTGATGGAGTGGCTGATGTTCCAGGTCGGCGGCTTCGGCCCGATGCCGGGGCAGGTGCACCATTTCGTGGCCCTGCCCGAAGACGAGGCCGGGCGCGCCTACGGCCTGAAGCGCTTCATGGCCGAGACGCGGCGGCTGTACGGCGTGATGGACCGGCGGCTGGCCGACCACGAATACTTTGCCGGCGAGATCTCGATTGCCGACTTCGCGATCCTGGGCTGGGCCTGGCGCCATGCGCGGCACCAGGTGGACCTGGCGGACTTCCCGAACGTGCAGCGCTGGTACGCGGCCATGATGGCGCGCCCGGCCACGGCGCGTGGTTTTGCGGTGCCGCTCAGGCGGGCGGGATAGCCCGGCCGCCGGCTGCGGGCCGCTGACGGCAGGCTCAGGCCGTGCGCGGCTGCAGGTCGACGTACTCGTACCAGTTGTGCCGGAACAGCGGCGGCCGGTAGCCCACCACCCAGGGCTGGGTCAGCGACACCTGGATCGGGTGGGTGCGCAGCTTGTAGGGCATCCAGGCCGCGGCCAGCAGCTTGGTGTGGTGGAACACGGCGTCGCGCTCGGGGCCGTCGGGCAGCGCGGCCAGGCGGGCGATGGCCTGGTTCATCTCCGGCAGGTCGAAGCGGGCCAGGTTCAGGCCGCCCGCGGCCGCGCCGTCGAAGCGGTACAGGCCGTGCAGGCCGTCCGGCGCACCGGCGCGGCCCATGGAGTTCCACATCATCAGCTTGCCGGCGCGGGCGGCCTTGTACTGCTCGGGCCACAGCGCCGAGCGGAAGGTGATGCGCAGGCCGATGGCGGCCATGTCGCGGCGCATCAGCTCGTCGTAGCGGCGGGTCTCCTGTGTCGGCTGGGTGGCCATCTCCAGCAGCAGCGGCCGGCCGTCGGGCTGCTCGCGCCAGCCGTCGCCGTCGCGGTCCCGGTAGCCATACAGCTCCAGCAGCGCGCGGGCGCGGGCCGGGTCGTAGCTGCTCATCTCGCAACGGAAGGCGCTGTCATAGCCGCTCAGGTGCACCGCGATGGTGGACTGTGCCGCCACGCCCGCGCCATTGCGGATCAGCCCGATCTCGCGCGGCACGTCGATGCCCAGGCCGATGGCCCGCCGCAGCGCCACCTGGGCCGGCGCGTAGCCGCCCACCAGCGGATGCTGCATGTTGAACATCGTGTAGTAGGTGGCCGGCAGCACCAGCAGGTGGGCCTGCACGCCGCGGCGGGCCAGGTAGGGCGCGGTGCGGCCGCCGGGCGCGGCGATGTTGAGGAACTCGTCGGGCAGCGTGACGACATCGGCCTCGGCATTGAGGAAGGCCAGCCAGGTCGGCTGGGTCTCGTCGATGACGGCGATCTCGACCCGGTCGACCATCGGCAGGCGCCGCCCCTTCAGCTGCGCGGCGATGCGCTGGCCCTCGGCGTCGTCGGCGGCCGGCCGGGCGTCGTAGCGCAGGTCGCGGAAGTGCGGGTTGCGCTCCAGCACGATGCGCGAGGCGCGCCGCCATTCGGCCAGGCGGAAAGGGCCGGTGCCCACTGGATGCTCGCCGCTGGCCTCGCCGTGGGTTTCGATCACCTCGCGCGCCACGGCGGCCAGGCTGGTCTCGGCCAGCTTCTCGGCCAGGCGCGGCCGGCCGGCGTCGAGCTGGATGCGCAGGGTGTGGCTGTCCAGCGCGCGCAGGCCGTCGATCTCGCGGTCGTAGTCGAAGGGCGTGCGCTGCTGCAGCGCCTGCTGGCGCAGCGCGGCCAGGCCGGTGATGCCGGCCTGGTCCAGCGTGCTCCAGCCCGGGCTCTTGGTGGCCGGGTCGGCATGGCGCTTGATGCTGTAGACATAGTCGGCCGCAGTCAGCTCGCGTGGGCGGCCCTGGAACGCTGGATGGTCGGCGAAGCGGATGCCGGGCTGGATGCGGATGACCCAGGTGCGGAAGTCCGCCGACACCTCGGGCAGCGCGGCCGCGGTGCGCGGCACCATGCGCACCGGTCGCGCCAGCGGGTCGTAGCCATACAGCGGCTCGAACAGGTGGCCGATGATCTGCAGCGACGGCACGTCGCCGGCGCGGGCCGGGTCCAGGCTGCTCTCGCTGCGGCCCACCAGGCGCAGCACCTTGGTGCCGGTGGCTGCCACCGGCCCCACCGCTGGCACCGCCGCGCCGGCCGTCGGTGGCCAGGGCCATGCCGCGGACGCCAGCGCGCCCAGCACGCGGCGGCGCGGGCCGGCACGGCGGGGCGCATTGGTGGCACCGGACATCCATCCTCCTCACACGACAGGGGCTCATGCTAGCGCCGGCGCGGCGCCGGGCCTGCACCGGCCGGCGCTGTCGCGGCTGCGTCAGGACGCGTCTGGCAAACCCGCATTGCGCCTGCGCGGGGGCGGAATTACGGTACGCCCGGCCTGCTGCCGCACCACCATGAACAAGCCCTCCGAGCCCCTGACGCCCGCCGATCCGCGCCGGGTGCCGTATGCCAAGCCGCAGCCCTGGGGCATGTCGCCCGACGTGGTGGTCAACGACGCGCTCACCGCCGACGAGCGCCTGTGGGCGCCTGTGGCGCCGGACATCTGGTCGCGCCCGCTGCATCTCAACGTCACGGGCGGCCACTACACCCATCTGCTGCGGGTGCGGCGCTCCGGCGTGCTGCAGCGGCACCGCCATTCCGGCACCGTGCATGCCTGGGTCATCAAGGGCCGCTGGTACTACCTGGAGCACGACTGGGTCGCCACCGAAGGCAGCTACATCTGCGAGCCCCCGGGCGAGACCCACACCCTGACCGTGCCCGACGACTGTGCCGAGATGATCACGCTGTTCACGGTGCACGGCGCGCTGATGTATGTCGACCCGGACGGGCAGTCCACCGGCTACGACGACGTCTTCACCCGCATCGAGAAGTACCGCGCCCACTTCGAGGCCGTCGGCCTGGGCGCCGACCACGTCAGAACCTTCATGAGATGAGTGGCGCAGCCGGCGCGCCTGTCCGCCGGCCGGGAAGTCCAAGGAGACCGTGATGAAGAAATGGATTGCGCTCGCGGGCCTGTGCCTG
>JBJXHB010000445.1:0-5511 GCA_046160725.1 Aquabacterium sp.
GGCAACCTGGGCCTGCCCCTGCATGTGCAGCGCCGACCCGAGACCACGCCGGCCTGGCGCTTTATCGTCGACACGCTGCACCGCCTGCCCGGCCCGGTGACGCTGCTGGCCATCGGCCCGCTGACCAACCTGGCACTGGCCCTGGCCCATGACCCGTCCATTGCCGGACTGGCCCGCGAGGTGGTGGTGATGGGTGGCGCCTTCGGCATCGGCGGCCAGGGTGGCAATGTGACGCCGGTGGCCGAGGCCAACATCCTGGGCGACCCGCATGCGGCCGACGCGGTGTTCCGTGCGCCGTGGCCGGTGACCATCGTCGGCCTGGACGTGACCCACCAGGTCCTGATGGCGCATGCGCATTTCGACCATCTGCGGCTGCACGGCGGCGCCGCCGGTGGCTTCATCTGGGACTGTTCGCGCCACTATGTCGGCTTCTATGGCCGGCACCTGGGCGTCGGCGGCTGCTATGTGCACGACGGCAGCGCCGCCGCCTATGTGCTGGCGCCACAGCTGTTCCAGCAGCGGCTGGGCGCCGTGCGGGTGGTTGACGACGGCATCGCCATGGGCCAGACGATCCAGGCGCTGCGGGCCTATCCCCACGCCACTGCCTGGGACGGCCTGCCGGCACAGCGCGTCTGTGCCGGCGTGGACGCCGGCGCCGTGCTGCAGCTGATCCGGCAGACCCTGTGCAGCGGTTGAGCCGTCATGGCCGCTGACAGGACACTCAGGCCGCGTCCCAGGCCTGCACCAGGCGTCGCGCCCGCCGCTCGATCTCATCCGGCGCCACGCCGGGGCTGTACAACGACGAGCCGATGCCCAAAGCCGCCGCGCCGGCGGCCTTGAACGCGGCCAGGTTGTGCTCGCCGACGCCACCGACCGGCACCATCGCCGTGCCGGGTGGAAACACCGCGCGCCAGGCCTTCAGCACCGGCGGCGCCAGCAGCTCGGCCGGGAACAGTTTCAGCGCATGGGCGCCGGCCGCCAGGGCCGCAAAGCCCTCGGTCGGCGTGGCCACACCGGGCACCGCGAGCAGCCCCCGCGCCACACAACGGCCCACCACGGCCGGGTCCATGTTGGGCGCCAAAACCAGGCGCGCGCCGGCATCGGCCACCCGGTCCACGTCGGCCGGCCGCAGCACCGTGCCGGCGCCGACCAGGATCTCGTGGCCATGGTCGCGGGCCAGACGCTCGATGCTGGCCAGCGGCTGCGGTGAGTTGAGTGGCACCTCGATGACGCCGATGCCGCCGCGCCGCAGCGCCGCGGCCACCGCATCGATCTCGTCGGGGCGTATGCCTCGCAGGATGGCCACCACGCCTCGCAATCCGGGACGGTTCACGTGTGCGCCCTCCTCAGGCATCGAGTGAAAGCGGCGACCGGGCCTGCCCAGGCCTTGCTCACCCCGTCGCTCCGACCAGGCCGGCGGCCATCGCCAGTCGCCATTGCCCCCGAATGGTGGCGTCCGTGTCGGCCCGGCTCGCGCCGATGCCGGCCAGCGCCAGTGCCCGCCGGTAGCGATCGACCAGGCCGGGCTCGCCCAGCAGCGTGACGGTATCGGGCGCACCGCGCTCACGCATGCTGCCGACCTCGGCGCCCAGCAGCAGGCCGGACAGATAGTCCGGCAGGTCCTCGCCCTCGCGCGCGCCGACCAGGCCGGCGGTGCGCACCGAGAACAACAGATGCAGCAGGTGCGCCGACTGCGCCAACCCGAGCCGGACGCCGTCGTCGAAGGCCGCCGGCCGTGCCACACCCGGCTTCATCAGCCGCCCCAGGATCGAATGCTGCTGCAGCACCGCGAACAGTTCGCCCGTCATGTAGGTCTGGAACGAGGTGATGGCGCCGCCCGCACCGACCCTCGCCCACTTGCTGTGGGTACCGGGCAGGACGGCCCAGTTGCCGGCGGCGAGATCGACGCCCCAGATCTGGGTCTCCTCGCCGCGCATCACATCGGCCTGTGCGTCGGTGCCGTCGCAGCGCAGGCCCGGCACGATGTGCAGGCAGCCGCCTCCCTGCAACGGCACGGCCTTCAGACCGGCCGCCGCCTGGGCCGGCGTGGCCGGGCATGGCAGGTAGGGCACCTCGACCCAGCCCTGGCGGCTGCCGATCATGCCGCTGGCGATCAGGGGCAACGATGCCTGCGCCATCCAGTCCTGGCATAGGCTGCGCAGTGCCGGCTCGAAGGCGCCGCCGGTCACGGCCATCACACCGGTTGCGGCGCTGCGTCGATCCAGCACCCGCCCCTGGGCGTCCAGGAGGCTGGCGCGCAGGTTCGACGTGCCCCAGTCCAGGGCGATCAGGGTGGCGTTGTCCATGGCGTCCATCCCGCGATGGGCCGAGTGGCCGGCTCAGGAATGCTTCGCAAGCGCTCAGGTGCTGAGCTTGCGGCCGAGGTGCTGCTCGACCTTGTCGACCTTGGCCTTCAGCCGCCCGCTGTGGCCGGCCCGGTAGTCGGCCTTCAGATGCACGCTGATGCGCGGGCAGTCCGTCTTCAGCGCCTCGAAGCAATCGGTGACCACGGCCATCACCTGCGCCCATTCGCCCTCGATCAGCGTGCCCATGGCCGTCAGCTGGTACGGCAGGCCGCTCTTGTCGATCACGTCGATGACGCGCGCCACGTCGGCGCTCAGGCTCTCGGCGGTGCCGCGCGGGGCCATCGCGAATTCAAGCAGGACCATGGTGGTCTCCAGTCGGGTTGTCGAGTCTCGGTGATCGTCAGCGGTGGCGGCGACCGGCCATCAGGTTCAGCACCTCGCGCAGGGTCGCCTGGCTGATGGCGGCGGCCGGGTCCAGCGCCTGGCAGCGGCCGTAGTAGGGGCTGAGGTCCAGGCCCACGCCCAGGCCCAGGATCTCGATGTTGCCGCGGGCCTGCTCCTGCGCCACGACGCGCCGCAGGTGGTGGTCCAGGTAGTGCACGTCGTTGGCCAGGTGGGTGGCGGTGTCCATCGGGCTGCCGTCGGAGACCACGATCAGGATGCGGCGATCGATGGCCTGGCCTTCGCCGGCGTCGTCGGCGTCCCGCATGCGGGCGCAGGCCCACTGCACGGCCTCGCCGTCGATGCCCTCGCGATACAGCTCGGCCTTCTGCAGCGCGGCCCGTCCCGGCCGCGCGCGGCGCCAGGGCGTGGCCGCCGCCTTGAACACCAGGTGTCGTTGCTCGTTCAGCCGGCCGGGATGCGGCGGGCGCCCGGCGCGCTGCCAGGCCTTGGCCGCCCGCCCGCCGTTCCAGGCCGCCGTGGTGAAACCCAGTACCTCGGCTCGCACGCCAGCCTGCTCCAGTGCGCGGGCCATCACGTCGGCCAGCACCGACACCAGCGGCAGGTGCTGCTTCATCGAGCCGGAGCAGTCCAGCAGCAGCGTCACCTGCGCCTGCGCCTGCGGCTCCAGGTGCTCGGTGCGGAACAAGCGACGCTCGGCCGGTGATGCCACCAGCTGGGCCAGGCGCCGGCCGTCGATCCGGCCCTCGTCCTGGCCGCTGTCCCAGTCGTCAGGCCGCGGCTGTGCCAGCAGCGCCTGGAACGCCCGCGCCAGGCGGCCGATGTTCAGGCCCGAGCCGGCTACCCGCGCATCCAACTGCTCGCGCAGCGAGCGCAGTTCATCCGGCCGCACCAGGTCCTGCGCGGCGCGCTCCTCGTCGAAGTCGCGGCTGAAGACGCGGTAGTGGTGGTCGGCCTGCTCCGGCACCCGGCTGGTGCCGCTGGTGGCCACGACCACGCTGTCGTCCGCATCGTGGCCGAAGTCCACCCGCAGGGTGAACAGCGCGGCATCTGTGGTGTCGTCATCGCCCGCAACGGCAGCACCGGCGGCACCCGCCCGCAACGCCGCCAGCATGTCGGCCACCTTCTCGGCCACGGCCCGGGCATGGACGGCAAAGCGCGCCTGGTCATGCCGGTCCCGCCGCAGCCCGGCCAATGGCAGGCCCAGTTCCTGCGCCAGCCGGCCGCGCGTGGTCTCGATGGCGTCCTCGCCCGGCTCGTACACCGGCTCGCCGGTCAGGCGGGTGCGGGTCACCTGCGCCACCGCAAAAAGCAGCAGTCCGCTGGCGGTCTCGAACAGGTCCGAGGCCATGAACGCGGCCGACCATTGATCAAAGCGATGGCGCAGGTTGGTCCGTGCGCCCACCCAGGGCAGCGGCACCAGCGACTCCACCCGCTGCTGCTCCAGCAGGTCGAACACCGTGCGCGCCGCCATCGACGCCGGCGCCAGGCTGCGGTGCAGCGCGGCGTCCGAGTACCTCACCCGCAGCGCCAGGCCGTCGGCCGCGCCGCGGAACGACCCGAAATCCGCCTCCGGCGGCGGATACAGGTGGGGCGCCGCAATCGGCAGAAGCCGTGCGCCGCGATACAGCCGCCGCGCGCGGAAATGCAGATCGGGCGCGCCCGACAGCGCGCGCACGGCGGCGCCGCACAACTCCTCGGTGCGCTGCTGCTGCCGGGACGCGACGGCGCTTGTCATGCCGGCGCGGCGCCGGCGAAGGACTCGGCCAGCTCGACACCGAAGCAGCGCTGGTAGTACTCGGCCACGACCGGCCGCTCGGCCTCGTCGCACTTGTTGAGAAACGACAGCCGGAAGGCCGCCTGCACGTCGCCGAAGATCTCGCAGTTCTCGGCCCAGGTGATCACGGTGCGCGGCGACATCACGGTGGACAGGTCGCCCGCGGCAAAACCCTTGCGCGTCAGGTCGGCCACGGCGACCATGGCCGCCACCCGCGCCAGCGCGCGCTCGTCGGCACCCTGGCTGGGCACGCGGGCCAGCACGATGGCCATCTCCTCGGCCGCCGGCATGTAGTTCAGCGCCGCGACGATGTTCCAGCGGTCGATCTGCGCATGGTTGAGCTTCTGCGCACCGTGGTACAGGCCATTCAGGTTGCCCAGCCCCACGGTGTTGGCGGTGGCGAACAGCCGAAAGTGCGGGTTCGGGCTGATCACGCGGTTCTGGTCCGTCAGCGTGAAGCGGCCCTCGCGCTCCAGGACGCGCTGGATCACGAACATCACGTCGGGACGACCGGCGTCGTACTCGTCGAAGACCAGCGCCACCGGCCGCTGCAGGGCCCAGGGCACGATGCCTTCCTGGAACTCGGTGACCTGGCGGCCGTCGCGCAGCACCACCGCGTCACGTCCGACCAGATCGAGCCGGCTGATGTGGCCGTCCAGGTTGACCCGCACGCAGGGCCAGTTCAAGCGCGCCGCCACCTGCTCGACATGGCTGCTCTTGCCGCTGCCGTGCAGCCCCTGCACCAGCACCCGCCGGTTGCGCATGAAGCCGGCCAGGATGGCCAGCGTGACGTCCGGGTTGAAGCGATAGGCCGGGTCGATGTCGGGCACATGGGCATCGCGCTCGGTGAACGCGGGCGCGCGCAGCGGGCTGTCGATGCCGAAGGTCTCGCGCACCGCCACCGTGGTGTCGGGCTGCAGCTGGGCAAGGTCGGTCAATCGGTGTCCTTGGATGTCAGGGTCGGGCGCGGCGTGGCGCGGTCTTGTGGGCCGCGGGGCGTGCCGCGGCCCGTGGCCTGGCCGCGGA
>JBJXHB010000446.1:0-3973 GCA_046160725.1 Aquabacterium sp.
CGGCTCCAGGTCCATCAGGTCGTAGACGCGGTCGACCAGGGCGCGCACGGCGCCGTCGCCGCCGATGGCGTCATTGGGCGTGCCCGCCGTGGCGCCCGCGCTCATTCGGCGAGCTTGACCGCCGCGGCGGCCATCGCCTTGGCCGCCGGCGCGCCGGGCTGGGCCTCGGCCAGCAACTGGCGGGTCTGGATGGACTGGCGCGCTGCCGGGTCCAGCGGCACGTCGCCGACCAGCTTCAGGCGCAGCGGCTGCGGCAGCGTCGGGTTGACGAAATGGTCCACCACCCGCTGCAGCTGCGCCCGCACGCCGCGGGCCTGGCCCGCTGCGCCGGTCTGGTTGACCAGCAGGCGCAGCGGCCGCAGGGCCTGGGTCGTGGCCAGGACCTTGATCGTGGCATAGGCGTCGGTGAGCGATGTCGGCTCGGTGGTCACGACCAGCAGGATCTCGTCGGCCAGCGACAGCGTGTACAGCACCACGTCCGAGATGCCCGCGGCGGTGTCCAGGATAACGTGGTCATAGAGCGGACGCACCGTGTCGATGACCTTGAGCAACTGCTCCCGGACCTCCGGCGTCAGGCGCGAATACTCGATCAGGCCAGAGCCGGCCAGCAGCACGTCGAAGCCGCCCGGCGCCGGCACGATGGCCTCGCGCAGCGGCACCTTGTCGGTGAACACGTCATGCAGCGTGTGGCGCGCGACGAGGTTCAGCACCACGTCCAGGTTGGCCAGACCGAGGTCGGCGTCCAGCACCAGCACGCGCGCGCCCTGGCGCGCAAGGCAGGCGGCCAGGTTGGCGCTGACGAAGGTCTTGCCCACGCCGCCCTTGCCGCTGGTGACGGCCGTGATGCGCGCACCGCGGGTGGCAGCCGATGTTGGCGTGGAGGTCATTCGGTTTCCTGAGAGGCCGTGCCGAACAGCAGCACCCGCTCTTCGGCTGTGACCTGGCCACTGGCCGTCGGCTCCAGGCAGACACGGTCGCGCCCGCTTTGCTTGGCACGGTACAACTGCTGATCGGCCCGCTCCATCCACAGGGCAGAAGTGGACCGCACCCACTGCGGCGCGAACGCACCGCCGATGCTGACGGTGACGCTCAGGGACTGGCCGGGCGCGATGTCGACCACGGTGCGGGCGACCCGGGCGCGCAGACGCCCGGCGACCTGCGGGCCGAAGGCGCTGGCGCAGTTGGGCAGCACGATGGCGAACTCCTCGCCGCCGATGCGCGCCACCAGGTCCATCGGCCGGACCGTGCGCGCCAGCTCCTTCGCCACGGCGCGCAGCACCGCATCGCCGGCGGGGTGGCCATGGTTGTCGTTGACGGCCTTGAAATGGTCGATGTCCACGATCAGCAGCAGCGCCGGCTCGCCGGCACGGGCGACGCGGTCGATCTCGCGGGCCAGGGCCAGCTCGAAGTTGCGGCGGTTGGCCAGGCCGGTCAGTGGATCGCGGCTGGACAGGTCGACCAGCGCATCGATCAGGCCCTGAAGCCAGGCCGCAGACCCGGGCTCGCCGGTTGGCGGCTCGCGCCCGGCCTGCTGCAGCAGTGCCAGTGCCAGGGCGGGGTTCAGGCCCACCGGCAAGGCCGGTGCCGGCGCCGATTCAGGCGCCGCGGAGGGCGGCGTACTGCGGGCGGTCATCGGATGGGGCGCGGTGTCATGCTGGAGTGAGGACCAGCACAGCCAGTCTAGCAGCGGGTGCCAGGGCGATCGATCGCGATTTGGCCGTGTCGGGACGGTCACTTCGATGCCTCGCCCGGCATGGCAAAGCCCCAGACTGCCGGGCAGCCCGCATGGGCCTACCCACGCCGATGACCGCCCTGCTCTCACCCGCCCTCGACGCCAATGCCACCGTCCCGCTGGAGCTGGCGCTGGCGGCCGAGGACTTCACGCGTGTGCAGCAGTTGATCCGTGAGCGGGCGGGCATCCATCTGCAGGACGGCAAGCAGGCCATGGTGCACAGCCGGCTTGCGCGGCGTGTGCGCGAGACCGGGCATGCCGGCTTCGGCAGCTACCTGCGCTGGTTGACCCAGGCCAGCGGGCCCGACGCCGATGCCGAATGGCAGCGGTTCGTGAACTGCCTGACCACCAACCTGACGTCGTTCTTCCGCGAGGAGCACCATTTCACCGCCCTGGCCGACGACCTGCGCCAGCGTCGCGGCCGCCCGCTGCGCATCTGGTGCAACGCGGCATCCACAGGCGAAGAGCCCTACTCGCTGGCCATGACGGTGCTGGAGACCCTGGGCACAGGCGCGCCGGTGCGGATCCTGGCCACCGACATCGACACCCAGGTGCTGGCCACCGCTGAAGCCGGTGTCTATGCCGCCGACGCGCGAGGGCTGGACGCCGCACGGCTGCGCCAGCACTTCCTGCGCGGCAAGGGTGCCCACGAAGGCCGCATCCGCGTCAAGCGCGACGTGGCGGGCCTGATCCGCTTCGACTCCTTCAATCT
Source organism: Aquabacterium sp. (assembly GCA_046160725.1). GTDB lineage: Bacteria > Pseudomonadota > Gammaproteobacteria > Burkholderiales > Burkholderiaceae_C > JBJXHB01. The sequence continues at coordinate 2,445 of JBJXHB010000446.1, forward strand.
GATGCGCGAGCACTGGGCGTTGGGCGAGCCGTTCGACATCGTCTTCTGCCGCAACGTGATGATTTATTTCGACGCCGCCACCCAGCGCCGGGTGCTGCAGCGCATCCACGGCGTCATGGCCCCGGATGGCCTGCTGTACGTGGGCCATTCCGAGAACTTCACCGACGCACGCCAGTGGTTCCGGCTGCGCGGCAAGACCATCTACGAACGGGTCTGACCCATGGCCACGGCTTCTTCTGCCCCCATCACACCGCCCCGGCCTGTCGTGCCGGGCCGCGTGCCCACCGCCACCACCGTGGCCGGCCCGGCGCTGGCGGCCGGCACCGAGCGCCTGGCCCAGTTGAAGGCAGCCCCGCGCCGCCCAGGGGAGGCGTCCTTCTTCTACTGGGATGCCCATTTCCGCAACGAGTCGGTCAAGGTGCTGCCGGGGGAGTACTTCGTGCACGACGAGGACATCCTGATCACCACCACCCTGGGCTCGTGCATTGCGGCCTGCCTTTGGGACCGCGACCGTCGCATCGGCGGCATGAACCACTTCATGCTGCCCGAGGGCGAAGGCGACACCGGCCGCTACGGGTCCTATGCCATGGAGCTGCTGATCAACGAGCTGCTCAAGCGTGGCGCCTCGCGCCTGAGCCTGGAGGCCAAGGTGTTTGGCGGCGGCGCCATCATCAGCGGCATGCAGAGCCTGAACGTCGGCGAACGCAACACGCGCTTCGTGCTGGACTACCTGGCCACCGAGCGCATACCGGTGGTCAGCAAGGACGTGCTGGACATCCATGCCCGCAAGGTGTGCTTCCTGCCCGGCTCGGGCAAGGCGATGGTCAAGCGGCTGCAGCCGACGCAGGCCGATACGCTCGTGGCGCAGGAACGCAGCGCCGCCCAGCGGGCCGTGCCGGCCAGCACCGGCGGCGGCACGGTGGACTTGTTCTGACAGGGCCGCAGGCACGCGACATGGGCAGCGCCGCCAACCCCACCCGCGTGGTCGTGGTCGACGACTCGGCCCTGGTGCGCGCGCTCCTCACCGAGATCATCAACGGCCAGCCCGACATGCGCTGCGTGGGCACCGCGCCCGACCCCTATGTGGCGCGCGAGACCATCCGCACGCTCAATCCTGACGTCATCACGCTGGATGTCGAGATGCCGCGCATGGATGGTCTGGACTTCCTGGCCCGCCTGATGCGGCTGCGGCCGATGCCGGTGGTGATGGTGTCCACCCTGACCGAGCGCGGCGCCGAGACCACGCTGCGGGCGCTCGAGCTGGGTGCGGTGGACTTCGTGGCCAAGCCCAAGGTCGGCGTGACCGACGGGCTGAATCGGCTGGCCGCCGACATCACCGAAAAGATCCGCATCGCGGCGCGCGCGCATGTCCGCCGCGCACCGCCACCGGCCGACCCCGCGGCCCCGGCGCCGGCCGCGCCACCGGTGGCCGCGCTGGGCCGCGTGTCAACCGAGAAAGTCATGTTCATCGGCGCCTCCACCGGCGGCACCGAGGCCACGCGCGAACTGCTGGTCAACCTGCCGGCGGA
>JBJXHB010000447.1:0-23061 GCA_046160725.1 Aquabacterium sp.
GGAGCTGAAGGTCGCGCTGGGCGACACCGTCAACCAGGGCTCGCTGGTGCTGGTCCTGCAGGCCGATCAGCCGGCTGCCTCTTCGGGGGCTGCGGCGGCACCGGCCAATGGTCTCGTGGCGGCTGCACCGCCCCCGCCGGCCGTAGCCGCCTCGACCACCCCAACGGCCAGTACGACCGCTGCGGCAAGCTTCAGCGGCTCGGTCGATGCGGAGTGCGACCTGCTGGTGCTGGGCGGTGGCCCGGGCGGCTATTCGGCAGCGTTCCGTGCCGCCGACCTGGGCCTCAAGGTGGTGCTGGTCGAGCGCTACACCGCATTGGGCGGTGTGTGTCTGAACGTCGGCTGCATTCCGTCCAAGGCGCTGCTGCACGTCGCCGCCGTGATGGATGAGGTTACCCATTTCGCCGACCTGGGCGTGAGCTTTGGCGCGCCGCAGGTCGACCTGCCCAAGCTGCTGGCGCACAAGAACAAGGTGGTGGGCAAGCTCACCGGCGGCCTGGGTGCGATGGCCAAGATGCGCAAGGTCTCGGTGCTGCGTGGCTATGGCAGCTTTGCCGACGCGTATCACCTGAGCATCGAGGAGACCACCGGCGCTGGACAGGACAAGACCGGCAAGACGCAAGTGGTGAAGTTCCGTCAGTGCATCATCGCCGCCGGCTCCCAGGCCGTGCACTTGCCGTTTCTGCCGCGCGACGAGCGCATCGTCGACTCCACCGGCGCCCTGCAGTTGCGCCAGGTACCCAAGCGCATGCTGGTCATCGGCGGCGGCATCATCGGTCTGGAGATGGGCACGGTCTATTCCACGCTGGGCGCCCGCCTGGATGTGGTCGAGATGTTGGACGGCCTGATGCAAGGCGCTGACCGCGACCTGGTCAAAGTCTGGCAGAAGCTGAACGCCAGGCGCTTCGACCGCGTCATGTTGAAGACCAAGACCGTGGCCGCCGAGGTTGTCGCCGACGGAATCCGCGTGCAGTTCGAGGGCCTGGATGGCAGCCGCAGTGACGGCACCTACGACCTGGTCTTGCAGGCGGTGGGCCGCAGCCCCAACGGCCGCAAGATCGGCGCCGACAAGGCCGGCGTCAACGTCAGCGAGCGTGGCTTCATACCGGTGGACGCCCAGATGCGCACCAACGTGCCGCACATCTTTGCCATCGGCGACATCGTCGGCCAGCCCATGCTGGCCCACAAGGCGGTGCACGAGGCCCACGTGGCGGCGGAGGTTGCCGCCGGCACGCAGCTGGCGGACGCCGCGCTGGGCAAGGCCCGCTTCGACGCCCGCGTCATTCCCTCGGTGGCCTACACCGACCCTGAGGTGGCCTGGGTCGGGCTGACCGAGGACGAGGCCAAGGCACGGGGCGTGGCCGTCAAGAAGGGCCTGTTCCCGTGGACGGCTTCCGGCCGGGCCATTGCCAACGGCCGCGACGAGGGCTTCACCAAGCTGCTGTTCGATGCCCAGACGCATCGGGTCCTGGGCGGCGGCATCGTCGGCACACATGCCGGCGACATGATCGGCGAGGTGGCGCTGGCCATCGAGATGGGCGCCGACGAGGTGGATATCGGCAAGACCATCCATCCCCATCCGACGCTGGGCGAGTCGATCGGCATGGCCGCCGAGGCGGCGCACGGCAGCTGCACCGACCTGCCACCAGCGCGCCGATAGTCCGCCGCGGCCATCGCAAGCCACGCCACCGCCCCGGGACCAGCGCGCTCAAGTCCGGCGACCCGCGGCCGATGACCCACCAGGGCCCCGGTCGGGGTCAAGGGGTGGGCATGACGCAGATTCAACGGATGCAGGCGTTGCTGGCGCTGGCGGCGCTCAGCGCCGCCGCGACGGCGGTGCTGGCGTTCTGGCCGACGATGCTGGGCCACGGCCTGGGCGTCGAGGCACCGTTTCCGATGCTGGCGCTGGTGGCGGCGGTTTCGGCGGCCGGTGCCGCGCTGGCATTGCAGAAGTGGCGCGTGGACCTCAGGGCATTCGCCAGGAGAGCGCGCAAGGTGCACGAGGGCAGCACGGTCAGCGGCGAGGACATGCCGCTGGAGGAGCTGCACTCGCTGGCGGAAGCCCTGGCCAAGTTGGGTGGACGCCTGCAACGCTCGCACGATGCGCAGTCACAGCAATTGGAGCACCTGCGTCGCCTGGCGCACACCGACTCGCTGACGGGGCTGGCGCACCGGCGCCACTTCCTTTCCCGGCTGGCGCCCGAGATCAATGCCGGCGACGGCCCGGGCGCCGCCGGCCTGCTGCTGGTGCGCGTGCCGGAACTCCAGGCGTTGAACCGGCGCATCGGCCATGTCGCTTGCGACGACGTCCTGAGGTCGCTGGCCCAGGCCCTGGACGCCTACAGCGCACGGGTGCCGGGCTGCTTCGCCGGGCGGCTCAACGGCACGGACTTCGCGCTCTGGCTGCCGGCCGGCGGCGTCGCACACGACACCGCGCAAGCGGTCCTGGCGTCTCAGGGCAAGCTGCTGACCGCGCTGGACAGCCAGGCCCGTCTGGTGGCCGCGGCCGTGGAACTGATCCGGCCCCTGACGCCGGGACAGGCCCTGGCCGTTGCCGACGAGGCCTTGGCCCGGGCCGAGGCGCAGCCGGGCTTCGGTCTGGTACCGGCTTTGGCCGGGGCGGCCCAGGCCGCGTGCGCACGTGGCGAGGCCGATTGGCGGCGTGGCATTGACCAGGCGCTGACGGCGGGTCGGGTGTCGCTGGGCAGCTTTGCGGTCTGCGACGCAGCCGGCATGCTGCTGCACCTGGACTGCCCACTGCGGCTGCGTTTCGAGCCGGACGGGCCGGCAGAGCCGGCCGCACGATGGCTGGCCCTGGCCCTGCGCAGCCGCCTGACCCCGCGGGTCGACGAGCAGGCCGTGTCGCTGGCACTGGAGGCGATCGAGGTCGATGGCGTCGGACGTTGCGTCAACGTGGCGGCCGACTCCCTGTTGTCGATGGCTTTCCTGGCCGCGATGCGGCGCCTGCAATCGGCCCATGCGCAGGCCTGGACCCGCCTCTGGATCGACCTGCCGGCGCGGCTGGTCGATGAGGGCGACCTGGGCTGGGTCGAGATCATCCGGCCGTGGCGGGCTGCTGGAGCCAAGGTGGGCCTGGAGCATGCCGGCGACCGGCTGACCGCCTTGCCGTCGGCGGCAGACCAGGCGCTGGACTATGTGCGGATCGATGGTCGGTACGTTGCCGGAATCGCGGAGGACGAACAAGCCTCGCGCTATGCCCAGGCGATCGTGACCTGGGCCCGTGCGCTCGGCCTGTCGGTCTTTGCGGAGTCGGTCGCACGGCCGTCCGACCTGGCGGCCCTCTGGCAGTTCGGCTTCGATGGCGCGACCGGTCCCGCTCTGGCGGCCAACAGCCTGGCGCCGACGGCTGCGGCGGTCCTGGCGATCTCGGCCGCCGCGGTGGCCGCTGCTCGGGACGAGACCCGGCACGACAGCGCTGACGATGTGGCGGCGGCTGGGGTGGGGGACCCCGGAGACACGACACGCCAGTCGTTCGAGACGACCGTACGCGACCCGGGCGATCAGCCGATGTCGGCGATGTGAAGCTCGAAGCGGCCGCGCCGGCGGTCGTCGAAGTAGCAGCGCAGGGTCTGCGCCACCGTCCTGAACGCGATCTCCTCCCACGGCACCTCGTCCTCGCGGAACAGCCGGGCCTCCAGTGTCTCGGGTCCTGGGTCCAGGCTGGTGTCCAGCATGCGGGCCCGATAGAAGAGATGGACCTGGCCGACACGCACCACGTTGAGCAGCGTGAACAACCCTTCCAGCTCGATGCGCGCACCGGCCTCTTCGACCGTCTCGCGCTGTGCGCCCTCGGCGATGGTCTCGCCCAGTTCCATGAAGCCCGCCGGCAGCGTCCACTTGCCGTGGCGCGGCTCGATCGCCCGGCGGCACAGCAGCACCTGATCGCCCCACACCGGCACGGTGCCGACGACGTTCAACGGGTTCTCGTAGTGGATGGTGCCGCAGCTCTTGCAGACCGCCCGATCGCGGTTGTCGTCGGCCGGCACCTGGTAGTGCACCGGGTGGCCGCAGGCGCGGCAGTGTTTGATCGAGCGCCCGTTCCACATGCTGCGGGCCAGTGTAGCGGCCCATGGCATGATGATTTCCATACTCGCCCATTGGCGAGACCCATGGACCGAGCGCACAGTCATGACCTTTGTTCTGCCCGTACCGACACCGGTGGCCATACCCGTCTCGACCGGCGGCCTGTTCCCGGTCCACCGCATCTACTGCGTGGGCCGCAACTATGCCGAGCATGCCCAGGAGATGGGTTTTTCGGGTCGCGAGCCACCGTTCTTCTTCATGAAGCCCGCCGACGCGGTGGTGCCGGTTGCCGACGGCCAGACCGGCTTCATCGAATACCCCAGCTTGACGACCAACCTGCACCACGAGATCGAGCTGGTGGTGGCCATCGGGCGCGGCGGCGCCGGTATCCGGGCCGCTGACGCGCTGTCCCATATCTGGGGCTATGCGGTCGGCCTGGACATGACGCGGCGCGACCTGCAGAACGACATGAAGAAGCAGGGCCGACCCTGGTGCATCGGCAAGGCCTTCGAGCAGAGCGCACCGATCGCACCGCTGGTGCCGCTGGCCACCACAGGCGGGCTGACTCGCGGCGCCATCACCCTGTCGGTCAACGGCCAACCGCGACAAAAGGGCGACCTGTCCGAGCTGATCTGGAATGTGGCCGAGACCATCGAGCACCTCTCGGCGGCCTGGACGCTGCAGCCGGGCGACCTGATCTTCACCGGCACGCCGGCGGGCGTCGGTGGAGTCGTCCGTGGCGATGTGATGGAGGGGCGCATCGAGGGACTGGGCAGCCTGCGCGTTGCCGTGCGCTGAGCGCGCAATGCCGGCCCTGCTTTTGTTGATCTGATTCGACATCACGACTGGAAACGCGATGGAGCTGTACAACTACTTTCGCTCGTCGGCGTCGTACCGGGTGCGCATCGCACTGGCGCTGAAGGGCCTGGACTACACCTACAAGCCGGTGCACCTGGTGCGCATGGAGCAGACACAGGAGTCCTATGCCGCGGTGTCGGCGTCGCGCCTGGTGCCGTTGCTGAAGGACGGCGACCATCACCTCACCCAGTCGTTGGCCATCCTGGAGTACCTGGACGAGACCCACCCGCAGCCGCCCCTGCTGCCGGCCGACCCGTTGGGCCGGGCCCGCGTGCGGGCCATCGCGCAGGACATCGCCTGCGAGATCCATCCGCTGAACAACCTGCGCGTGCTGCGCTATCTGGTGCGCGATCTCAAGGTTGCCGAGGACGACAAGAACCGCTGGTACCGCCACTGGGTGGAGACCGGCCTGGAGGTCGTGGAGCGCCAGTTGGCTGCGCAGCCGGGCCGCCATTGCCACGGCGACAAGCCCGGCTTGGCCGACTGCTGCCTGGTGCCGCAGATCTTCAACGCGCAGCGCTTCAACTGCCGGCTGGACCATGTGCCGCAGGTGATGAGGGTCTTCGACGCCTGCATGGCGTTGCCGGCGTTCCGCGACACGCAGCCCAGCGCCTGTCCGGACGCCGAATAGGCCGCGATGCGCGAGGATCCTCCCTGGGCCCTGCGCCCCGGCTGGCGCGTGGCGCCGGGCGTGCGGGCGGTGATGTCGATGCGGCCGGGTGGCCACAGCCCGGCACCTTGGGCCAGCTTCAACCTCGGCAGCGCGGTCGGCGACGACCCGGTGCGGGTGGCGGCGCATCGGCAGGCGCTGGGCCGCCTGCTCGGCGCCACGCCGGTTTGGCTGCGCCAGGTGCACGGCGCGCAGGTGGTGCGGCTGGAGCACTCGGCGCAAGCGGGCCTGGACATCACCGCCGATGCCGCCTGGAGCGACCAGCCCGGCATGGCCTGCGTGGTGCAGGCGGCCGACTGCCTGCCGGTGCTGCTGTGCACGCCGCAGGGCCATGTGGTCGGCGCGGCGCATGCGGGCTGGCGCGGGCTGGCGGCCGGCGTGCTGGAGGCGTTGTTGCAGCCGATGTGCGAGGCCGCCGCCTGTGCGCCAGCAGAGGTGTCGGCCTGGCTCGGGCCGTGCATCGGCCCGCAATGCTTCGAGGTCGGCGCTGATGTGCTGCTGGCCTTTGGCAGCGAGCCGGTGCGCCGCACCCTGGACCCGGCCTTCCGCTATCAGCCGCGGCCGGACGGCGATGCGCGCTGGATGGCGGACCTTGTGATGCTGGCCCGGCGACGCCTGGCCCGCGCCGGGGTGCGCCGCATCAGCGGCGGGCGCTGGTGCACCGTCAACGATGAGACGCGCTTCTTCTCCTACCGGCGCGAAAGCCGCGGCGGCCGCATGGCGGCGGGTATCGCAGCAGCGCCGCGCTGAGCGGCCAGCTTGGCGGGTGCAGTCCGCGGCTGGGTCAGGGCCGCATCGTGAACCGCGCCGTCCCTGGCGTGCGCAGAGGCTCGGCCAGCCGCGCGAAGTCGCACAGCAGGGCCCGTGTGCGGCGGGGGTCGATGATCTCCTCGACCCAGAACCTCTCGGCGCTGCGGAACGGCGAGCGCAGCGCGTTCAGCCGGGCCTCGATCTCCATCAGCTTGGCCTTGGGGTCGACGGCCGCATCGATGTCGGCGCGGTAGGCAGCCTCGATGCCGCCTTCCAGCGGCAGGCTGCCCCAGTAGGCCGACAACCAGGCATAGCGCAGCGACAGCCGGCCCGCCGGCTGGTGCGCGGCGCCGGCCACGCCGAAGGCATTGCGCACGATCACCGTGCACCAGGGCACGGTGGTCTGGTTCATCGCGGCCATGGCGCGCACGCCATGGCGAATGGTGGCGCAGCGCTCGGCCTCCAGGCCGATCATGAAGCCGGGGCAGTCCATCAGGTAGACCACCGGCAGATGGAAGGTCTCGGCCAGGTCGACGAAGCGCACCACCTTCTGGCAGGCGTCCGCGCTCCAGGCGCCGCCATAGTGGTAGGGGTCACTGGCCAGCAGCAGCACCGGGTGGCCTTGAAGCCGGGCCAGGCCGGCGATGATCGACCGGCCGAAGCTCGCACCCATCTCGAAGAAGCTGCCGCGGTCGACCACCGCCTGGATGGTCGGCCGCATCTTGTAGACCTGCCGCCGGTTGCGTGGCACGGCGGTCATCAGCGTCTCGTCGGCTCGGTCCGGTGCATCGTCGCAAGGCAGCACGGGCGGCAGACCGTGCACCGAGGACGGCAGGTACGACAGGAACCGCCGTGCCTGCGCAAAGGCCTCGTCCTCGGTGTCGGCCACGTTGTCGATGGCGCCGCTCGCGGTCTGGATGTCGGCGCCGCCCAGTTCCTTCTTCTCGAGCGCCTGCCCCAGGCGGGCCACCAGCGGCGGGCCGGCCACGAACATCGCCGAGTCGCGGGTCATCACCGAAAAGTGCGACGACGCCAGGCGTGCCGCCCCCAGGCCGGCCACCGAGCCCAGGCCCAGCCCCACCACCGGGACCTGCGCCAGGTTGGCCGTCATCATGTAGAAGCCGCGCGTACCGCCGACACCGCCGGGCAGGTTCGACGCGCCGGTGGTCTCGATGGTCTTCACCGAGCCACCGCCGCCCGAGCCCTCGATGATGCGCACGATGGGCAGGCGGAACTCGGCCGCCATCTCCTCGGCCATCAGCGGCTTGTTGCTGATCGAGGCATCGGCCGAGCCGCCGCGCACGGTGAAGTCGTCGCCCACCACCACCACCGGCCGGTCGTCGATGCGGGCACGGCCGAACACGCAGTTGGCCGGTGTCACTTGCTCGACCTTGCCCTGGGCGTCGTAGGTGCCGATGCCGGACAGGGCGCCGACCTCGTGGAAACTTTCGCCATCAACCAGCCGTTCGATGCGCTCGCGCACCGTCAAGCGGCCGGCGTCGTGCTGGCGCTTCACCTTGTCCGCGCCGCCCATCTGCTGTGCCATCGCGGTGCGGCGGCGCAGTTCGTCGAGTTCGGGTGTCCAGCTCATGGGCAGGGGTCCTTCAGGTGGGATTCGGTCACGGTGTCGATCGGCGGTTCGGGGAATGCACCGGGCGCAAATCGCCGCCGGCCGGCATAGGCTCGTCGCCGACCCGGGCCGACCAAAGTCAGCGTGTCTGCTGGACCGGCAGCCCATCTGAACATCGTGAGGCATCCGACATGGCCCACCACGCCATCAAGTCCCAGGTGACGGGAACCGTCTGGAAGATCGAGCGCCAGCCTGGCGATGCGGTCCAGGCCGGCGACACCGTGCTGATCCTGGAGTCGATGAAGATGGAGATTCCGGCCGAGTCGCCGGTGGCCGGCGTGGTGCACCAGTTGCAGGTGACCGAGGGCCAGAACGTTACTGAAGGCGATGTGGTGGCCATGATCGCGGCCTCGCCCTGACGGGCTGATGCCAGGCTCGCCGACACTCGCCTGTTCGCCATCGCTACGGCCGCCGGCCTGTCCCCGGCGCGCTGCGGCGACCCGTTTGCCACCGATGCCAAGCTGGAGCGCTGCATGACCGTGAAGCCCGAGTCCCTGGGGATGTGTTCAAGACGCCTGGCGCGGGTCGACCGCTTCCTGGCGGAGCGCTACATCGACAACGGGCGCCTGCCGTGCGCCCAGTTGCAGATCACGCGGCAGGGCCAGCTGGTGCACCAGAGCGTGCTGGGCCGCGCATCGCTGGAGACCGGCGCGGCGATGGCCGAGGACACCATCGTCCGCATCTATTCGATGACCAAGCCCATCACCAGCGTCGCCTTCATGATGCTGGTGGAGCAGGGGCTGGTGGCCCTGGACGACCCGGTGCACCGCTTCATCCCCGAGTGGCGTGACCTGGGCGTGTACGTCTCCGGTGTGCATGGCGCCTTCCAGACCCAGCCGACCGCGGCGCCGATGCGCATGATCGACCTGCTGCGCCACACCGCCGGGCTGACCTACGGCTTCCAGCTGCGCACCAACGTGGATGCGGCCTATCGAAAGGGGCGCATCGAGCCTTTCGAGCAAGCCGAGGGCCTGGACGGCTTCATTGCCGGCCTGGCGAAGATGCCGCTGGAGTTCTCGCCGGGCACGGCCTGGAACTACTCGGTGGCGACCGACGTGCTGGGTTGCCTGGTGGGGCGGATCTCCGGCCAACCCTTCGACGCTTTCCTGAAGCAGCACATCTTCGATCCGCTCGGCATGGTCGACACCGCCTTTCATGTCGGCGATGACAAGGCCGCCCGGTTCGCCCAGAACTACCAACGCGGCCCTGATGGCCGGCTGGTACCGGTGCCCGGCCGGACCTTCCGCGAGCCTGCCGCCGCGCCGTCCGGCGGCGGCGGCCTGGTCTCCACCGCTGCAGACTACATGCGCTTCTGCGAGGCCCTGCGCTGTGGCGGGGCGCTGGGTGATGTACGCCTGCTCGGGCCCAAGACCGTGCGGCTGATGCGCGCCAACCACCTGCCGGGCGGGCGCGACCTGGCGGATATGTCGGTGTCGATGTTCTCCGAGGCCACCTATCGCGGCGTCGGTTTCGGCCTGGGTTTCGCGATGACCACCGACGTGGCCAAGACGCAGCTCGCCGGGTCGGTGGGCGAGTACTGGTGGGGCGGCGCCGCATCGACCGCGTTCTGGATCGATCCGGTGGAGGACGTGTGCGTGGTCTTCCTGACCCAGTTCATGCCGTCCAGCCTGTATCCCATTCGGCGCGAGCTGCGCAGCATGATCAACGCGACCATCATCGACTCAAGGGCGTAATTTCGTATTGCGGTACGCATTCTTGCGTATCGAAATCACAGGTCATCGACTGGTAAGCTGCCGGGCGTACAAATCGTTCCGCGGCAACGGCGCCTCCGGCAGCCGAAGCGCGACCAGGAGACAAGCCCATGAGCAAGCGCGCACCGGCCTCGAAGCAGGCAGTCGAGGGTTTCCAGGCCTTCAGCGACGCCCTGGGGGGCGGTTTCAACACCCTGCAGGGCCTGACGCTGTCGCCTCAGGCGTTGATGGAGGCCCAGGCTGAATACCTGAAGGAGGCCGCTGCGCTGTGGAACGGCGCCGTGACGGCAGTGGCCGGCCCGGCCAAGCCCACCGCGCCGGGTGACAAGCGATTTGCCGCACCAGCCTGGGCCGAGAACCCGGCCAGTGCCATGGCAGCGCAGTCCTACCTGCTCAACGCCCGCACATTGATGAAGCTGGCCGAGGCGGTGCAGGGCGACGAAAAGACCCGGGCCAAGGTGCGCTTTGCCGTCCAGCAGTGGGTCGACGCGGCCAGCCCCGCCAACTACCTGGCCCTGAACCCCGAGGCCCTCAAGAAGGCAATGGACACACAAGGCCAGAGCATCGTCTCGGGCTTGCAGAACCTGATGGGTGACGTTCAGCGCGGCCACCTCTCTCAGACCGACGAGACCGCCTTCGAGGTCGGCCGCAATGTCGCCACCACCGAAGGCGCGGTGGTCTACGAGAACGACCTGTTCCAGTTGATCGAGTACAAGCCCTTGACCGCGCAGGTGCATGCGCGGCCGATGCTGTTCGTGCCGCCGTGCATCAACAAGTACTACATCATGGACCTGCAGCCGGACAACTCGCTGATCCGCTGGACGGTGGAGCAGGGTCATCGCGTCTTCGTGGTGAGCTGGCGCAACCCGGACGCATCGATGCAGGACAAGACCTGGGACGACTACATCGAGCACGGGCCGATCCAGGCCATCCAGGTGGTGCAGGACATCACCGGCGCCAAGGACATCAACGCCCTGGGCTTCTGTGTCGGCGGCACCATCGTCGCCACCGCGCTGGCGGTGCTGGCGGCCCGCGGACAGCAGCCGGTGCACAGCCTGACCTTGCTGACCACGCTGCTGGACTTCGAGAGCACCGGCGTGCTGGACGTGTTTGTCGACGAGGGCTCGGTGCGCATGCGCGAGATGACCATCGGCGAGCAGGCACCCACCGGCCCCGGCCTGCTCAAGGGCAAGGAGCTGGCCACCACGTTCAGCTTTCTGCGCCCGAACGACCTGGTCTGGAACTATGTCGTCGGCAACTACCTCAAGGGCGAGGCGCCGCCGGCGTTCGACCTGCTGTACTGGAACGGCGACGCCACCAACCTGCCCGGTCCGATGTACTGCTGGTACCTGCGCCACATGTACCTGCAGAACGAGCTGCGCCAGCCCGGCAAGCTGGTGGTCTGCGGCGAACGCGTGGACCTCGGCGCGATCAAGGCGCCGGTGTTCCTCTATGCCTCGCGCGAGGACCACATCGTGCCCTGGGACGCGGCCTACAGGTCGACCAAGCTGTTCAAGGGCGAGCGCCGCTTCGTGCTGGGCGCCTCCGGCCACATTGCCGGCGTCATCAACCCGCCGGCCAAGAACAAGCGCAGCTACTGGACCAACGACGCCTTGCCGGCCAAGGATGCCGACTGGCTGGCCGGTGCCGTCGAGCATCCCGGCAGCTGGTGGGCCGACTGGCGTGGCTGGCTCGCGCGCCATGGCGGGCGCAAGGTGCCGGCACCCAAGGCCTACGGCAGCCGTGCGCACAAGGCCATCGAGCCGGCGCCGGGCCGGTATGTCAAGGCCAAGGCCTGACCCCCATTCCCCATCTGCAACGACTAGGACCCATCCATGAGCAATGACATCGTCATCGTCGCCGCTGCCCGCACCGCGGTCGGCAAGTTCGGCGGCACCCTGGCCCGCACCCCGGCCAGCGAACTCGGCGCGGCCGTGATCAAGGCCCTGCTGGAGCGCAGCGGCGTGGCCGGCGACCAGGTCAGCGAGGTCATCCTCGGCCAGGTGCTGACCGCCGGCGTCGGCCAGAACCCGGCGCGCCAGGCGGTCATCCGCAGCGGCCTGCCGCAGGCGGTGCCGGCGATGACCATCAACAAGGTCTGCGGCTCCGGCCTCAAGGCGGTGATGCTGGCCGTGCAGGCCATCCGTGACGGCGACAGCGACATCGTGATCGCTGGCGGCCAGGAGAGCATGAGCATGAGCCCGCATGTGGTGCAGGGCTCGCGCGACGGCCAGCGCATGGGCGACTGGAAGATGATCGACTCCATGATCACCGACGGCCTGTGGGACGTCTACAACCAGTACCACATGGGCATCACCGCCGAGAACGTGGCCCGCAAGTACGGCATCGGCCGCGACGCCCAGGATGCACTGGCCCTCGCCAGCCAGCAAAAGGCCGCCGCGGCGCAGGAGGCCGGCCGCTTCAAGGACGAGATCGTCCCGTTCAGCATCGCGCAGAAGAAGGGCGACCCGATCATCTTCTCGGCCGACGAGTTCATCAACAAGAAGACCAGCGCCGAGGCCCTGGCAGGCCTGCGCCCGGCCTTCGACAAGGCCGGCAGCGTGACGGCCGGCAATGCCTCCGGCATCAACGACGGCGCTGCCGCGGTGATGGTGATGAGCGCCGCCCGCGCTGCGGCCCTGGGCCTGAAGCCGCTGGCGCGCGTCGCCAGCTATGCCAGCAGCGCCCTGGACCCGGCCTTCATGGGCATGGGCCCGGTGACGGCATCCACCAAGGCGCTGCAGCGTGCCGGCTGGAAGGCCGCCGACCTGGACCTGCTGGAGATCAACGAGGCCTTTGCGGCCCAGGCCTGCGCGGTGCATCAGGAGATGGGCTGGGACACCACCAAGGTCAATGTCAACGGCGGCGCGATCGCCATCGGCCATCCGATCGGCGCCTCCGGCTGCCGCATCCTGGTGACGCTGCTGCACGAGATGCAGCGGCGTGACGCGAAGAAGGGCATCGCCAGCCTGTGCATTGGCGGCGGCATGGGCGTGGCGCTGACGGTCGAGCGCTGAGGGTTTTCACGGTTCGGTCGGCGGCTTGCTGCCTCGGCCGAAGCGGTTCAACATCATCCGACGGGCCCGCCGGGCCTGTCATCGCAACGAGGAGAAGAGGCAATGTCCAAGCGAGTGGCGTATGTGACGGGCGGCATGGGCGGTATCGGTACCGCGATCTGCCAACGGCTGCACAAGGAAGGTTTCACCGTGATCGCCGGCTGCGGGCCGACCCGGGACCATGCGAAGTGGCTGGGTGAGCAGACCGCGCTGGGGTATTCGTTCCACGCCTCGGTGGGCAACGTGGCGGACTGGGACTCCACCGTCGCTGCGTTCTCCAAGGCGGTGGCCGAGCACGGCAGCATCGACGTGCTGGTCAACAACGCCGGCATCACCCGTGACCGCATGTTCCTGAAGATGACCCGCGACGACTGGGACGCGGTGATCGACACCAACCTGAACAGCATGTTCAATGTCACCAAGCAAGTGGTGCCGGGCATGGTCGAGAAGGGCTGGGGCCGCATCATCCAGATCAGCTCGGTCAACGGCGAGAAGGGCCAGGCCGGCCAGACCAACTATTCGGCCGCCAAGGCCGGCATGCATGGTTTCACGATGGCCCTGGCGCAGGAACTGGCCAACAAGGGCGTGACGGTCAACACCGTCAGCCCGGGCTACATCGGCACCGACATGGTCCGTGCGATCAAGCCCGAGGTGCTGGAGAAGATCGTGGCCACGATCCCGGTCAAGCGCCTGGGCGCGCCCGAGGAGATCGCCTCCATCGTGGCCTGGCTGGCCGGACCGGATTCGGGCTTCTCGACCGGTGCCGACTTCAGCTGCAACGGCGGCATGCACATGGGTTGAGCGTCTGCGCCGCTCAACCCTGCGGGTGTCTGTGGGACACCCCCTGCCCCCTCCAGGAGGGGGTTCTGTCTTGATGGTTGAAGGGCCGGCTATGCCGGCCTTTTCCATTCAGGCGTCGTCTGTCATTGACCGCCGATGAAGAGCTTGACCACGCCCTTGGCGACGAAGCCGATCATGCCGAAGCCCAGGGCCAGGAACAGGACGAAGGTGCCGAAGCGGCCGGCCTTGGAGTCCTGCGCAAGGCGCCAGATGATGAACAGCATGTAGGCCATGAAGGCCCCGACGCCGAAGGTCAGGCCGAAGCCGGCGACCTGTGCTTCGGTGAGTCCGAACATCGCGGCGGCTCAGCTGGCCGCGGCCGGCGCGCCGTCGGGCGGCAGCAGGTCGCGGTAGGCATGCCAGCTGGCATGGGCCAGCCACGGCACGACCACCACCAGGCCCAGCATCAGTGGCAGCATGGCCAGGGTGGTCAGCCCCATGATCAGCCCGGCCCACAGCGCCAGCGCCAGCGGTTGCTCCATCACGCAGCGCCAGCTGGCCAGCACCGCGTCCAGCACACCGTGCGGGCGGTCCAGCAGCAGCGGCAAGGCGATGACGCTGGAGGCAAAGACCGGCGCCGCCAGCACGGCGCCCAGCGCCAGCCAGGCTTCGAACAGCAGGCCCTGCGGTGACAGCACCACCACGCGCAGAAAGTCCGCCGGCGTGCGCACGGGCTCTGCGGCGAACACCGTGATCAGTGACGCGGACGTCAGCATCCAGCCCGTGCCGGCCAGCGCCAGCAGCAGGCCGAAGAACACCATCCGGTGGTCCTTCGGCCGCCATGCGGCCAGCGCGGTGGCCAGCGTGGCGGCCTGGCCGCGCTCCAGCTGGCGGCTGACGGCATACAGCCCGGTGGCCACCACCGGCGCGACCAGCAGAAAGCCGGTGAAGGCACCGGCGGACCACCAGAAGTAGCCGCGCGCCACCCACAGCAGCGCGGCACCGATCAAGGCGACGGCCAGGCCGTGCACCAGCCCTGGCACCGGGCAGCGCGCAAAGTCGCGCCAGCCCAGTGCCAGCCATCGCAGCGGGCGCATCAAGGGCAAGGGTGGTAGGGCCGCGGTCGCGGCGCTGGGGTCGGCCATGGGCGGCGATGTTGCCCGCCGCCACGGGTCACCGACATGACGTCGGTCAAGGCGCGGCAATGCCGGCCTTCTGCTCCACCAATGAAAGCGCGGCGCGTGCCGCCTGGCGCAGCGCGTCGGGGCCGCCGTCGGCCAGCTCGACCACCGTCGCGCCGGCCAGGCCGGGATAGTGGCTGGCCATCGATTGCTCGTACAGCGGGTCGTAGTGCTCACGCATCAGCTCGCCGAACAGCGTCGCCCAGTCGCCGCCATGCGCCATGGTCTGCCAGCGCAGCACCCGCTCGCGGCCGCGCAGCGTGTTCAGGCCATCCAGCAGGTCGCAGAAGCGCTGCGGCTGCGCCGCGAAGAAGCCGTAATCCTGCAGCAGCAGCTGGGTGCGGGCCGCATCGTCCATGGCGACCCGAATGCACCGGCCGTGGTCGCGCATGCGGCGCACCAGGGACTCCGGCAGCTGCAGCTGGCCGATCTTCTTGGACTCGCTTTCGACGAAGACCGGCCGGGCCGGGTCCAGCGCGCGCAGGGCGCTCCACAGCAGCGTGTCAAAGCGCTTCTGGCTGGGCTGGGGCTGGTCTGGCAGTCCACCGAGCACCGAGCCGCGATGCGCCGCCAGCGCCTCCAGGTCCAGCACCTGGGCGCCCTCGGTGGCCAGGGCGCCCAGCAGCCGGGTCTTGCCGCTGCCGGTGCGGCCGGCCAGGACGGTCAGGGTCAGGGCCGCGGGCAGCGCATCCAGCTCGGCCCGCACGGCGCTGCGAAAGGCCTTGTAGCCGCCGCCCAGCTTGTGGGTGCGAAAACCGATCTGGTCCAGCATCCAGACCAGCGCTCCGCTGCGCTGGCCGCCGCGCCAGCAATAGACCAGCGGGCGCCAGTCGCGCGGCCGGTCCTGCAGCTGTTGCTCGACATGGCGGGCCAGGTTGCGCGCCACCAGCGCGCCGCCGACCTTGCGTGCGGCCAGCGGCGAGTCCTGTACGTAGAGCGTGCCCACGATGCGGCGCTCGTCGTCGTCCAGCACCGGCCAGTTCAGCGCGCCGGGCAGGTGGTCCTCGGCGAACTCGGCCGGTGAGCGCACGTCAATGACCGCATCGAAGGGCGCGTCGGCGGCCATGGCCTGTGCCGCGGTGACGGTGGTGATGCTCATGCGGAAGGCTTCACAAGCGCTCAGACCTTCATCGGGTCGGCCGCGTCCAGCAGCTCGCCCTCGATCTGCAACTGCAGCCGGTTCTGCTGCAGGGCCGGGCCGTCGACCAGGAACGTGTCCTCGACCCGCTCGCCCAGTGTCGACACCTTGGCCAGCTGCAGGTTGATGCGGTGCCGGGCCAGAATGCGGGCGATGGCATAGAGCAGGCCGGTGCGGTCGATGGTGCTGACGCTGAGCAGCCAGCGCTGGGCGCGTTCGTCCGGCCGCAGCGTCACCCGCGGCGGCTGCGGAAACGACCGCGCCTGGCGGCTCAGGCGCCCGCGTGGCTTGGGCTCCGGCAGGGGCTCGCGCTCCGCCAGCGTGCGCGCGAGCTGGGTCTCGACCAGCGAGATCAGGTCGCGATAGGCGCCCGGCTCGCCGTCCTCGTAGGCCGGGTGCACCACTTGGAAGGTGTCCAGCGCATAGCGCGTGCGGCTGGTGTGAACCTTGGCATCCTGGATCGAGAAACCGGCGCGGTCGAAGTAGCCGCAGATGCGGGCAAACAGGTCCTCCTGGTCCGGCGTGTAGACCAGCACCTGCAGGCCCTCGCCATGCGGCGAAGGGCGGGCCTGCACGACCGGCTCGGTGGACTCGATGTGGCGCCACAGCGTGCGCGCATGCCAGGCGATGTCGGCCGCGTCGTGGCGCGCGAAGTAGCCCACGTCCAGCGTGCGCCACAGGGGCTCTTCGCCGCCGGGCAGGGCCGAGTGCAGGGCCAGCACCTGGCGCGCCTCCTGCTTGCGGGTTTCCAGCTCGGCCTCCGGGTTGACCGGCGCGCCGCCCAGCGCCCGCATGGTGATGCGGAACAGGTCCTCCAGCAGCTTGCCCTTCCAGGCGTTCCAGACCTTGGGGCTGGTGCCGCGGATGTCGGCCACCGTCAGCAGGTACAGGGCCGTCAGGTGCCGCGGATCGCCCACACGCGCGGCGAAGCGCTGGATCACATCGACATCGGCCAGGTCCTCTTTCTGGGCCACCCGGCTCATGGTCAGGTGTTCACGGACCAGGAACTCGATCAGCTGGGCGTCTTCGCGGGCCACGCCGTGGTCGCGGCAGAAGCGCCGGACCTCGGTGGCACCCAGGTCGGAATGGTCGCCGCCACGGCCCTTGGCAATGTCGTGGAACAGCGCCGCCACGTACAGCACCCAGGGCTTGTCCCATTGCCCGGCCAGCTGCGAGCAGAACGGGTATTCATGCGCATGCTCCGGGATGAAGAACCGGCGCACATTGCGCAGCACCATCAGGATGTGCTGGTCAACGGTGTAGACATGGAACAGGTCGTGCTGCATGCGACCGACGATGCGCCGGAACACCCACAGGTACCGTCCCAGCACCGACGTCTGGTTGAGCAGGCGCAGGACATGCGTTTGGCCGGCGTCGCGCTGCAGGATGGCCATGAAGCGCCCCCGGTTGACCGGGTCGCGGCGGAAGCTGGAATCCATGCGCTGGCGGGCGTTGTACAGGGCCCGCAGCGTGCGCGCCGAGAAGCCCTTCAGCCCCGGCGTGGTCTGGAACAGCTCGAAGGTCTCCAGGATGGCCTGGGGCTGGGTCAGGTAGAGATCGTCCCGCGCCACCTCGATCAGCCCGCCGCGGTCGAGAAAGCGCTCGTTCAGGGCCTGCATGGGGGCGCCCTCGGTGCCGGCCAGGCGCTCTTCGATGTTGAGCAGCAGGATCTCGCGCAGCTGGGTCACCGCCTTGGCCGCCCAGTAGTAGCGGTGCATCAGGTGTTCGGAGGCCCGCAACGCCTTGGTGGGCGTGAAGCCGAAACTCTCGGCCACGGCCGTCTGCAGGTCGAACACCAGACGGTCCTCGCGTCGGCCCGCCAAGGCATGCAGACGGGCCCGGATCAGCTTGAGCGTGCCTTCGTGGCGGCGCAGTTGGCCGACCTCGAAGGCCGTCAACAGGCCGCGCGCGGCCAGCTCGGTCCAGCTGCGGCCCAGGCCCGCTGCCCGCGCCACCCACAGCACCGTCTGCAGGTCGCGCAGGCCGCCCGGGCTCTCCTTGCAGTTGGGCTCCAGCGAATAGGGCGTGTCGTCGTACTTGACATGGCGTTGGCGCAGCTCCAGGGTCTTGGCGCGCAGGAAGGCCTGGGGCTCCAGTGCCTGCGCGGTGGCCTGCTGGAACTGCTGGAACAGGCGTCGCGACCCAGCCAGCGGGCGTGCCTCCAGCAGGGCCGTCTGCACCGTGACATCGGCCAGCGCTTCGGTCACGCATTGGCTCACGCTGCGCACCGACCAGCCGATGTCCAGGCCCAGGTCGAAGCAGCCGCTGACGAAGCCCTCGATGCGCCCCGACGATGCGGCGTCCTGGCCCTCCGGCAGCAGCAGCAGCAGGTCGACGTCGGAATAGGGGAACAACTCGCCGCGGCCATACCCGCCGACCGCCACCAGGGCCGCGTCGCCGGCCGGGCCGTGGTCCAGCCAGTGGCGCGCCAGCACCGCGTCGACATGTCGTGTCAGGGCCCGTGTCAGGCGCGCCGCCGCCGGCGCCGTGGCCCGCTGCGCCAGGAAGGTGTCGATCAGCGCGCGCTTGCCATCGCGAAACTGGCTGCGCAGGTCGACCACAGTGTCGGCCATCGTGTCGGACATCGGCAGGTGGTGTCGCCCGGGGGGCGTGCAGGTTCAGCCGCCGGTGACGAAGGCAGGCGGCACGGGCGTGCCGGCGGACTGGGTCAGGATCTCGTAGCCGGTCTCGGTCACCGCGACGGTGTGCTCCCACTGGGCGGAGAGCGACTTGTCGCGCGTCACGATGGTCCAGCCGTCGCCCAGCTCGCGCACCTCACGGCGGCCGGCGTTGATCATCGGCTCGACCGTGAACACCATGCCGGGCACCAGCTCCTCCAGCGTGCCGGGCCGGCCGTAGTGCAGCACCTGCGGCTCCTCATGGAAGCGCAGGCCGATGCCGTGGCCGCAAAACTCGCGCACCACCGAGAAGCCCTGGCCCTCGGCAAACTGCTGGATGGCATGGCCGATGTCGCCCAGGCGCGCACCCGGGCGCACCCGGGCGATGCCCTTCCACATGGCCTCGAACGTGATCTGGCACAGGCGTCTCGCGGCGATCGTGCCCTCGCCGACGACGAACATGCGGCTGGTGTCGCCATGCCAGCCGTCCTTGATGACGGTGACGTCGATGTTGACGATGTCGCCGTTCTTGAGCGGCTTGTCGTTGGGGATGCCGTGGCAGACCTGGTGGTTGATCGACGTGCAGATCGACGCCGGGAAGGGCGGGTAGCCCGCCGGTGCATAGCCCACCGTCGCCGAGATGGCGTTCTGGACGTTCTGGATATGGTCCAGCGCCAACTTGTCCAGAGCCGCCGTGGTGACGCCGGGCTTGACATGCAGCGTCAGCATGTCCAAAACCTCGGCCGCCAGGCGGCCGGCGATGCGCATGCCGGCGATGTCCTCGGCGGTCTTCAGGGTGATGGGCATAGCAGGTGATTATTTCACCTCGACGTGTGTGGCCCGGCTGGCGGTCCTGTCTGATGTCGTCCGGCCGGCCTTTCTAGAATGCCGGCCCAGCGTCGGACCCCGGCGCCAGGGCCGGCGGGCCGATCCCACGCGACAGCAGGCCCCATGCCGATCCCCCACGACAGCGTACTGACCTTCCCCGGCGGCGAGGCCTGGCCTGCCTTCCGCGCCCAGGCCCATCTGCAGCGGCTGCAGGCCGCCGTGCCGCGGGTCACCGGCGTCAGCGCGCGGTGGGTGCACTGGGTGGCCTGCCCGCAGCCGCTGTCCGCCAGCGACCAGGACCGGCTGGCCGCGCTGCTGGCCTATGGCACCCCCGCCGCTGCGGGCGCGGGCCCGGCGCAGCGGCTGTGGGTGTTGCCGCGCATCGGTACCGTGTCGCCCTGGGCCAGCAAGGCCACCGACATCGCACGCAACTGCGGCCTGGCGGTGCGCCGCATCGAGCGGGTGATGGAAGTGCGCCTGGCGCTGAAGGCGCCGCTGTTCGGCGCGCCCGCGCCGCTGGACGCCGCCGAGCAGGCCGCCTGTGCCGCACTGCTGCACGACCGCATGACCGAGACCGTGTCCTTCGACGAGGCCATGGCCGGTGCGTTGTTCGAGCCCCGCGCCGGCGTGCCGCTGGCCCGGGTCGATGTGCTGGGCCACGGACGGGCCGCGCTGGAGCAGGCCGACCGGGACTGGGGCCTGGCGCTGAGCGCCGACGAAGTCGACTACCTGGTCGAGGCCTTCCAGGGCCTGGGGCGCAACCCCAGCGATGTCGAGCTGATGATGTTCGCGCAGGCCAACAGCGAGCACTGCCGACACAAGATCTTCAATGCTGCGTTCACCATCGACGGCGTGGCCCAGGACCGGTCGATGTTCGCCATGATCCGCCACACCGAGGCCACGTCGCCGCAAGGCACGGTGGTGGCTTATGCCGACAACGCCGCCGTGATGCAGGGCCATGCGGTGCAGCGCTGGCAACCACAGGGCTACACCAACGCCCCGCTGTACGCGGCCCGGGACGACACCGCCCACGTGCTGATGAAGGTGGAGACCCACAACCACCCGACCGCCATCTCGCCCTTTCCGGGCGCGGCCACCGGTGCCGGTGGCGAGATCCGCGACGAGGGCGCCACCGGCCGCGGCGCGCGGCCCAAGGCCGGTCTGATGGGGTTTGCCGTTTCCAACCTGCACCTGGACGGCCAGGCCGAACCCTGGGAGCGTTCGCCGGTGGGCCTGCCAGCGCACATGGCCAGCCCGTTGCAGATCATGACGGAAGGCCCGCTGGGCGGCGCGGCCTTCAACAACGAGTTCGGGCGGCCCAACCTGGCGGGCTTCTTCCGTGTCTTCGAGGCCGACGTGGCCGGCGTGCGGCGCGGCTATCACAAGCCCATCATGATCGCCGGCGGCATGGGCGCCATCAGTGCCTCGCAGGTGGTCAAGCAGCGCTTTCCGGCCGGCACCCTGCTGGTGCAGCTGGGCGGGCCCGGCATGCGCATCGGCATGGGCGGCGGTGCGGCCTCGTCGCTGGCCGCGGGCAGCAATGCCGCGGCGCTGGACTTCGACTCGGTGCAACGCGGCAATCCAGAGATGCAACGTCGGGCGCAGGAGGTCATCAACCACTGTGCGGCCCTGGGCGATGCCAACCCGATCCTGGCGCTGCACGACGTCGGTGCCGGAGGCCTGAGCAATGCTTTCCCGGAGCTGGTGCACGACGCTGGCCGGGGCGCGCGCTTCGAGCTGTCGCGGGTGCCGCTGGAGGAGACCGGCCTGGCCCCGCGCGAGGCCTGGTGCAACGAGAGCCAGGAGCGCTACGTGCTGGCCTTGCAGCCGGACCTGCTGCCGCTTTTCGACGCCATGTGCGTGCGCGAGCGCTGCCCCTATGCCGTGGTCGGCACGGCCACCCAGCAGCCGCAGCTGGTGCTGGCCGACGACACGGCCTCGGCACCACCGATCGACATGCCGCTGGCGGTGCTGCTGGGCAAGCCGCCGCGCATGCACCGCGACGTGCAGCGCGTGGCGCGCGACGACGCCGCACTGCGGCTGGACGACCTGCCGCTGGAGCGGGCCTGCCGTGACGTGCTGCGCCATCCGACCGTGGCCTCCAAGCGCTTTCTGGTCACCATCGGCGACCGGACCGTCGGCGGCCTGAACCATCGCGACCCGATGGTCGGACCCTGGCAGGTGCCGGTGGCCGACTGCGCGGTCACGCTGGCCGACTTCGAGGGCCTGGCCGGCGAGGCCATGGCGGTGGGCGAGCGCATGCCGCTGGCCGCGCTGGACGCGCCGGCGTCCGGCCGCATGGCGGTCGGCGAGGCCATCACCAACCTGCTCGCGGCACCCATCGACCTGCAGCGGGTCAAGCTGTCGGCCAACTGGATGGCGGCCTGCGGCGAGCCGGGCGAGGACGCCGCGCTGTACGACACCGTGCGCGCCGTGGCCATGGAGCTGTGCCCGGCGCTGGGCATCGGCATACCGGTGGGCAAGGACTCGTTGTCGATGCGCACGCGCTGGCAGGCGGCCGACGGCACGGCGCGGCAGGTGACGGCGCCGGTCAGCCTGGTGGTGACGGCCTTTGCCGCGTTGCCGGACATCCGCGGGGTGCTGACGCCGCAACTGCAGCCCGGCGACACCACGCTGATCCTGGTCGACCTCGGCGCCGGCCGCCAGCGCATGGCGGGCTCGATGCTGGCGCAGGTCGGTGCGGCCTTTGGCAGCGCCGGCATCGACGGCGTACCTGACCTGGACGACCCGGCCGCGTTGAAGGCGCTGGTCGAGGCCGTCAACCAGCTGCGGTCGCAGGGCCTGCTGCTGGCCTATCACGACCGCAGCGACGGTGGCCTGTGGGCCTGTGTTTGCGAGATGGCGTTTGCGGGCCGGCTGGGCGTCAGCCTGAACGTCGATGCGTTGGTCACGTTGAGCGACGGCATCGCCGACAGCCGGGCCGAGTATGGCGACGCCAAGAACTGGGCGGCGCAGGTCGGGCCGCGGCGCCATGAGCTGACCCTGCGAGCGCTGTTCAACGAGGAATTGGGCGTGGTGCTGCAGGTCCGCAGCGAACGGCGCGACGCCGCCATCGCGGTGCTGCGCGCCCATGGGCTGTCGCGCCACAGCCATGTCATCGGCAAGCCCAACACGCGTGGCGTCGTGGAGGTCTGGCGCGATGCGCGGGTGCAGTACAGCGCGGCGCTGGGCGAGCTGCTGACCGAATGGGACCATGTCAGCTGGCGCATCACGCGCGATCGCGACCATCCGTTGGCGGCCGACTCGGAACATGCCGCGGCCATCGACGCCCAGGCCCCGGGGCTGACATCGCGGCTGAACTTCGACCCGGCCGAGGATGTCAGCGCGCCGTTCCTGAACCTGGCACGGCCAGCGGTGGCGGTGCTGCGCGAGCAGGGCGTGAATTCGCAGGTCGAGATGAGCCGGGCGCTGGCGCTGGCGGGGTTCGACACTTTCGACGTGCACATGAGCGACCTGCAGGCCGGCCGCACGCGGCTGGATGCCTATGTCGGGCTGGTGGCCTGTGGCGGCTTCAGCTATGGCGACACGCTCGGTGCCGGCGAGGGCTGGGCACGGTCCATCCTGTTCAACCCGGCAATGGCCGAGGCCTTTGGAGCCTACTTCCAGCGCGGCAACACCTTCACGCTGGGCGTGTGCAACGGCTGCCAGATGCTGGCCGCGCTGGCGGCGCTGATCCCGGGCACCCAGGCCTGGCCACGTTTCACCCGCAACCAGAGCCAGCAGTACGAGGCGCGCCTGTCGATGGTGGAGGTGCTGGACAGCCCGTCGCTGTTGT
>JBJXHB010000448.1:0-6871 GCA_046160725.1 Aquabacterium sp.
CCTGCAGCAGGTAGGTGTCGCCCTGGTAGACGCGGTCGGCCACGGTGGCCTGCAGGCGGTTGTGGCCGGCCGGGGCGGGCGTATCGGCGCCCAGCAGCTGCAGCCGCTCGGGGCGCAGCATCAGCCAGGCCGGGCCCGGGCCGGGGGCGGCGCCTGGCACGGGTGGCGGCAACGCCAGCGCCTGCCCGGCGCACTGCGCGACAGCGCCGTCCAGCGCCACCCGCAGCAGGCTGGACTCGCCGATGAAGGCCGCCACGAAGCGGTTGGCCGGCTGCTCGTACAGCTGCTGCGGCGTGCCCAGCTGCATGATGCGGCCGTGCTGGATGACCGCGATGCGGTCGGACATGGTCAGCGCCTCGCGCTGGTCGTGGGTGACGTAGATCGTGGTCGTGCCCAGCTGCTCGTGCAGCCGCCGCAGCTCGATCTGCATGTGCTCGCGCAGCTGCTTGTCCAGCGCCGACAGCGGCTCGTCCATCAGCACGATGCGCGGCTCGAAGACGATGGCCCGGGCCAGGGCCACGCGCTGGCGCTGGCCGCCGGACAGCTCGTCGATGCGCCGCGCGCCGTAGCCCTCCAGCTGCACCGTCGCCAGCGCCGCCTGCACGCGCTGGTGCAGCGCATCCCCAGACACGCCGCGCAGCCGCAGCGGGTAGCCGATGTTGCCGGCCACGTCCATGTGCGGGAACAGCGCGTAGTTCTGGAACACCATGCCGATGTCGCGCTGGTGCGGCGGCAAGCGCACCACCTCGTCGTTGCCGAAGCGCAGGCTGCCCTCGTCGGGCCGGATGAAGCCGGCCAGCACCATCAGCAGCGTGGTCTTGCCGGAGCCGGAGGGCCCCAGCAGCGTGAGGAACTCACCGGCCCGGACATCGAGGTCGACGTCGTCCAGCGCCCGCACCGCGCCATAGCGCTTGCGCAGGCCGCGCGCGGTGATCGGGACGGCCTGGCGTGCCATCCGGGCCCGCCTACTCGGTCAGCATGTTCTGGTACTGGGCCGCGGCGGCGGCCTCGAACTTGGCATACCAGTCCAGGCTGATCGCGACCTGCTTGGCGGCGTTGTCCGGGTGCGACGGCAGCCGCTTGGCATAGGCCGCGTCGATGGTGCCCAGGTCATAGGCCTTCTTGTTGGTCGGCCCGTAGGTGATGTATTTGGTGAACTCGGCCTGGTAGGGCGGCTTGCTGATCTCGGCCAGGAACTTCATGGCCAGGTCCTTGTTGGGCGCGCCCTTGGGGATGGCATAGCAGTCGTAGTCCAGCAGGCCCTGGTTGTAGGTGTAGCTGACCTTGCCGCCGTCCTTGGCCACGACGTCGAAGCGGCCGTTCCAGCCGGTGGTCATGTCGACCTCGCCGTCCTTCATCAGCTGCGCATGCTGCGCGCCGGAGCTCCACCACACGGCGATGTGCGGCTTCAGCTCCTTGATCTTCTTGATGGCGCGCTCGATGCCACCGGGGGCGGACAGCACCTCGTAGACCTTGTTCGGCGGCACGCCGTCGGCCATCAGCGCCGGCTCCAGCGCGCCGGCCACGCCCTTGCGGTAGGCGCGCTTGCCGGGGAACTTCTTGACGTCCCAGAAGTCGGCCCAGCTCTGCGGGCCCTTGTCGCCGTAGGTCTTGGTGTTCCAGGCCAGCACGGTGGAGAACACGTCGCCGCCGACGCACCAGTCGGTGGCCATGCCCGACGAGAAGCTGGAGATGTCGATGACCTTGTAGTCCAGCTTCTCCAGGATGCCCTCGGCGCCGGCGCGCGCCGCACTGCCGGAGCCGCTGGCGACGATGTCCCAGGTGACGGCGCCGGCCTTGACCTTCAGGCGCAGGTCGGCGATGCCGGTGTAGGTCTCTTCCTTGACCTTGATGTTCATGGCCTTGGCGGCGGGCTGGAACAGGGCCTTGCTCTGGCCGTCCTGGTAGGCGCCACCGAAGGACACCACCGTCAGCTCCTGCGCCAGCGCGGCGGGCGCCGACAGGACGGCAGCGGCCGCGACGGCGGCGGTGGCCAGGGCATGGCGCGGGAAGGGCAACTTCAGCATGGGGTGTCTCCGGTCGTGTGGGCTGGGGCGCCACCCTTGTGGCACCCGCGTGCCGGCGCAGTGTGGGCATGGGTGCCGAGGCCGGACAGGGCCATTCTGAACCGGGGGGCAGTCCGCTTTGCCGCGCGTTTGCCCTGCCTCGCGGGCGACGTCGCGCGGTCCCGGCCTTGGGTACATTGGACCCATGACGAGTTCGACCCTGCCGGCGGTGTCGGCCACACGCTCGGCCATCGTGGTCGGCGCCGGCATCGTCGGCATCTGCTGCGGCATCGAGCTGCAACGGCGCGGCTGGACGGTGACCGTGATCGACCGCCTGGACCCGGGCCAGGCCTGCTCCTGGGGCAATGCCGGCATCCTGGCCGCGCATGCGGTGGTGCCGGTGGCGCTGCCCGGGCTGCTGCCGCAGGTGCCCGGCATGCTGCTGCGGCGCGACGGCCCGCTGGTGCTGCGGCGCGGCTCGCTGCGCACCACCTTGCCCTGGCTGCGCCGCTTCATCCGGGCGGGCGAGATCGGCAACGTGCGGCGCGCCGCCGGCGCGATGAAGGCCCTGTACGGGCCGGCGCTCGACCTGCACCAGGCCCTGGCCCGCGAGGCCGGCGTGCCGCAGCTCATCCGCGACACGCCGGGCCTTTACGTGCACCGCGACCCGGCCGGCATCGACGGCACCCGCGGCATCGCCTGGCAATTGCGCCGCGAGCATGGCGCGCGCATCGAGGTGCTGGAGGGTGCCGCGCTGCGCGAGGCCGAGCCGGCGCTGTCGCCGGCCTACACCCGCGCCGTCCGCATGGGCCCAATGGGCTACACCACGCATCCCTACCGGCTGACCCATGCCTATGCGGCGCTGTTCGCGCGGCTGGGCGGGCGGCTGCTGCGGGCCGAGGTGCGGGCGGTGCGCCCGCGCGAGGACGCGGTGCAGGTGCAGGCCGGCGACGAGACCCTGGACGCCGCCGTGGCGGTGGTGGCCGCCGGCGCCTGGACGGCGCCGCTGCTGCGCCCGCTGGGCCTGGACTTGCCGCTGATCGCCGAGCGCGGCTATCACATGACCTTTGCCGAGCCGGGCATCCGGCTGAACCATGTCGTCAGCGAGGTGCAGCACCACTTTGCGGTGACGCCGATGGACATGGGCCTGCGCGTGGCCGGCACCGAGGAGCTGGGCCTGCCGGACGAGCCGCCGGCCTGGCGCCGCGCCGAGGCCCTGGCCCGCCATGCACAGCGCCTGTTTCCGACCGCCACGCTGACCGATGGAAGCCGCTGGATGGGCCCGCGCCCGGGCCTGCCCGACAGCCTGCCCGCCATCGGCGCGGTGCCGGGCCATCCGCAGATCCTGGTCGCCGCCGGCCATGGCCACCTGGGCCTGACCGGCGGCCCGCACACTGGCCGCATCGTGGCCGGCCTGCTGTCGGGCGAGGCGGTCGGGGTGTCGATGGCGCCGTATTCACCAGGGCGCTTTGCGCGCTAGGGCCTGCCAGCAGGCAGAGTGGGCCCTCCGATGGCGTCAACAGGCCCTAGCCAATCCTGGGGTCGCGCGCGCCGCGGATCGGGTCCACAGTGCGGTCCATGCGGCCGACCGGCCGTCAGGAGGAGCGACATGAGAAACGGATACACGCTTTGTGCCGCTATGGTGCTCGCCGCGGTCCAACCGGGCTGCGCCATCGTCTCCAGTGTCGATGCGCGGGCCGGCGGCCAGGGCATCGCCTACATGCTGCCCAAGGCCCTGCTGCCGGTGGAGCTGGTGGATGTCGGCGACGGGTTCGACCTGCGCGTCCAGGCGCCTGTCGTCGTCGGCGATCCGAAGCATCTGTACGCCCTGCAGCGCAGCGGCAACGTGTTCACCAGCGACCGTGTGGTGATCACCGTCGACCCGGCCAAGGGCCTGTTGACGGCCATCGACGTGAAGTCCGACGACAAGAGCCTGGCCTCGGTCATCAAGCTGGCCAGCGGGCTGCGGGCCGAGGCCGCGGACCAGTCGACCAGCGTGGTCGTGCACCGGGGCCTGTTCGATCCGGGCTGGCCACAGGCAGAGGTCGACAGCTTCAATGGCACGCTGCGCAGCGCGGCCGCCGACCACGTTCGGCGGCGCCTGGTGGATGGCGGCTGCACCAACCCGGACGCGGAGGCGGCGACATGCAAGTCTGTGCGCCGGCTCGAGGGCCTGTTGAAGCGGGCACCGCTGGAGGTGAGCGTGGCCGACGGGCCGGCGCCGTCACCGATGACAGCCGACTGCTCGGCCGGTTTTTGCTACCGCATCAATCTCCCTCATGAGGTGCGGTTGTCCGGGGGCGGCGTCAGCAACACCGCGGTCTTCGGCCTGCCCAATCGGTCGCCGACCTTTGTGATGCCGCTGGAGCGATGGGCCTTTGTCAACACCACGCATGACGTGAAGCTGGAGGAAGGCGTGTTCAAGTCGGTCACCACGGACCGGCCCAGCTCGGCCTTCGCCCTGGCGGCAGCGCCCTTCGACCTGGCCAAGAGCTCGCTGGAGGCGATCTCGCAGGTGGTGCAGCTCAAGATCGACCTCAGCGGCAAGGAGAAGTCGCTTGCCGAGGCCAAGATCAAGGAGCTGGAGGCCAAGGAGGCGCTGGAGAAGCACCTGCTCGGCAAATCCAAAGGCCAGGCGGAGGCCGCGCTGTGGGGCGGCGGGCGCCGGACCGATGCCTGGCTGTCCATCCAACTGGGCCAAGCCAAGGCCAGGGACGCGGCTGGCGGCCTCAAGGTAACGGACAACGGCGGCAATCCGGAGCCGGCCAAGGCCGACAAGCCAGCCGGCGGCGGCAGCGGTGGCAACACCAGCAGCGGCAGTGGCGGCAACACCAGCAGCGGCGGCAGCGGCACAAAGGGCAATTGATCATGCCCCGCCGCCCGCCCCGCCCACGCGCCGTCTCCACCGGGCTTGCCAGCGCGCCCTACATGGCGCAGACCAACAACGGCGGGCGCATGGAGCGCGTGGCCGGCTTCGATGTCGGCCGGGTCATGGCGCAGGGCTTCGGCGGCCGCCGCCTGCCCGCCGCGCTGTCCAGCCAGCGTCTGGGTTCGGCAACCTGGCTGGAGTACGCCTTCCCGCAGTCGGTGGTCGGTCATGACGACCGGGTGCCCATCGTCGACACGACCACGCTGCCCTGGCGCTGCATCTGCCATCTGGTAGTCGATGGCCTGCACGACGAGCAGGTGCTGGGCACCGGCTGGATGGCCGGCCCGCGCGCCGTGCTCACTGCCGGCCACAACCTGTTCAGCCACAAGCGCGGACGCAGCGCCGAGCGCGTGACGGTGGTGCCCGGCCGGCAGCTGGATATGGCGCCGTTCGGCTTTTTCCGCAGCATGCGCTTCGATGTGCATCCGCGCTGGCGCACGCTGGGCGACGAGGCCTTCGACCTCGGCGTGATCTGGCTGGATGCCGCGGTGGGCGACCATGTGGGCTGGTTCGGCTACGGCTCCCGGCCCGACGACGCCTTGCGCAACCTGATCGTCAACACCGCGGGCTATCCGGCCGACAAGCGGCTCGGGACGCAATGGTTCAATGCCGGGCGCCTCGACGTCATCGAGCCGCGCATCCTGCAGTACGGGCTGGACACCGAGCCGGGCCAGAGCGGCAGCCCGATCTTCGCGGTCAATGCCCAGGACGAGCGCGTGGTGCTGGCCGTACATGCCTACGGCGGCGATGGCGACAACCGCGGCATCCGCATCACCGACGACGTCTTCGCGCAGTTCAAGGCCTGGGTCGGTTGAGAGGGCCGGCTGCGCCAGCGTCGGTCGCGCGCCCGGCCGGCGGTGCGATGATCCTGGCTCGGCCGCCCGGCCGCGTGGGGAACGTCATCGACTTCCAGACCATCCTGACCGACATTGACGCCCAGATCCGGCCGCTGCTGGGTGGCGGCGGCAAGGTGGCCAACTACATCCCGGCGCTGGCGCGGGTGTCGCCGCATCGGTTCGGCATCGCGCTGCGCACCTGCGACGGGCAGGAGGCCGCGGCCGGCGACAGTGCGGAGCCGTTCTCCATCCAGAGCATGTCCAAGGTGTTCTCGCTGACCCTGGCCATCCGCGCGCTGGACGAGTCGCTGTGGGACCGCATCGGCCGCGAGCCCTCGGGCAGCCCTTTCAACTCGCTGGTGCAGCTGGAGACGGAGCGCGGCATCCCGCGCAACCCGTTCATCAATGCCGGCGCCATCGCGGTGGCCGACCGGCTGGTGAGCCAGGGCGACGCCAAGGCCGACCTGCTGCGCCTGCTGGCCGGGCTGTGCCAGGAGCCGGTGCACATCGATGCCGAGGTGGCGCAGTCCGAGGCCGACACCGGCTTCCGCAATGCCGCGCTGGCCAACTTCATGAAAGGCTTCGGCACGCTGGACAACAGCGCGGCGCAGGTGCTGGATGTCTACTTCAACCAATGCGCCATCGCCATGAGCTGCACCCAGGTGGCGCGCGCAGCCGGCTACCTGTGCCGCGATGGCGCGCACCCCTATGACGGCTCGGTCGTCATCAGCGAGACCCAGGCCCGGCGCGTCAATGCCCTGATGCTGACCTGCGGCACCTATGACGCGGCCGGCGAGTTCGCGTTCCGCATCGGCCTGCCGTGCAAGAGCGGCGTGGGCGGGGGCATCGTCGCCGTGGTGCCAGACCGCCTGACTCTGTGCGTGTGGTCACCGGCGCTGGACCCGACCGGCAACTCCATGCTCGGGCGCAAGGCGCTGGAGCTTTTCGTGGCGCGGACGGGGCTGTCGGTGTTCTAGTGTAGTGTTTGATTCTTAAGGGAACTTAAAGCAGCACTTTGTCTCTGATGCTGTACTACGGACTGCATTGGAGCCATAGCGTGCGAGTTGCCCCGGCAATTGAATTGAAGGAAGAGGACGAAG
>JBJXHB010000449.1:0-6418 GCA_046160725.1 Aquabacterium sp.
CGGCTGCACGGTGCGCAGGCCGTGGGCGGCGGTGCCGATGGTGTCCAGCAGCAGCGGGGCCAGGTCGTCGTCGATGTCGTCGGGCACGGGCAGCAGGCAGTTGTCGGGCACCGCCAGCGCCTGGGCATAGCCGCCATCCCGGTTCCAGCCGATCAGCACCGACTCGGTCTCGCAGCACTGGGTGAGACCGACGCTGCAGGCGCCGCAATGGCCGCAGTGCAACGGGATGTAGACCACGCTGCGCTGGCCATGCAGTGCATGCCCGGGCTGGTCGACGACGCCGAAGATCTCATGCCCCGGCACCTGGGTGCAGCCCTTGCGCCAGGGCTTGGTGTCGCTGCCGCACAGCGCGGTGCGGCGCACCCGCAGCAGCACCTCGCCCGCTGCCGGCCGTGGCCACGGGCGGTCGACCAGCTCGGTCAGGCCGCCACCGGGAAAGTGCGCCGCGCGCATCGTCGTCGGCCCCATGCGCAGCGTCGTTCAGGCCGGCAGCAGCACGATCTTGGCCGAGGCGCTGCGGCCATGGTGCAGGTCGTCGAAAGCGGCGCCGCCCTCGTCCAGCGGCCGGGTCTCGACCCAGGACAGGTCGCCGAACACGCCGCGCGACAGTGCATCCACCGTGGCCCGCAGGTCCATCTGGCTGTAGGTGTAGGTGCCCAGCAGCGTGATCTCGGCCAGCGTCAGCTTGCGCATGTCGATCTCGCTGGCCCAGTCCTGCAGGCCGATGTGCATCACCACGCCGCCAGGGGCCACGGCGGCCAGCGCGGCCTTGCGCGTGGCCACGCTGCCCACCGCGTCGATGACATAGTCAAAGCCGCTCTCTGGCGCGCTGGCCTGGCGCGGATCGAGCACCGCGCAGCGGGCCTGGCGTGCGACCGACTCCCGGCGCGGGCCGTGGGTCTCGGCCACCGTCAGGCGGTCCACGCCGTAGTGGCGCAGCAGCAGCGCCGCCAGCATGCCGATGGCGCCGCCGCCGATCACCAGCACCCGGCATTCCGGCAGCGGCCGCACCAGCGCGCGCATCGACAGGTTGAGCGCATGCAGTGCGGTGGCCGCGGGCTCGGTCAAGGCGGCGCGCACCGGGTCCAGGCTGTCCGGCAGGGCGATCAGGCAGCGCCCGGGGATGCTCATGCGCTGGGCAAAGGCGCCGGGACGGCTCATGCCGACCATGCTGCGGTCGCTGCACAGGTTGTCGCGGCCTTGCTGGCAGTAGTCGCAGCGGCCGCAGGTGATCAGCGGGTTGCCGGTGACGCGCGCGCCGGTGCGCCACGGCGCCGAGTCGGATGCCAGCACCGTGGCCGCGAACTCATGGCCCAGCACCAGGCCCGGCTTGCGGCGCGGGTCGTGGCCGTGCCAGGCGTGCATGTCGCTGCCGCAGATGCCGGCGGCGTCGATGCGCAGCACGACCTCGCCGGGCGCCAGCTCGGGCTCGGGCCAGTCCTGGATCTGCGCCTGCAGCGGCTGGGTGTAGACGAGTGCTTTCATGGCGCGGGATGGGTGAGCAGGTCGGGTCGGGGCAGCGTGGGATGCCGGTGGTGCGGTCAGAGCGCGGTGTAGCCGCCGTCGACCATCAGGGTCTGGCCGGTGATGTAGCCCGCGGCCGGGCTGCACAGGAAGACCACCGCGCCGTGCAGGTCGTCCAGCGCGCCGTTGCGGCCGATGGCCGTGCGCCCGGCGTGATGGGCCGCCAGCGCCGGGTCGTCGAACACCGGTGCGGTCAGATCGGTCGGAAAGAATCCCGGCCCGATGGCATTGCAGGTGATGCCCTTGCCGGACCACTCCTGGGCGATGGCGCGCGTCAGCTGCACCACGCCGCCCTTGGCGGCGCCATAGGGCGCGCCGTTGGCAAAGGCGCGCGTGGACTGCAGCGACGCGATGTTGAGGATGCGGCCCCAGCCACGTGCGGCCATCAGCGGCGCCAGGGCCTGGGTCAGGAAGAACGGCGCCGCCAGGTGCAGCGCCTGGTGCAGCTGCCAGGCCTGCGGCGTGACCTGCTGGAACGGCTGGCGCAGGTTGACGCCCGCTGCATTGACCAGGATGTCCACATGGCCGGCGCGCTCGCCGATGAGGCGCGCGGTGGCGGGCAGCTCGTCCAGCTGCCCCAGGTCGGCCGGCACGATCTGCGCCCGGATGCCCTGCTCGCGCAGCTGGGCCGCCGCGTCGGTGAGCTGGGCCATGCGGCGTGCCACCAGCACGACATCCGCACCGGCGCTGCCCAGCGCGGTGGCCATGGCCAGGCCGATGCCGGCATTGCCGCCGGTGACGACGGCCTTGCGGCCCTCGAGCCCGAACCAGCGCTCCAGCGTGGGGGCAAGGTGGCGGTTCATGGCGTGGTTCGCAGCAACGTCGGGCGCATCAGACCTTCACCGCCTCGCCCAGGTCGAACACCTGGCCCGGGAAGTACTTGGCCAGCCGGTCGTCTGCGGTGCGGGCATGGCCCTCCATGCCCTCCAGGCGCGAGATGCGCGCGGTGACCAGGCCGATGTCGCGCGCCGCGTCGCGTGTCATGCGCTGCCAGGTCAGCGTCTTCATGAACTTGTGGACGCTCAGGCCGCCGGAATAGCGGGCCGCGCCCTTGGTCGGCAGCACATGGTTGGGGCCGCTGGCCTTGTCGCCATAGGCCACCGTGGTCTCCTCGCCCAGGAAGAGCGAGCCGTAGCAGGTGAGGCGGCCCAGCCACCAGTCCAGGTCGCGCGCCTGCACCTCCAGGTGCTCCGGGGCATGGCGGTCGGACACCTGGGCCACCTCCTCTGCCGTGTCGCACAGGATGACCTCGCCATAGTCGCGCCAGGCGGCGCCGGCGGCATCGCGCGCGGTCGGCGGCAGGGCGTCGATCAGGCCCGGCATGCGGCGCATCACGTCCTCGGCCAGCGCGCGGCTGGTGGTGAACAGCCAGGCCGGCGACTCATGGCCATGCTCCGCCTGGCCGACCAGGTCGCTGGCCACGATGGCGGCGTCGGCCGTCTCGTCTGCAATCACCGCCACCTCCGAAGGGCCGGCAAAGACATCGATGCCGACCTGCCCGAACAGCGCGCGCTTGGCCTCGGCCACGAACTTGTTGCCAGGGCCGACCACCACGTCGGCCGGGCGGCCGGTGAACAGGCCGTTGGCCAGCGTCGCAATGGCCTGCACGCCGCCGAGCGTGAGGATGATGTCGGCGCCGGCCGCCTTGAAGGCATACAGCACGTGCGGATGCATGCCCCCGCCGCGGAAGGGCGATGATGCGGCGATGACCGTCGGCACGCCGGCGGCCTTGGCCGTGGTCACCGTCATGTAGGCGCTGGCGATGTGCGCATAGCGGCCGGCCGGGGCATAGCAGCCGACCACATTGACCGGCAGCACCTTCTGGCCGGCGATGACGCCGGGATGCAGCTCGACCTGGGCATCGCGGATCGACGCCTTTTGGGCGAGCGCGAAATCGCGCACCTGCCGCACCGCGAAGTCGATGTCGGCGCGCACGGCGGCGGGCACTCCGGCAATCGCTGCAGCGACCGCGGCCTCGCTCATCACGATCTCGCCCCCGTACTGGTCCAGCGTGCGGGCATAGTCGCGCACCGCGGCCTCGCCCTCGCGGCCGATGCGCTCCAGCATCTCGGTCACCACCTTCTGGGCGGTGGCGGTCTCGGTCTGCGGCGTCTTGGCCGCCTTCTTCAGGTACTGGATGGTCATGGTCGTGGGCCCGGCCAAACCGGGCGGGCATCGGATGGCGCGTTCAGCGCGGCAGCAGGAAAAGCGAGATCTCGGGCACGAAGCCGATCAGGGCCGACACCCCCACCATCACCAGCGCGAAGGGCGCCGCCCGAGCGGCGATGGCGGCCACCGGCGTGCGGGTCAGCCCGCTCATGACGAACAGGTTCAGGCCGAACGGCGGGGTGATGAAACCCAGGCCCAGCGTGGTGATCATGAAGATGCAGAAGTGGATCTGGTTCATGCCCACCGCCTGGGCCAGCGGCCACAGCAGCGGGCCCAGCACCACGATGTTCGGGCCCGCCTCCATGAACATGCCGGCGATCACCCACACCACCAGCAACAGCAGGATGATGGTGGTGCGGTCGGTGCCGAAGCCCATCACCCAGGCCACGAACTGCTGCGGCACGTTCAGCACCGTCAGGGCCTGCGCGAACAGCAGCGCCACCGCGATGATCGGCAGCACGACGCCACACACGCGCGCGCTGGTGCCCAGCATCGCCGGGAAGTCCGCCAGCGTCAGCTGCCGCTGGGCCAGGCCGGTGACCACCGCCACCGTCACCGCCACCGCGGCGCTCTCGGTCGGCGTGAAGATGCCCGAGTAGATGCCACCCAGAATGATGAAGGGGATGGCCAGCGCAAACCGCGCGGCCCAGAGGGCACGCCGCCATTGCGCGAAGTCGAACGGGACGCCGGCCTTCTCGTAGCCGTGGATGCGGTTGAGCACCACGTTGGTCAGCATCACCGACACCAGCACGATCACGCCGGGGACGAAGGCGGCCAGGAACAGCGTGGACGCGGACACCCCGAGGACCAGACCGATGATGATGTAGGCGATCGACGGCGGGATCAGGATGCCGGTGCAGGCGCCGGAGGCGATCAGCGCGCAGGCATAGGTCTTCGGATAGCCGCGCTGGACCAGCCGGTCCATCATCAGGCGGCCGACGGCCGCGGCGTCGGCCGCGTCCGAGCCGGAGATGCAGGAGAACAGGCCACAACCCATCACCGCGGAGGTGCCCAGCCCGGAGCGCATCCAGCCGAAGCTGGCCTCGGCGAAGTCCAGCAGGCGGCGGCCCAGCCCGGCGCGGACCATGGCATCGCCGGTGAGCACGAACAGCGGGATGGCGATCAGGGCGAACGAGTCGACGCCCTCGAACAGCGCCTCGCCGATCAGTGTCAGCGGCAAGGCCCCGGTGAACCACAGCATGGCGGTGGTACCCAGGCCCATGGCGACCCAGAACGGTACGCCGACCACCAGCAGCGCGACCATGCCGATGACGGAGGCGACGACGGCGTTCATGCGGCAGGGTCCATCGTCACTCCTCGAACATCGCCTTGCCGGCGAAAGGTTCACGACCGGCCCGCAGGTCGGACCAATCGCGCGCGATGCCCTGGCAACTGCGCCAGACGATCAGCGCGAAGCCGATCGGCACCGCGGCCTCGAACCAGACCTTGCTGACGCGCAGCACCGGCGTGGCGGCGCCGAACTGAAGCAGCGTGCCGATGGTGTGCAGGCTCCAGTACAGCGCCACCACCGCGAAGGCGATG
The DNA here is from genome assembly GCA_046160725.1 of Aquabacterium sp. Lineage (GTDB taxonomy): Bacteria > Pseudomonadota > Gammaproteobacteria > Burkholderiales > Burkholderiaceae_C > JBJXHB01. The sequence goes on from JBJXHB010000449.1 coordinate 5,236, forward strand.
GTGGCCAACTCGGTGAAGAGGTACAGCGCCGCCTTGGCCCGCGGGCGCAGGCGGCCGACGACGATGTCGAAGCGGATGTGCGCCCGCTCGCGCACCGCATAGGCCGCGCCGATCCAGCCCAGGGAGATGAAGGCCTCGCGCGCCGCCTCCTCGCCCCAGGCCGACGAATAGTTGAGGACGAAGCGGCGCACCACCTCCTGCACGATAACGATGCAGCAGAAGGCATAGAACACCAACATGGCCCAGCGCTCGGCGTCGCGGTCCAGCGCCGCGAGCAGGCGTCTCATGCCGGGCAATCCCGCGGTGCGGCGCGCCCGATCACAGCCGGAAGTCCGGCACCGTGATCGGCCCCTTGGTGTTGGCCGCCGTCTTGAAGCTGTCGAACACCGCCACCGAGCCGGCGAACTGGATCTTGAACTCGTCGTACTCCTTGCGCTGCTCGCCGCAGGTGTCCATCCACTGCTTCATCTCGGCGTCGGTCGGGTTGTAGAAGGCGCAACCGCCCTCGCGCAGCAGGCGCATGCTCTCGGCGCGGGCCTTCTCGATCTGGGCGAAGGTCTCGACCTGCGTCTTCTCGTTGGCGGCGTCGAAGGCACCGCGGATATCGGCCGGCAGGGCCTGGTACCAGGCCGCGTTGGCGGCGAACATCTGGGCGTCCGGCACCGAGCGGATGTAGCTGATGTTGCTCAGCAGGTCCACGAAGCCGAAGGTCGCCAGCGCGGCAATGGCCGGGTCCAGCCCGTCGGCCACGCCCTGCTTGATGGCGGTGGCGGTCTCGCCCCAGGGCACCACCGTCGGGTTGGCGCCGGCCAGGCGGTAGAAGGTCTGCAGCAGCTTGGACGGTGGTACCCGCATCTTCATGCCCTGCATGTCCGACGGCGTCTTGATGAGCTTGAAGCCCTTGCGGCTGGCAATGGTGCGCGGGTCGACCGTGAAGTAAAACAGCGGCTTGTAGCCCTTGGCGATCACCTTGGGCGTGATCTCGTCGTTCCAGGCCTTGCTGGTGACGAGGTTGGCAAAGCGTTGGTTGTCGCCGCACCAGTAGGGGATGTTGATCAGGTCTACCACCGGCGTGTAGGGGCTGAAGTTGGACAGCGACACCGCCCCGCCATGCACCGTGCCGGCCTGGATCTTTTGCGCCAGCGCCGCGCCGATGCCCAACTGGCCGGCCGGATGCAGCTTG
>JBJXHB010000450.1:0-3763 GCA_046160725.1 Aquabacterium sp.
GCTGGCCGACGCCGCCGGGCAGGCATCGGCAGCAGCGCTGGCCTGGACCCGGCGCATGGTCGGCCGGGCCGGCGCCCGCGTCGGCCGGCGCACGCCACCGGCCAACTGCACCGTCACGGCCGTGCCGGCACCGGCGCAACCGCAGTTCCTGTGCGGGGCGCGGCTGACCTACTACTCGGCGATCCTGCCGATCAGCGACGGCATGGGCCTGGCCTTCGCTGTCACCCAGTACGACGGTCAGGTGGTGGTCTCACCGACCTCCTGCCGGGAGCAGATGCCCGACTCAGAGGTGTTTGCGCAATGCCTGCGCGACAGTTTTCAGGAGTTGCTGGCGCTGTCCGGGCATCCGCAGGGGCCGAAGCCCGCGCTGGCGCCGACGCCGCGCAAGGCGACAGTGCTGCGGCCCCGCGCCGTCAAAGCGGCACAGCCGCGTGCGTCATCGCCCGGTAAACCGCGCCGGCCCAGCCGTCCGGCCTGAAGGGCTTCCAGTCACCCTCGGGCTGGGCGAGCCGGTTGGCAACAACACCCAGCACCATGGGGTTGAAGCCCAGGCCGACATGGCTGCCGAAGACCCGGATGTTCTCGACCGACCGGTCGTCGCCGTCCAACGTCGCCTCCTGCGGCGGCACCACGCCGTCGCTGACCGAATACAGGCAGCTGATCGGCACCGGCGGCAGCAAGCCCTGACGCATCTCCCGGGCCCGCGGCTGCATCGTGTGCACCTGCGGGCCCATCGGGTGCGCGATCATCCGGTACAGCGCCTTCACCAGCGGCGCGGTCTGGCTGCCAGCGGGGTCGACGCTGACGGGGCTGCCCAGGGTGATGACCTGGCGCACGCAGTCACTGGCCTGGTGTGCGCCATAGAGCGCAAAGACGCCACCGAGGCTCCAGCCGACCAGACTGACCCGACGGCCGGTCTTGTGGTGCAGGAAGCGGATCTTCTTCACCAGGGCGTCGGCATGGCGGCGCTGGAAGCCGACATTGCGCCCCAGGCCCCAGGCTTGCACGTCGTAGCTGCGACCCTTTAGGAAGACCCTCAGCGCCACCATCGTGGACTCGCGGGCCATGAAGCCGGGCAGCAACAGCACCGGATGGCCATCGCCATGGGCCGCCGTAGCCAGCAGTGGCCAGGCCAGCGGCAGGCTGGCCATCTCCAGCACCGCGCGCCACTCGGTCAGCGAATAGAGGTGGCCTGGGGCACCGGTGTGCGGTACGCGTTGCGCCATGATCCGTCAGCAGTTCGGCGGCACCGGGCGCTCAGCGGCCCGACGCCACGGTTGGAGGGGCAACGGGCAGCCCGGCCAAAGCCGCCCGGACCTGGCCCTGAACCTCGACTCGCATCACATCGGCCAGCTGCCCGCGCAGCGCGTCGGCCAGCATGGCGCGGGCCACATCGTGCACCGTATCGACGATGACCTGGGTCTGGCGCTCGACCTCGATGTTGACGGCCGCGCCCGGCAGCAGCGCACCGAAGCTGGTGATGCGCAGCGTCTCTGGTATCAGCCAGACCTCGAACCAGCCGGCGTCGCGGTCGACCTCGGCCATGGTCAGGCTAGCGCCGTTGACGGCGACATAGCCCTTTGCAAACAGGTAGCGCCGCAGCGGCAGGGGCGCGCCGATGCGCAGCACCCGGTTGTGGTCCGGCTCGCGCACCAGCAGCACCTCGCCGCATCCGTCCACATGGCCGGACAACACATGGCCGCCGACCTCGGCGCCCTCGGGTGCCGCCCGTTCCACATTGAGCGCGTCGCCCGCCACGCGGGCGCCAAGCGTGGTGATGGACAGCGTCTGCTGCATGACGTCGAAGTCCGCCTCGGCGATGCGGCCGTCGTCCTGCGCATGCAGCGCGGTCACCGTCAGGCAGGTGCCGTCGCAAGCGACGCTGGCGCCGATGGCCAGGCCGTCTCCGAAGCGCCCAGGCAGCGCCAGCCGCAGGCGACGCAGGCCGGGCAGGTCCTCCAGGTGCGAGATGCGGGCCTGGCCTTGCACGATGCCGGTGAACATGGGGCGGGATTATCCCTGCCGGGCTGCGGCACACTGGCCCGGCAACCTTGCCCAGGACGTCTGCCATGACCATGAACAAGCCCGAGCCGTCACCGCCCGATGCCGTGACGCTGCAACGCGACGGCGCCATCTGCACCATCACGCTGCACCGGCCGCAGGCCCGCAATGCGGTGGACGGCCCGACCGCCGATGCGCTGCGCGCGGCTTTCGAGGCCTTCGAGGCCGACGCCAGCCTGGCGGTGGCGGTGTTCACCGGGGGTGGCGGCCAGTTCTGCGCCGGTGCCGACCTCAAGGCGGTGGCAGGCCAGGGTGCGTCGCTGCGCATCCGCGAGGACGGCGCCGGCCCCGGGCCGATGGGCCCGAGCCGCATCGCCTTCACCAAACCGGTTATCGCCGCCGTCGAGGGCTATGCCGTGGCCGGCGGCCTGGAGCTGGCCCTGATGTGCGACCTGCGCGTGGCGGCGCGCTCGGCCACCTTCGGCGTGTTCTGCCGACGCTGGGGCGTGCCGCTGATCGACGGCGGCACGATCCGCCTGCCGCGCCTGGTGGGCATGGGCCATGCGATGGACATGATCCTCACCGGCCGGCCGGTCGGCGCCGACGAGGCCCTGGCCATGGGCCTGGCCAACCGGGTGGTCGATGACGGCCAGGCGCTGGCGGCGGCACAGGCGCTGGCGCGGCAGATCGCCGGCTTTCCCCAGCAATGCCTGCGCGCCGACCGGGCCAGCGCCTTCATGCAATGGGACCTGCCCTTGGCCGAGGCGCTGCAGCGCGAGGGTGCCGGTGGCTACCCGATCATTGCGGCCGAGGCCCGCGCCGGCGCGGCACGCTTCGCGGCCGGGGCCGGGCGCGGCGGGCGGTTCGAGTGACCGGGGCCACGGTGGACGGCGACACCGCCCGCGCCCTGGCGCTGGGCTTCACCCTGGCCGATGCGGGCGACGCCTTCATCGACGATCCGTACCCCACCTATGACGCGCTGCGAAGCCACAGCCCGGTGCATCCGAGCGGCCCGGGCCAGTGGCTGCTGACGCGCCACGATGATGTCTCGGCGGTCTACCGCGAGCCCACCGCCAGCTCGGACAAGAAGGCCGAGTTCGGCCCCAAGCTCGGCGTCGGCTCGCCGATCTACGAGCACCACACCACCAGCCTGGTGTTCAGCGACCCGCCGCTGCACACGCGGGTGCGACGCCTGATCCTGGGCGCCGTCAACCAGCGCGCCATCGCCCGCATGGAGCCGGGCCTGCTGCGCCTGGTGGACGACCTGATCGAGCGCCTGCGCGGCCTGTCCGAGCCGGACCTGATCGCGCACTTCGCGGCCGAGATCCCGGTCGAGGTGATCGGCAACCTGCTGGACGTGCCGCATGCCGAGCGTGCGCCGCTGCGCGAATGGTCGTTGGCCATCCTGTCGGCACTGGAGCCAGTGCCCGGGCCGCAGCGGCTGGCCCGGGCCAACGTGGCGGTGGACGACTTCTGCGCCTACCTGCGCACGCTGGTGGCACGGCGCCGCGCGCAGCCCGGCGACCCGGCGGTGGACGTGCTGACGCGGCTGATCCAGGGCGAGACCGACGGCGAGAGGCTCAGCGAGCGCGAACTGCTGCACAACTGCATCTTCCTGCTCAACGCCGGCCACGAAACGACGACCAACTTGATCGGCAACGGCGTGCATGCCCTGCTGACGCAGCGCGAACAGTACGAGCGCCTCGTCGCCGAGCCGGCGCTGCTGCCGACGGCCGTGGAGGAACTGCTGCGCTTCGAGAGC
>JBJXHB010000451.1:0-15643 GCA_046160725.1 Aquabacterium sp.
CACCAGTGGGCACAACGTGACATGCATCTCATCAAGCGCATTCGCGGCCAGGAACTGGAACAGCAGGTCGCCACCCGCCTCGACCAGCAGGCGCTGCACGCCACGCCGGCGCAGCTGCTCCAGGATCCACGGCACCGGCAGGTCCGGCGCGCTGCCGGCATAGCCCTCGACCTCGGCGCCGTCCAGCACGCGCACTGCATCGGCCCGGGTCAGCCACAGCGGGCGAACCGCGGGTTCACGCAGCCAGGCCGCATCTGCCGCCACGTCCAGGCGGCGGCTGACCACCACGTTCCAGGGCCGTCCCGCCAAGGCCGCGCGGTGCGGCGGGTCGGGCAGCGCCGGGTGCGGCCAGTGCCTGAACGTGGCCCCACCCACCAGCACCGCATCGGCCCAGGCGCGCAGTTCGCTCATGCGGCGATGGTCGGCGGCGCTGCCGAGAAGGGTGAAGCGGCCCTCGCGGGTGTTCAGGCGCCCGTCGAGCGAGATGGCGCTGTTGCTGATGACCTGCATGCCATGCCGGGGCGCTCAGGGCCCCTCGCCTGCCGAGGCCGGTGAAAATGCCGAGGGCCGTTGCCGATGAATGCGCACCCCGGCCCAGGCCAGGCTCTGCACCGGCGGCCGCTTGCGCAGCGTCAGGTCGACCGAATGCACCAGCGGGTCCGCCAGTGCCACCTCCGCCATGATCTCGGCCACGCGTTCCAGCAACAGGTACTCGCCGTCGGCCACGGCCATGGCCATCCGGGTGGCGATGCGGTAGTCCACCGCCAGACTCAGGTCGTCGGTCTGGCCGGCTCGTTGCAGCGACCCGCAACCCAGCCGGACATCCACCCGCAGCGACTGCGGCAGGGCCCGCTCGGCGTCGGTGCAGCCGACCCGGCAACCCACCTCCAGGCCTTCGAGGATCAATTCGTCCATGAACGGCTCCGCTCGGATCAATGTGATCAGGCCGCGCTGACGGGCACCAGGACCGGCGGGTTGGGATGCAACCGCGCCATCGCCAGCACATCGACATACTGCCCGTCCCGCAGGGCGTAGGCCACATGGCGGCCCTCGACCACGAAACCGAACTTGCGATACAGGGCGATGGCAGCGTCGTTGTCAACGAACACCGTCAGCTCGATGCGCAGCAGCTGCGTCCAGTTGTCCGCCCAGTCGCAGATCGCGGCCAGCAGGGCCGACCCCACGCCGGTGCCCCAATGCGCATGGCCCACGGCGATGCCGAAGTGGGCGGCATGCCGCCGCCGGGCCGCCTCGTCCGGATGAACACCCGCATTGCCCACCACCTGCCCGTCGCGCTCGGCAACGATGAACAGCCCGGCCTCGGCCTTGCCCGCCCTGGCGGCGTCGATACGCTCGGCCCAGAAGGGCTCGGCCGCAAACGGCAGCTGCATCAGGCCGCGGGCCACCGGCGGGTCGGCCATGGTGGCGGCGATGGCCGCCGCATCGGCCGGCCGTGGACGCCGGATGGTGATGGCGCCACGCACCACGCCGGGCTCAGGCACGCTCGGCCACCCAGCCGGCCACTGACGCCAGCGCCTGCGGCAGGGCCGCGGCATCCGTGCCACCGGCCATGGCCATGTCGGGCTTGCCGCCACCCTTGCCGCCGACCTGCTGGGCCACGAAATTCACCAGCTCGCCGGCCTTGACACGTCCGGTGGCGTCGGCGGTGACGCCGGCGGCCAGCTGCACCTTGCCGCCGTCGACGCTGGCCAGGACGATGGCCGCGCTCTTGAGCTTGTCCTTGAGCTTGTCCAGGGTGTCGCGCAGGGTCTTGGCGTCCGCGCCCGTCAAGATCGCGGCCAGCACCTTCAGGCCCTTGACGTCCACCGCCTGCGCCACCAGCTCATCACCTTGCGACGACGCCAGCCGGCCCTTGAGCGCCGCGACTTCCTTGTCCAGCCCGCGCAGCTGCTCCAGCAGCGCGCCGATGCGCCCGCCCACCTCGGCCGGCGTCACCCGCAGGGCGGCCGCCGCACCGGCCACGGTCTGCTCCAGGCTCTGCAGATAGGCCAGCGCGTTGTCACCGGTGACGGCTTCGATGCGGCGCACGCCGGCAGCGATGCCCTCCTCACCGACGATCTTGAACAGGCCGATGTCGCCACTGCGCGCCACATGGGTGCCGCCGCACAGCTCGCGGCTGGTGCCGATGTCCAGCACCCGGACCTCGTCGCCGTACTTCTCGCCGAACAGCATCATCGCGCCCAGCTTGCGGGCGTCGTCGATCGGAAGGACGCGGGCCTGTGTGGCCGCATTGGCCAGCACCTCGGCATTGACCTGGGACTCGACGCGACGGATCTGCTCGTCCGTGACCGGCGCGTTGTGCACGAAGTCAAAGCGCGTCCGCTGCGCATCCACCAGCGACCCCTTCTGCTGCACATGCGCGCCCAGCACCTCGCGCAGGGCCTTGTGCATGAGGTGGGTCGCACTGTGGTTGCGCATGGTGCGGCTGCGCAGCTCGGCATTGACGCGTGCCGCCACGCTGTCGCCAACGGCCAGGGTGCCTTCGACCAGGCGCCCCTGGTGCCCGTGAACCGCGGCCTGGATCTTGACCGTGTCCTCCACCAGCATCCGGGCGACGGCGTTGCGCAGTTCGCCGCTGTCCCCGACCTGGCCGCCGCTCTCAGCGTAGAACGGCGTGCGGTCCAGCACCACGACGACGTCGTCGCCGGCCCGGGCCTGCGGCACCGGGGAGCCGTCGATGTACAGGGCACCGATGCGGGCGTCTTCGACCACCAGGCCGTCGTAGCCGGTGAAGGCCGAGGCGGCACCGTCGTAGCTCAACCCGGCGGCCATCTTGAACTTGGCTGCGGCACGGGCCTGGTCGCGCTGGCGCCCCATGGCCGCGTTGAAGCCCTCGCTGTCGACTGTCACGCCGCGCTCGCGGCAGACGTCGGCGGTCAGGTCGAGCGGAAAGCCGAACGTGTCGTGCAGCTTGAAGGCGGTCTCGCCATCGACCTGGCGCGTGCCACCGGCCAGCGTGGCCTCCAGGATCTCCATACCGTTGGCAATGGTCTGGAAGAAGCGCTCCTCCTCGGTGCGCAGCACGTCGGTCACGCGCGCGGCCTCGCGCCGGATCTCCGGATAGGCGTCGCCCATCTCGGCGGCCAACGGTGCCACCAGGGCATGGAAGAACGGCCGGCGCGCGCCCAGCTTGTAGCCATGGCGGATGGCGCGGCGGGCAATGCGGCGCAGCACGTAGCCGCGGCCCTCGTTGCCGGGGATCACGCCGTCGACCACCGTGAACGATGTGGCCCGGATATGGTCGGCAATCACCTTCAGCGACGGCGACGCGGCGTCGCAATCTCTGCCGCCCGCCGCGTCGACCGCACGCTTGGCCGCAGCCAGCAGCGCCACAAAGGTGTCGATCTCGTAGTTGCTGTGGACATGCTGCAGCACCGCTGCGAGGCGCTCCAGGCCCATGCCGGTGTCCACGCTGGGCTTGGGCAGGGGGTGCATCACACCGTCGTCGGTGCGGTTGAACTGCATGAAGACGTTGTTCCAGATCTCGATATAGCGATCGCCGTCCTGCTCGGGGCTGCCGGGCGGGCCGCCGGCCACCTCGGGCCCATGGTCAAAGAAGATCTCGGAGCACGGGCCGCAGGGGCCGGTGTCGCCCATCATCCAGAAGTTGTCGGACATGTAGCGGCCGCCCTTGTTGTCGCCGATGCGCACGATGCGCTCGGCGGGCAGCCCGATCACCTTCAGCCAGATGTCATAGGCCTCGTCGTCCTCGGCATAGACCGTGGCCCAGAGCTTGTCCTTGGGCAGGCCGAAGCTGCCGGTCAGCAACTCCCAGGCATAGACCAGCGCGTCGCGCTTGAAGTAGTCGCCGAAGCTGAAGTTGCCCAGCATCTCGAAAAACGTGTGATGCCGCGCCGTATAGCCGACGTTGTCCAGGTCGTTGTGCTTGCCGCCGGCGCGGATGCACTTCTGGGCCGTGGCGGCACGGCTGTAGGGCCGCTTGTCGAAGCCCAGGAAGACATCCTTGAACTGGTTCATCCCGGCGTTGGTGAACAACAGCGTCGGGTCGTCGCCGGGCACCACCGGGCTGGAGGCCACCACGGCGTGCCCCTTGGACTCGAAGAACTTCAGGAACGTGGTGCGGATCTCGGCGGCTTTCATGGCGACAGGTCGGAAGGTAGCTGGTGGATCGGTGGCGCCGAGCGAAATGCTCGCGCCCAGTTGCGCGCTGCCCCGTCTAGGGTCGTATGGCCGGGCCTACCGGGCCGTCGTCAGCCCGGTGTGCCGCGCAGCCAGTCCCCGGCCAACCGGGTCCAGTAGGCGGTGCCCAGGGGCAGCAGTGCGTCGTTGAAGTCGTAGCTCGGATTGTGCAGCGTGCAGGGCCCGCCGCCGTGCCGGGGCGCGCGGTGGTCGCCGTCGCCGTTGCCGATGAAGGCATAGGCGCCGGCCTTGGCCTGCAGCATGAAGGCGAAGTCCTCGCTGGGCAGCTGGGGTTCCTGCGGCAACGCCAAAGGGCCGACCAGATCGGCCATCACACGTTGGACAAACAGCGCCTCGCGCTCATGGTTGACCACCGCCGGCGCCTTGCGCTCGAACCGGAAGTCGCAGCGCGCGCCGCTTGCCCGGCACAGCTCGTGGGCCAACGTGCCCATGCGGCGCTCAACGAGGTCGGTCACCTCGGGCCGGTAGGTGCGCACGGTGCCCTGCAGCTCGCAGCGGTCGGGGATGACATTGGTCGCCTCGCCGGCGCGCACGATGGTGACCGACAGCACCGCCGCGTCCAGCGGGTTGGCATTGCGCGCCAGGATGGTCTGCCAGGCCAGCACCAGCTGCGCGGCCACCGGCACCGGGTCCACGGCCTGGTGCGGCAAGGCGGCATGGCTGCCCTGGCCGTGCACGACGGCATGGAACAGGTTGGCCGACGCCATCACCGGGCCCGGGCTGCAGGCCAGGGCGCCAGTCGGGTAGCCGGGCCAGTTGTGCAGGCCGAACACCGCCTCCATCGGGTAGTGGTCGAAGAGACCCTCGGCCACCATGGCCTGGGCGCCACCGCGGCCCTCCTCGGCCGGCTGGAAGATCAGCACGACGGTGCCGTCGAAGTCACGTCGCCGTGCCAGCACCTGAGCGGCGCCCAGCAGCATGGCGGTATGTCCGTCATGCCCACAGGCGTGCATCCGCCCGGCATGGCGGCTGGCATGGGCAAAGGTGTTGAACTCGGTCATGGGCAGCGCGTCCATGTCGGCGCGCAGGCCGACGGCGCGGCCGCTGGCGCCGCCGTCCCGGCCGTGCACCAGGCCGATCACGCCGGTGCGGGCCATGCCGCGGTGCACCTCCACACCCCAGCGCTGCAGGCGCCAGGCCACCAGGTCGGCGGTGCGCTCTTCTTCGAAGCCGAGCTCGGGGTGGGCATGGATGTCACGCCGCAGCTCGCCCAACTGGTCCAGCTCGTCGGGCGCCAGCCCGGCGTCAGGTACGCGAGGACCGGCCGCGACTTCAGGCATGTGCCCGCGCCAGTGCCTGCTCGAGGTCGGCGATCAGGTCGTCCGGGTGCTCCAGCCCGACCGACAGCCGCAGCATGTCCAGCGGCGCCGGCGACCCCGCGCCCTCCACGCTGGCCCGGTGCTCGACCAGGCTCTCGGTGCCACCCAGTGACGTGGCCCGCTTCCATAGCTGCAGATGCGCCGCGACGGCAATGGCGGCCGCCTCGCCGCCGGCGGCGCGCAGCGACAGCATGCCGCCGAAGCCACCGGACATCTGGCGCGCGGCGACTGCATGGCCGGCGGCGCCCGGCAGGCCTGGGTACAGGATGGCCGCGACATGGCGGTGGTGCTCGAAGTGCTCGGCGATGCGCTGCGCACCCTCGCAGGCGGCACGAACGCGCAACACCAGGGTGCGCAGGCCGCGGGTCAGGAGCCAGGCCTCCATCGAGCCCAGCGTGCCGCCGACCTGGCTGCGCACCTGCCGGATGCGCTGCCACAGCGCGCTGTCCGGGTCGCGCCCCACCAGCACGCCGGCCACCAGGTCGGAGTGCCCGTTCAGGTACTTGGTCGCCGCATGCATGACGATGTCGGCACCCAGCTCCAGCGGTCGAGTCAGCACCGGGGTGGCCACCGTCGAATCCACGGCCAGGGCGGCACCGGCCCGATGCGCGACCTCAGCCAGCGCGGCAATGTCGGTGATGAGCCAGGTCGGGTTGGCCGGCGTCTCGATCCAGATCAGCCGTGTCTTGCCCGGCCGTATCGCGGCCGACACGATGGCCGGGTCGGTCATGTCGACCAGCTCGACCTGCAGCCCCCAGCGGATGGCGAAATTCATCAACCAATTGCGCAGGGCCCAATACATGACCTTGGGCGCCAGCACATGATCGCCCGGCTCCAGGGCCTGGAAAACCGCAGTGGCCGCCGCCATGCCAGAGGCAAACAGCAGCGACTGGCGGCCCCGCTCCAACGCGGTGATGACGGCCTCCGGCTGGTCAAAGGCCGGGTTGTCGGCGCGCATGTAGATCCGGCCCGACCGGTACTGGTTGTCGGCATCGCGGATATAGGTCGCCGACATGTGGATCGGCGGCACGATGGCACGCGTGCTGTCGTCGACCCAGCCCAGGGCCTGGGCGGCAATGCTCTCGGGCTGCAGGTCCTCGGGCTTCATGGTCGGCAGGCCGCGCGGGCGGCCTCAAGCGTGGGCAATGCGGGCAGTATGCCGGGCCGTCCAGCCGGCACAATCGACGGCTCCCATCGTGACGAGTCCGCCCTGAAAGGATCCCGACCATGCAACGCGAGCCGAATCTGAACAACGCCGCCCTGATGGCCCGGCGGCGCGCCGCCCTGCCGGCCGGCCTGGGCCAGGCCCATGAGATTTTTGTGCAGCGGGCCGAGAACGCCGAAGTCTGGGACGTCGAGGGTCGCCGCTATGTCGACTTCTGCGGCGGCATCGCGGTGCTCAACACCGGCCACCGCCACCCGCAGCTGGTGGCGGCGATCCAGGAGCAACTGGGCCGCTTCACGCATACCGCGTTCCAGGTTCTGGCCTACGAGCCCTATGTCGAGTTGTGCGAGCGGCTCAACACCATGGCGCCCGGGGCGTGGGCCAAGAAGAGCTTCTGCATGACTACCGGGGCCGAGGCGGTCGAGAACGCCGTCAAGGTGGCGCGCGCCTACACCAAGCGCCAGGCGGTGATCGCTTTTGGCGGCGGCTTCCACGGCCGCACGCTGATGGGCATGGCCCTGACCGGCAAGGTGGCGCCCTACAAGGCCGGCTTCGGCCCGTTCCCGGCCGAGATCTATCACGCGGTCTTCCCCTGCGAGCTGCACGGGGTGTCGATCGACGAGGCACTGACCTCGATCGAGCGCATCTTCAAGTACGACGTTGAGCCACAGCGTGTGGCCGCCATCATCCTGGAGCCGGTTCAGGGCGAGGGTGGGTTCTACATCGCGCCGCCGGCCTTTGCGCAGGCGCTGCGGCGGCTGTGCGACCAGCATGGCATCGTGCTCATCGCCGACGAGGTTCAGACCGGCGCCGGCCGCACCGGCACCTGGCTGGCCTGCGAGCAATGGGGCGTGGCGCCGGACGTGATCGTGATGGCCAAGTCGCTGGCGGGCGGCATGCCGCTGTCGGCCGTGATCGGTCGCGCTGAGATCATGGACGCGCCGGGCCCGGGTGGTCTGGGCGGCACCTACGCCGGCAATCCACTGGCCTGTGCCGCCGCGCTGGCGGTGCTGGACATTTTCGAGCGCGAGCAGTTGCTGGCCAAGGGCCGGGCGGTTGGCGAATCCCTGACCAATGGCCTGCGCGACATCTCGGCGCGCCACCCGGTGATCGGTGACGTGCGGGCACTGGGCGCCATGGTGGCGATGGAACTGTTCAAGGACGGCGACCCGCACCAGCCCGACGCAGCGCGCACCAACGCCGTGGTCCAGGAGGCCGCACGGCGTGGCCTGATCCTGCTGTCCTGCGGCGTGTACGGCAACGTGATCCGCATCCTGGTGCCGCTGACGGTGCCGCAGGCGCAGCTGGACGAAGGCCTGGCCATCCTCGGCGCTGCCTTCGACGCCACGGCCTGACGATCTTCTGCAACCGCAACCGCAACCGCACGCAAGGACTCCGATGGCCTCCAAAGCCTCTTTTCAATGGGACGATCCGTTCAGCCTCGGCAGCCAGCTCACCGAGGACGAACGCGCGGTGCGCGACGCCGCGCAGGACTATTGCCAGGGCCGGCTCGCGCCGCGCGTGCTGGATGCCTTCCGCCACGGCCGGACCGACCCGGCGATCTTCCGCGAGATGGGTGAGCTGGGCCTGCTCGGCCCGACGATCCCGGAGACCTACGGTGGCGCCGGTCTGAACTACGTCAGCTACGGCCTGATCGCCCGCGAGGTGGAGCGTGTCGACTCGGGCTACCGCTCGATGATGAGCGTGCAGAGCTCGCTGGTCATGGTGCCGATCTTCGAGTTCGGCAACGAGGCAACCCGGCAGAAGTACCTGCCGAAGCTGGCCAGCGGCGAGTGGATCGGCTGCTTCGGCCTGACCGAGCCGAACCATGGCTCGGATCCGGGCAGCATGGTCACCCGGGCGCGCAAGGTGCCGGGCGGCTATGCGCTGAGTGGCGCCAAGATGTGGATCAGCAACAGCCCGATCGCCGACGTCTTCGTCGTCTGGGCCAAGGACGACGACGGCGCGATCCGCGGCTTCGTGCTGGACAAGGGTGCGGCCGGGCTGTCGGCGCCGGAGATCCACGGAAAGGTCGGCCTGCGGGCGTCGATCACCGGCGAGATCGTGATGGACAACGTGTTCTGCCCGGAGGAGAACGCCTTCGCCGAGGTGCGCGGGCTCAAGGGCCCGTTCACCTGCCTGAACAGTGCGCGCTACGGCATTGCCTGGGGCGCCCTGGGCGCCGCCGAGGACTGCTTCCAGCGCGCGCGCCAGTACACGCTGGACCGCAAGCAGTTCGGTCGCCCGCTGGCGGCCAACCAGCTGGTCCAGAAGAAGCTGGCCGACATGCTGACCGAGATCAGCCTGGGCCTGCAGGGTTGCCTGCAGCTCGGCCGGCTCAAGGACGCCGGCCCGGCGCCGGTGGAGATCACGTCCATCGTCAAGCGCAACTCCTGCGGCAAGGCCCTGGACATTGCCCGCATGGCCCGCGACATGATGGGCGGCAACGGCATCAGCGACGAGTTCGGCGTGGCCCGCCATCTGGTCAACCTGGAGGTGGTGAACACCTACGAGGGCACGCACGACATCCATGCCCTGATCCTGGGTCGCGCCATCACCGGCATTCAGGCCTTCCAGTGACCGGGCCGGACGGCATGCCCCGGCCGCTGGCGGGCGTCCGGGTGCTGGACCTGTCGCGCGTGCTGGCGGGCCCCTGGGCCGGGCAGTTGCTGGCCGACTATGGCGCCGACGTGATCAAGGTCGAGCGCCCCGGTGCCGGCGACGACACACGGGGCTGGGGCCCGCCGTTCCACGGCGACCCGGCCGACCAGCAGTCGGCCTACTACCTCAGCGCCAATCGCGGCAAGCGCTCGGTCGCGATCGACATTGCCAGCCCGGAGGGCGCCGCCCAGGTGCGACAGCTGGCCCGCGGCGCGGACATCGTGCTGGAAAACTACAAGGTCGGCCAGCTGGCGCGCTACGGCCTGGACTACGCCGCACTGTCGGCGCTCAACCCGGCGCTGATCTATTGCTCGATCACCGGTTATGGCCAGACCGGGCCCTATGCCCAGGCCGCCGGCTATGACTTCGCGATCCAGGCCACCGGCGGCCTGATGAGCGTCACCGGCGAGCGCGACGGCACGCCCGGCAGCCAGCCGCAGAAGGTGGGCGTGGCTGTGGCCGACCTGTTCACCGGCGTCTACTCGGTGACGGCCATCCTGGCCGCGTTGGTGGAGCGAGGCCGCACCGGCCGTGGCCGCTGGATCGATGCGGCTCTGCTGGACACGCAGGTGGCGATGCTCGCCAACCAGGCCAGCAACCACCTGGTCGGCGGTATCCGGCCGAAGCGGATGGGCAATGCGCACCTGAACGTGGTGCCCTACCAGGTCTTTGCCACCGGCGACGGCCACATCGTGCTGGCGGTCGGCAATGACGGCCAGTTCCAGCGCTTCTGTCGCCTGGCCGGCCGGCCGGCCGTCGCCGATGATGAACGGTTCCGCACCAATGCGCTGCGCCTGGTCAACCGCGACGCGCTGATCCCCATCCTGGCCACCTGGATGCTGGAGCGGGGCACACGTGAGTGGATGGCTCTGCTGGAGCCCAACGCCGTGCCCTGCGCACCCATCCTGGAGCTGCCGGAGGTGTTCGAGCATGCCCAGGTCCTGGAGCGTGGCGTACGCATCGAGACCGACGGCGTACCCATGGTGGCCACACCGATGCGGCTGGACGGCCAGCGACCGGTGGCGCCGCGCCGACCGCCACGCGTCGACGAGCAGGGCGACGCCATCCGCGCCGCGCTGGCGCGCGGTCAGACCTGGGCATCCGCCGAGGATGGCGACGCCAGCTGAGCGCATCCTCGGCCACCTGGCCGAGGTCGCGCGCCTGCGCCAGGTCGGGTTGCAGGACCCGGCCTTCGCGGCCGCCGTACAGGCGCTGAAGACCTTCCAGGCCCGGCGTTTCGAGCGCAGCTACGTCGACCTGCTGGCCGACACCCGGATGGCGCCCGCGGCGCGCTTCTTCCTGACCGACCTGTACGGACCTGGGGACTTCAGCCGGCGCGACGCCGAGTTCGGCCGCATCGTGCCGGCCCTGGTGCGGCTGTTCGAGGCCGAGGTGGTCGAGACCGTGGCCGCCCTGGCCGAACTGCATGCCCTGTCCGAGGGGCTCGATGCCGACATGGCACGTGCCGTGGGTGGGCAGCGCCTGGACGGCGGGTCCTACCGCCGGGCATGGGGCATCTGTGGCCGGTCGATCGACCGCCAGCGCCAGATCGCCCTGACGCTGCGCATCGGCCAGGACCTGTCTCGCCTGACGCGCCGTCGGCTGTTGCGCGGTGCCCTGCACCTGATGCGTGGACCGGCCCATGCGGCCGGCTTGGGGACGCTGCAATCCTTTCTGGAGCGCGGCTTCGACACCTTTGGCGCGATGGGCGGGGACGCCACCCGATTCCTGGACACGATCGAACAGCGCGAGAACGCCCTGGCCCGCGCGCTCTTCAGGGACGATGTCCTGGCGCCGGAGCTGCGCTGGCTGGACGCCCCGGCTGTCGCATCTGGGAACCTGGGGCCCGCCCTGCCCCGCTAGAGTCGCCCCCGCGTCCTGACCCACCGGCGACGAAACCACCGTAGGAGACCCCGATGTATCCCGCCCCGTTTGCCCGAACCCATCCGGACCGTGCCGCGATCGTCATGGCCGACACCGGCGAGCGCGTCACCTATGCCGAGCTGGAGGCACGCAGCAACCGCATCGCGCACCTGCTGCGCGCCCAGGGCCTGAAACGCCTGGACCACTACGCGATCTTCATGGAGAACCATGTCCGCTACCTGGAGACCGAGAGCGCTGGGGAGCGCAGCGGGCTGTACTACACCTGCATCAACTCCTACCTGACCGCCGACGAGCTGGCCTACATCCTGCAGAACAGCCTGTCCCAGGTGGTGTTCACATCGCAGGCCAAACGCGATGTCGTGCGCGCCGCGCTGGCGCAGTGCCCGGCCGTGCGGCTGGCCATCGTCGTCGACGGGCCGGCCGACGACCGCTTCGTCAACCTGGACGAGGCTGTTGCCGGGCTGCCGATCACGCCCATCGCCGACGAGGCCCTGGGCACGCCGATGCTGTACTCCAGCGGCACCACCGGCCGACCCAAGGGCGTGCTGCGGCCGTTGCCGGAAAATCCGCCCAGCGAGCCCCTGCCGTTGTTTCACTTTCTGCGGCAGCTGTGGCGCTACCGGGACGACATGATCTACCTGTCGCCGGCGCCCCTGTACCACTCGGCGCCGCAGGCCGCGGTGTCGCTGACCATCCGCCATGGCGGCACGGTCGTGATCATGGAACGCTTCGACCCCGAGCATTATCTGCAGCTGATCGAGCAGCACCGGGTCACGCACAGCCAGCTGGTGCCAACCATGTTCAGCCGCATGCTCAAGCTGCCGCCGGACGCGCGCACCCGCCATGACCTGTCGTCGCTGGAGATCGCGGTGCATGCCGCCGCGCCCTGCCCGGTGCAGGTCAAGGAGCAGATGATCGCCTGGTGGGGTCCGATCATCCTGGAGTACTACGGTGCCACCGAAGGACTGGGCTTCACCGCCTGCGACAGCGCACAGTGGCTGGCCCACAAGGGCACGGTTGGCAAGGTGATGCTGGGTGACCTGCACATCCTGGACGAGCAGATGAAGCCACTGCCCAAGGGCACCCCGGGCGAGATCTGGTTCAAGAGCGCGACCGAGTTCGAGTACTTCCGAGACCCGCAGCGCACCCAGGAGACGCGGTCGACCGACGGCACCATGACCACAGTGGGCGATGTCGGCTATGTCGACGACGACGGCTTCCTGTACCTGACCGACCGTTCCACCTTCATGATCATCAGCGGCGGGGTCAACATCTATCCGCAGGAATGCGAGAACCTGCTGATCACCCATCCCAAGGTGGCCGATGCCGCGGTTTTTGGCGTGCCGAATGACGACCTGGGCGAGGAGGTCAAGGCCGTGGTCCAGGCCATGCCCGGCGTCGCCACCGGGCCTGAACTGGAAGCCGAACTGATCGCTTTCTGCCGCCAGCACCTGGCGACCATGAAGTGCCCGCGCAGCATCGACTTCGACCCGGCGCTGCCGCGGCTGCCCACCGGCAAGCTCTACAAGAAGCCGCTGCGCGAGCGCTACTGGGCCGGGCGCAAGACGCGCCTGCTGTAGCCTCGACCGCGCTGCAGCCATGGCCGCAGCGCGCCGCTTGGGCGGCGCTTGCGGCATGGACGCCATCACCGACCAACAGGAGCACCCCATGGACATGAAGACCTCGCCAATCGCGGCACTCAACGACCCCGGCCTGCTGCGGACCGACGCACTGATCGGCGGCCAATGGGTCGCCGGCCAGGCCCGCTTCGACGTCACCGACCCGGCCACCGGCCTGAAGCTGGCCGATGTCGCCAACCTGGGGCCGGTGGAGACCCACCAGGCCATCATGGCCGCCGAAGGCGCTTTTGCCGCCTGGCGCGGCCGGACCGCCAAGGAGCGGCATGCCATCCTGATGAAGTGGTTCGCGCTGCTTCACCAGCATGCCGACGACCTGGCCCGCATCATGACCGCCGAGCAGGGCAAACCGTTGGCCGAGGCGCGCGGCGAGGTGATCTATGGCGCCAGCTTCATCGAATGGTTCGCCGAGGAGGCCAAACGGGTCTACGGCGAGACCATCCCGACCACCGACCCCAGCAAGCGCTACATCGTGATCAAGCAGGCCATCGGCGTCTGCGCGGCCATCACGCCGTGGAACTTCCCGATCGCCATGATCACGCGCAAGGTTGCGCCGGCGCTGGCTGCCGGCTGCCCGGTCGTCATCAAGCCTGCCGAAGCAACACCGCTGTCGGCGCTGGCCTGCGCCGAACTGGCCCAGCGTGCGGGCATGCCCGCCGGGGTGTTGAACATCATCACGGCCGATGCCTCACAGAGCATCGAGATCGGCAAGGTGCTGTGCAGTTCCGACGTGGTGCGGCATCTGTCCTTCACCGGCAGCACCGAGGTCGGCCGGATCCTGATGAGCCAGTGCGCCGGCACGGTCAAGAAGATCTCGCTGGAGCTGGGTGGCAACGCACCCTTCATCGTTTTCGACGACGCCGACATCGCCTCCGCCGTCGAGGGTGCCATGGTCAGCAAGTACCGCAACGCCGGACAGACCTGCGTCTGCGCCAATCGGCTGTATGTGCAGGACGCCGTGTACGACGACTTCGTCGCCCGCCTGGCACAGAAGGCACAGGCCATCAAGGTCGGCAACGGCTTCGAGGCCGGCGTCCACCAGGGCCCGCTGATCGACGCCCAGGCCATGGACAAGGTGGAGCGCCACGTGGCCGATGCCACGGCCAAGGGTGCCCGGGTGGTGGTGGGCGGCAGCCGCATCGACGATCGCTTCTTCACGCCGACCGTCCTGGCCGACGTCACGCCGGACATGCTGTGCAGCAAGGAGGAGACCTTCGGCCCGGTGGCACCGGTGTTCCGGTTCAGCACCGAAGCCGAGGCCGTCGCCCTCGCCAATGCCACCGAGTTCGGGCTGGCCAGCTATTTCTACAGCCGCGATATCGGCCGCATCTTCCGCGTGGCCGAAGCGCTGGAATACGGCATGGTCGGCATCAACACCGGGCTGATCTCCACCTGCGAGGTGCCTTTCGGCGGCGTCAAGCAGTCGGGCCTGGGTCGCGAGGGTGCGCACCAGGGCATGGATGACTACGTCGAGACCAAGTACCTGTGCCTGGGTGACCTCAACAAGTAGCTCGCAACCGAGTCGTCAGCGTGACGCGGCCGCAGGCAGGACTGGGCGGCGTCAAGCCGATGGGCGGCTGGGTATCAAAGCTCGTCGTTGGCGGCCTGTGGCGGCCGGATGGTGCCGGCCTGCGGCGCCCTCACCATCGTGCCGCTCTCGGCCAGTGCAAGGGCACGCGTCATGAGGGCCGCGGCGTCCTTGCCATGCTCGGGGTAGCGCGCCACGCCGATGGCCACGCCCATGCCCAGGTCCTCGCCGGCCACATTGACCGGCCGGTGCAGGGCGTCGGCCAGCTTGCCAGCCACGCGCTCGCCGTCGCCGGCCTCGTCGATCCACGCCAGCAGAACGGCAAAACCGTCACCGCCGAGCGCCGCGACCACATCGCTGGCCCTCAGGACCGACCGCAAACGGACGGCCAGCTTGCGCCGCAGGACATTGGCCGCTTCGACACCCAGCCGCGACTCCGCATGCGCCAGGCCCTGGACCCGCAACGCCAGCAGCGCCATGGCGGCCGGCTCACGCTCGCGCAGCGCCAGCAGGTGGGTCATGTGCTCCATCAGCTGCGCCCGGTTGGGCAGCCCTGTGTTCAGGTCGGTTGCAAAGGCACTGCGGGCGGCCCGCTCCAGGCGCTTGCGCTCGACCGCCATGCGCACGCTGCGGGCAATGTTCTCGGCGGTGGCGGCGCGCAGAGGCAGGACGTCCTGCACGCCCAGCCGAACCAGGCGCAGGGTGTCCGACACCTCGGGCTCGGGCGCACACACCAGCACGGCCGCGTCGGTCAGCGCCCGGGCCAGCGGCGGCCAGTTGGCCAGCTGGGTCAGGTCACCAATGCCGGCGAAACCCAGCCAGAGCGCGTCAAAGCTTTGTTCCGTCAGCATGGCCGTGGCCTCGGCCAATGATGACGCCGGGTGCACGATGAAAGGCCCGTGGGCAGAGGTGGACAGATCGGGCTCGCCGGTCCCGAGGTAAAGCAGCTGCAACGGCTCGTGATGTGCCATGGTCCGGCCATCTTGCCGCGTCGGGCCGCTGGCGGGCAGCAGAAAAGCCCGTGGTTCGGGCCTGAATCGGGCCGGAGAAACCCGAGGCCTCGCCTGTACCCGCGCCGTCAGCGTGTGGACACAGCGGCCGGCCCCGCACCCCGACCGATGCCGAACAGATCGGCCACCGCCTGGCGATAGTCATCGGCGCCCACTGCATTGGTGCTGTGGTGAGACCCGCCGGGCACCAGGACCCATCGCTTGGGCGCAGGCGCCCGTTCGTACAGCGCGCGGCCGAGTTCCGGCCGGATCAGCTG